>CAUDRX010000006.1 GCA_958451915.1 uncultured Peptococcaceae bacterium
TTTTACATTGACTGGAAATTTGATCTTGTGTATGAGCTTTTTGATGCGTGCGATCTCAAAAAAGAAGCAGCATTTTTTGCCACCAAAGATGAGTGGGATGAGTTTTTAGCCACGGGAATTTTTGAATTGAGCAACGTGCCTTACGGCGCATATGATGATTATTTCTTTGTCCTAGTTTTAACAGCACGCGGTGTGACGCCGCATGAACTACGGGCAATACGAAAGAAAGACATTGATGAGACCGGCTTTGTTTACATCCAAGATCGAGACTTTAATCTGCCGATCGATAAGAATGTAGTTGCGTTGATCCAGACGCATTTGAACAAGCTCGCGCCAGACGATGTAGTGTATAGTCGGCGGCCTGCGATGCGTGACTCATTTAAATCCATCAATACTTTCACTCTTCGTATTGCAAACATGCGAGCATCCGACCTTTACACGAGCGGTTTATTGTATCGGCTCTCGCAGGGAAAACAAGATGCGAAGTTTAGCAATGCAGTGCTGGATAAATACTATCATAAGATTGCGGTGATCATTTATGACTGAATATAAACTTGGGTACGAAGATTTTTATAATGCCGTTTCAAAAAGAACGGTCATTAAACATCGCCCTTTTCTTTTAGATAACGCCATGGAATACTTTGAAGCGATGGATTTTGATCTTAAAAAAATGAATTGGAAAACACTCAATCAATTCCTGTCGACAAAAACGATGAGCGGACTTGATGAATATAATACGGCGAATTTTATAAGCAACATATTAGATAGAGATTTTGAACATGGTGTTATGCGTCGGCGAGCGAAAATACTTCGAGCTGAAATATATAATAACCATGACTTTTCTTATGACCGACAGTTCTTTATATCAAATACGGAGTGGGAAGACTTTGTAAAAATAATCAGTGACCGTTTATCGCAGGGCAAGGCCAACTCTGCTACGGCACGCAACTTTATCATCGCTTCGATAGCATGGGAATATCCGTGTAAAAAAAGAGTGAATGATATTGCGGTCGGCGACATCGAGAAGACGGAGGATGGGATCATTGTCGCCGGAAGCGAGCTTGTTGGAACCATGTACCACACTTGCTATGAATTATTAGAAGGTCGAAGCAAAGGCGCAATGCTTAAAGGGTCAACGCCAAAGAGTCCATTGCGATACATCGATGTTCAATTTAGTCGGGAGATTTTTGAAAGAAGTATCGGCCATGATTATATGTGCAAGCACGACGAAGAAACGAAATATTATCTCGATCGAATGACTGTGGAGGTCTATGATGTACAGCTTTGAAAAAGATTACATAGACGGCATTGAGGAGCGCACCGCGTCGTCAAAATATACAAAGACCGTTCACAAGCTCGCGCTCGAATTCGGGGAGTATATCGGCTACAATCCGCGCAAGATGAACATACATTCCTATACACGGTTTATAAAGGAGCATTCCTTTGTAAAGTATAGCGATGCCATGACTGCGTGCGCTCTTATTCGCGGCTTGGCAACTGTAGAATTTGACGCGGACTGGGGAGCGCTGTACAAAAAATCATGCTTGGATATCCTTGATGTGGTCGATCTCGAAGAAGAAGCCAAACTGTACGTCTCACCAAAAGAATGGGCAGTATTTGAAGAAGAGATGTTTGAGCTGATCGAGGGTGGGTATCGAAACAAATCTGTTATCACAGAGACGATCCTTTATATTTTTTATTGGAATGGTATCGTGCGGAAAGACATCAGCCTTGATAGTATCAAAACATCCGGCGACGATACTGTGATTCACGATGGGAAGACCATTAAAGATAAGCTGCTGTTTACATGCTTGACATCAGAAGACGATTTCGCTCTTGACAGCCATGGGAAGACACCGACCCGGAGATACAAGAGTTTGCTTCGTGGACTCAGCGACACAACAAAGAAAGTTCTTTCGACCAAGCTATACACCGTTTATATCAGCGGCATTTTAGCAAGCGGAACGATACCAACGACCACGAACTACGCGCTGATCCAATATTATATACGTATACAGGAGATATTATTGCGCTAAATTTATTCATATTTCTTTTCCACCGCCTGGAATTAGTGGAGAAGCGTGGTATAATGACAGTAAATTAAGCATTAGAAAAATGACAGTCAATAACATATCACGGAGGGAAATATGGAATTAAAAACTACCAATCTTAAATTCCAAGGCATCGGTATTGTTCAAGGGTTGGATAGAACCGATCACCAATACGGGGTAAACACAAGACAGACAACGAGCGGCAACGAATTCAAGACCGCTCGTTTTGATTTCGTTTATGACACCAAGCTCAATCTGAAAACACAGATCAACATTCGCGGCTACGTACAGGACAAGGCGCGTTGCTGGAACGTAAAAGAAAACAAACTGGAAAGCGTGCCATGGGATGACCGTTTCGACTATGAAGACAACAAGGATATTCGCGTATTCCCACAGCCATATGACGCTGCGTCCAACATTGAGTTTGCAGAAAACGGAGAGAAGTATTATATCTCTGGGAATCTGAGCCACCGCTTCTGGGAAAACAAAGGCAAGCAGGTGATGTACACAGACTACTATGCCGACGAAGCAACACCAACAGACGAAGGGCGTGATTGCTATCTGAAACTCAGAGGTGACTTTGTTTACACCGGAGTCGAAGGTAACAGAGTAAAAGGCGTTCTCATCGATTACAAAAAGAATGTCTTCCCGGTAGCATTCTACTGGGGCGGTGACAGCGACGTGCTTGCTGACATCAAAAACCAAATTCCTTATGGCTCCACATGCGCGGTAACAAACGGCGAAGTTACCCTCGTGCCAGCGTCCGCTGCTACTACGAAAAAATCTTTCGGGACAAGCGGCGAATCTTTCAGCGGGTTTGGTGAGCGCAAGGTTGTTGGTTACGTGCTCTATGGCATCGACGTCAAGAACAATGAGCCATACACCAAAGAAGACCTGACGCCAAAGAAAGACGATGACGACGAAGAATTGTTCGAGGTGTAAGCCATGGGGAAAACGATCTATCAAAAGCTCGGGATTATCCAGCGGAATTTAAACGCACCGAAAGGGCAATGGAATAAGTTTGGCGGATTCTCTTATCGTTCCTGTGAGGATATCCTTGAAGGACTCAAGCCATTCGTAGAAGAACAAGATGTATCCGTCGTTCTTTCTGACTGTATTGTCCCAGTCGAAGACCGCATTTATGTAGAAGCACATGCGGCGCTGGTCGACAATGAGACAGGAGATAAGGTTGAAGTGACCGCGTATGCGCGTGAACCGGAAGCAAAGAAGGGGATGGATGAGTCTCAGATCACCGGTTCAACCTCATCCTACGCACGCAAGTATGCGCTCAATGGTTTGTTTGCCATCGATGATGCGAAGGATGCAGACACCGATGAGTTTATCGAAGAAGCCGCCATCAAATCTCAGGCTGTTGCGAAACCGACAAGCAATCCAACTAAAGGCGATGAACTAAAAGAGTTGGTGAACCAGCTCGCGCATGAGAAGAAGATCACTAAGAAAAAAGCGATGGACATCATGCGCAAACATGGTGCCAGCTCATACACTCATCCTGCCGTATCGGAAAAATTTGACGAGATCAAAGCAGACATTGAAGCTGCCGCTGCTGAATGATGAATGCGATCCAGTTTATCGAAAGCAATTTTCTTGGCGACAAACATCTCACAAAAAACACAGCGAATATGATCCGTGCGCTGGCAAAATCTTACAGTGACGAAGCGATCATTTATTTCTTGGATACACAAGATCACATGTTGTATCTGAAAAATAAAGAGTACGACAACCAAGCTCACTTTGAATCCACCGTATTACTTTTGTTAAAACGGAATGCCCCATATCTCAGCAGGGCTTACAAGACGCATGTTAAAGAAATGCAATACGAAGAAAGAACAGAACCGCCGGAACTACCGCCACACGAGACGTCAAAGAAGGAGGTCAAACATTGGATAATCCAGTAGAGTACAGCGATCAAAGGTGTGAAGCACTGGCAATCGGTATGTTGTTCAATGACCCATCCCTCTTTGATAAATACGGTGACAAGATCAATCCGTCGATGGACTTTTCTTTCGAGGACATCCGCTTCCTTTATCGTATGCTCTATGACTGCTACATCTCACAAGGCAAAGTCAATGAAACGGCGCTAAAGGTATTCCTTGATGGACAATCTGGCGGCTACAACAAAGAGTTCAAAGACCTAGGCGGGTTCGAAACACTTGCCCGTATGTCTACCGTGAGCGAAAACTCTGTCTCAGATTTTGCGCCAGTGTACACCAAGCTCAAAACATACTACGCGATGCGCGAGATGAAAGAGCGCGGCATCAATCTCGACAATTACATTGACGTGTTCAAGGATCACTCGCCTGAATTTCTTATTGAAAACTACGAACGCTTCCTTAATGGCATTTCCTTGAACCTCAAAGGGATTGAATCAGCGGAAAACATTGGTGTTGGTATGCAGGAATTTGTTGAAGAGATCCAGCAGCATCCGGATATCGGCATCGATCTTCCTCACGAATTGTTAAATCGTTATCTCCGTGGATTGCGTATGAGAACCGTGAACTGTATCGCGGCTCATACCAATCGCGGGAAGACGAGAATTGTGACAGACCTGCTCTTGCATACGTCTGTATTCAGTGACCACAAATGCTTGCTGATATCGACCGAGATGACAAAGCAGGAGATGAAGTTACAGTTTCTTACCAGCATCTACAATCACCTTTATCATGATGACGAACCACTTCAAGAAACAACAATCGCAACAAACAATATCACATGGCAACAACGCCAACAGTTGGCAAAAGCCGCCGAGTATTTTGAAGAACATTGCAATGTCGATTTCATCTGTGTCAACATCTACGACTACGAAACCTTGAAGCGCTATATCAAGCAAGCTGAGATGAATGGCGTTGAGATGATCGTGATCGATGTTTTGAAACCAATGCGAAGTGCAAATCAAACAACGCAACTTCAAGAGTGGCAGCAGTATCCGAGAACCGTTGAGCAGTTGAAAGACTTGATGATCGAACTCAATACAACGCTTCTCTTTACCGCGCAGCTCACCACTCAAAGCGTCAATGACAAAGACTTGGACATTAACAACATCGCGAACGGCACTCAGATTTCACATGTGCTGGACAGTCTTCTCATCTGGCGCGACATCCAATATAAAGAACTGGAAGTATCGTCGTACATTCCAAGAGGAGCGAGAGAAGAAGACGCATATCCGTTTGATCTTGACAAACGCTACATGGTTTGCAAGATCGCAAAGAACAGATCAGGGATGGCTGGCGTTGAGCTGGCGTTTGAAGTGAACAGAGGGGCGGTGACATTCAATGAACTTGGACGATTCGTTAGAAGCCAGGCTGTTGTCTGAGCCGAGTTTGAACAGACAGTTTTTTGATCGGACGATGTGCCTTTTTGACCTGCTGAATGATTTTCTCGATCACCATCAGAGCGAGCTATATGACCAAGGGCAGTGGCCTGAATATGATGACGATGTGATCGATTGGGTTACAGAATTCAGCGAGTACAAAGACTTGTGCAAAATCGATGAGTTCTTAAATGACACGGAATTAGGTTTTCTCCGTTGGGATTTTGAAGGAGACTACCCTGACATCCGGATTGGTAAAACATATCTAGTGATGGGGCGTGAGTTTTTCGTTTCCATTCTCATCGATCATGAATGGATGACGGTTAATGAAATTATAGAGAGGGAGATGTGATTGGATTACAAAGAGCTTGCAAAATTCATGAGAGAAGAGATCAAAGAATACAATCGCGCCATGTTTACGGAAGACCATGGACAGATTCAACGCGCCGACACCAAACTGGAAGCGATGCGCCACATGGTGGATACGCTTGAACACAACATCGCACTGGTGATCACTTGGCGAAAGACCGATCCGCTCTCATCCAATGAAAGACCGATCACATACATCGACAAATGCGCCATCGAATACATGGACGTGTGGGGAAAGAAACATGTCGTGGACTGTGAGGTGAACAAGTAATGCTTATCAGGTTTTGTGCTGGCATAAACGGCGATTACATCGAGGACGTTTTCGAATATCCAGATTCCATTCCGGAAGCTATCATCCAGAAAGAGCTTGAAGAATGGGTGAAGAATAACATCGAGGTAGACTGTTGGACGGAGCCGGTCAATGATGTCACCACAAGAGATTAAAGATCAACTCACCCTCGAAGATATTGGCGACATGCTTGAATCACTCGGCTGCGAACAGGTGCATGTTCGCGGCAACGTTCTTTCCTCTACAAAAGGTAATGGTTCGGACAATCCATCAGGCATCGTGATCTGGGACAACGGCAACTTCTTCAATGCTGAGATGTACACAACGCCGGAATTTGAGAAGTATGTTGTTAAAGATGTTTTCTCTGTGATCCGTCAGCTCACTGGCCGCACATTTGAGCAGGCTGTTCAATTCGTTGCAGGATTCGTCGAGTTGGACAATACGAAGAAAGAAGAAAAGGTTCCGTCTGTTTTGGATTGGCTCGATAAGATCGAGAAGAAGGGCATACAAAAAGAGAAAGAGTCGTGGGTATACGACCGGACATTTCTCAATCAATTCCCTCGCTTTCTTCATCCGTATTGGGAACAAGAAGGCATCACAGAAGAGACCGCAGCAAAGTTTGACATTCGTTACGACCAGTCAACAGAGTGTATCATGATTCCTATCTATGACGAGAAGGGCAGATTCGTTGGCATGAAGAGCCGCGAAACAAGACCCGCTAAAAACAAGTACACCTACGCACTGCGCACCAGAAAATCCGTTGTGTTGTATGGACTGTATCAAAACGAAGAAGCAATACGGAGAGAAAAAGAAGTCATTGTATTTGAAGCCGAGAAATCCGTACTCAAGGCGGACTCGCTTGACATCCATAACACCGTGGCGATCGGTGGCAAGATACTCAGTCCCGATCAGGTGCGACTTCTTAATTCTCTCGGTGCTTCGATCGTGCTTGCTCTCGACAAAGATGTGAGCAACGAAGATATTGAGCGTAACGTACATAAGATAGCATTCCCTTTTCCAGTCAATGATATCTATGTGCTGCGCGACGAAAGACTGAATGAAAAAGAAAGTCCAGCAGACCGGCCAGAGATCATGCAGGATTACAAGAATCACATAAAGAAAGTTGGTGAAAAACTATAGTAAGCAAACAATGGATACCGCTTGTCGAAGGTTTGGATTTTATTCGCATTCTCAAAGAGCGTGGCATCGACGACAAAGACATCTCAATGATCGTTGACCCTCTTGAGTTTGCGAAAGAATCCAGCCCTCTTGAATTCAAGAACATGGATAGAGCTGTCGATAGAATTGATGAAGCGATTCAAAAAGGCGAAAGCATTCTTGTTGTTGCGGATGTCGATGCGGACGGATTGACGAGCGGCGCGATCATCTATAACACTCTCTCTAAAATTCTACCTCCTTCCTCTTTAGACATCACGGTTGGTTACGGAAAAACTCACGGGCTTACCCAGTACGATGCATCTTTCCTAAACTCATACGACCTCATTGTGGCATGCGACAGTGGCTCCAATGAGTATTCGAGCTATTCCTCCTTGACACCTGATTTGATTCTCTTAGATCACCATTACGCCGACCGCGAATCAGAGAGTGCTATCGTTGTAAATCCAGAGATGCATCCTGTCGAAAGATCGCAGCTGTCGGGTGCGGGAGTTGCTTTGAAAGCGGCGCACCTCCTCTCTCAAAAATACAAAATTGATAAAATCCCGTATGACTTGGCAGCTGTTGGGATCATTGCAGACATGATGGATATGCGTCAAGAAGACAATCGGGCGATCTGTGCAAAAGGATTTGACAACTTAGACAATCTCGGCCTGCGTGTTGTGTTAAATGGGCATGTGTTTAACAGCACGTCAGTCCGATTCTCTATCGCGCCGTTGGTCAATGCGGCCCAACGACTAAAGCAAAACGAGCTGGCTCTTCAACTTTTCCTTGAAGGCAAGACCGCAAAAGAGTATGAAGCCATTGTTGAAGAATTAAAAAAGTGCAAGGAGCAGCAAAAGATACTGACTGCCGAAGCACTTGAAGAAGCAGACATCAAAGAGACCAGTAGCTTTGTCATCGCGACCATCAACAATACGGAGAAAACAGAAGGGTTGAGTGGGTTGATAGCGAACCAGATTGCCAAAGACCGACAGAAGCCAACTATCTTCGTGCAGGATACAGGCGACATGTGGCGTGGCTCAATCCGCTCATATGGCGTTTCGAATCTGAGATCGCTTATCAATGAGACCGGGCTGGCAGTATCGGAAGGACATGAAGAAGCTGCTGGTATCAGTATCGCGAAGCCCGACCTTGATCATTTTCTTTCCGTATTGGAAAAAGAGTTACCAGAAAACCCTGAACAGGTCATATATGTTGACGCTGAGATTGATGACTTATCGGAACTGACACTGGAAGATGTACAGTTTATCGAGTCTATCAACCTTGTAACCGGCGAACAGTTTGAACCGATCACGATCATGATTGCGAATGTGATTCCAGACAAGGTGTTTGCGATTGGAAAGAAGCACACAAAGATTATCTGCGGCGACGTGGTATTGCTTATGTGGAACACGACGAAACCAGTGGATGATTGGCCGAGAAACAAATGGAAGGCGTTCGACATCATTGGCGAACCGACAATTTCAAGATACAACGGAAAAGAAGAGATCAATATTATCATTTCAGAGATCGATTATGAGGTGAATGATGGATAAGACTTTAAAACTTGAACGCATCGGAGATAACGACTACAAACTTGAATCGGAAAACCTTGTTGTCGAAGACGTGTTTAATGCTGCTGGATACTTACTTTATTACGCGACCTATGCTTTGCTTCTGAATAAAGAGTTTACAAACAAAGACAAAGAGAACGTGATCCGATACACTATGCGGGCTATCGAGTCTTCTTTGATTGACACTCTGACAGAACAAGGCACCATAGATAAAAGCAATATAAATTAAGGAGGAATGCCTATTAACAACCCAATCGATGATTACATTGGAAAACTTGACTGGCGAGTCAAGGAAAACTCAAACGCAAACTACAGCTTCGCAGGTCTTCAAGGGCACCTTGCCAATACGGACATTGTAAAATGGGCACTTGAAAACATGTACAGCGGTGAGATTGGCATGGCGCACGACGACGGATTCTTTCACATCCACGACTTGTCCCACGCCCTGATCGGTTACTGTGGAGGATGGTCAACCGAGCAGCTTATCAAAGAAGGTTTTAATTGCGGCCCAGGTTTCGTTCATTCCGGACCGCCGCATCATCTTCATACCCTGCTTGACCAGATGAACAACTTCCTCTTCACGCTGTCGATGGAGTGGGCAGGTGCGCAGGCGTTCAACTCCGTGGACACTTACGCTGCCGCCTACATCAAGTATGACAACATGACCGATGAACAGATTTACGATGAGCTTGAATCTCTCGTTTACAACTTGAATGTAAAGACGAGAACAGCAATGCAGTCTCCGTTCACCAATTTCAGTTTTGATATTACCGTGCCGGAAGATTTGAAGAACACTCGTTGCTGGATCGGCGACAAGCAGGTCGACTTTACCTACGGTGATTGCCAGGAAGAAGTGTACCGCTTCAACAAAATCTTTGCCGAGGTCATGACGCGAGGAGATGCGGCAGGCAAACCGTTTACTTTCCCTATTGTGACCTACGCGATCACGCCTGATTTCCCATGGGATAGCGATATTGCCGAAGCCATCTTTACTTTTGCTGACCAGATGAACAGTCCGTACTTCTCGAACTTCATCAACAGCGACCAGAAACCAGACGAGATTCGTTCCATGTGTCCACTCACTCCTGATACGAAAGTGCGCATTAAGCTGGATGACGGCACGATCTACGATGAAGAGATCGGCAAGTTGCCGGAATCATTCTTTGTTTACTATGCGGGCAACTGGAAACGAGCACGAGCCATCAAATCCGAACCGCAGAAGACCGTCAAGATCACCGACCTGTATGGCAGAACGATTGAGATGGGTGAAAACCACCAGCATAGCGTGATCGAAAACAATGATGGTGCATACAGCGTTATTACCATTCCAGCCAAAGATGTGAAGCCGGGTCATTTGAACATGTACGACCTGTTTGATGAACGTGATACGCAGCAGGCAGTAGAGATTTTGAATGTCCAATACGAAGACAAGATTCGAGATGATTTGTGGTGCGTCGAAGTGATCGATAACGTGGTCGCTGACAATGAGACTTATCGACTCTTTACTTTGAGCAACGGACTCATCACACATAACTGCCGTCTCAGACTTGACCTTCGCGAGATGATCAAGAAAAGCGGCGGCCTGTTTGGCGCTGGCGATAAGACTGGTTCCATTGGTGTCGTTACTTTGAACTTGCCGAAAATGGCCTACATTGCAAAGCATCGCGACTTCAATCTGCTCAACAAGTACGAGATTGAGATTGATAAAAACGCATCTGACAAGGATATCTTCTTCGCATTGGTAAGTTATTTCTGTGATCTTGCGAAAGATTCCTTGCTGATCCGTCGTCGCTGGGCAGTCCAGATGCTTGACTCTGGCGCGTTGCCTTACACGAAAAAATATCTCGGCGACTATGATCACCACTTCAATACCATTGGCGTAAACGGTGGACACGAAGCTTGTTTGAACTTGCTAGGTGTTGGTATCGATGATCCAGAAGGCCAGCAGTTCATGGTCGATACGCTCAATTTCATTCTCGACAAATGCGCCGACTATCAGGAGCAGTATTCGCCGCTCATGTTCAACCTTGAAGCTGCGCCTGCTGAGTCCTGCTCCACCAGATTCGCACGTAAAGACAAACGCCTGCATCCGGGAATCATTACTGGCGCTGGCACTGGCGGTGATTTCTACACGAACTCAACCCAGCTGCCGGAAGACTATAGCGATAATATCTTCGCCGTCTTCGAGCACCAGAACGCATTACAACCGCTCTACACCAGCGGCACCGTGCAGCATATCTACATGAGAGAAAGCACTAACAACTGGCGCGTCGTTCAGTCTCTTGTTAAAAAGCTCTTCACGCAGTACCGCCTGCCATATCTATCTATCAGTCCGAACATTAGCGTGTGTCCGATCTGTGGCAGACTTGACGGCTACTATGAAGTGTGCCCGCACGAGCACTCCGAGGAAGAGGTTCAACGCCTGCTGAACGAAGGCATTATCTCCAAGGACGACGTGGTGGCATGATTAAAAATATCAAAGTTTAAAGTTTAGGAGGACACAATGACAACTGAAACGATGAGCGTACACAAAGCGCTTTGCGATCTCAAACTTCTCAACGATCGTATTGAAAAACAAATTTACAAAACAACGTTCGTGACCACAAACAAAAAGAACAATGAGAAGATTGATGGCAAGAGCGTTAAGGAATATGAGAATTCTATTCGCGATGATTACCAGTCCGTTACTGATCTGATCAAGCGATACACGGCGATCAAAAAAGCGGTCGCTCAATCCAACGCGGAGACGACGATCCTTGTTGCCGATAAAAAGTATACAGTGACCGAAGCAATGGCAGTAAAGAATGCCATCATTCCGTTACTTGAATCTCTTCGCAACAGATTGAGCAGTAACTTCATCTCGGCTAAAGGTATGATCGAAATGAATGATCGAGCAGCCGAGGAAAAGGCCGATGAGATTTTTCTTAATTCCAATACGGAGAATAAAAAAGACGTTGACCTTGTAAAAATCCGCAACGACTATCTCGAAAATTTGAAAATGGACATGATCGATCCGCTCGATGTAACAAAGAAGTTAAAAGAGCTGGATGATATGATCAACGGTTTCATGCTCGATATTGATTCAGCGTTGTCGGTGTCCAATGCCGTGACCGAGATCACGATTGAATATTGATTGATATTTGCTGGCGTCCGAAAACCCTGAACTACATGCGGCAACCGCTCGCGGGCTTTCGGTTGTAAAGAATAAAACCCCGCTCCATAAAAAATAAGAAAAGAAATTGGAACATTTTCTTACACAAATAGGCTGGAAAGACAAAAGAGCAAAGAACAAAGATGGTAACTAAAAATTCAACGTTCTTTCTTGTCAAATTTTAAATGGAAAACAGTAAGGTTCAGTGATTGACAAAATCCAGGACACAAGGTTTCGGGCGCATGTATGGCCGGTGGGTGATCCTCCTGGCTGGGCGTCAGCAAATTTAATATTTTTGCCGCATGTAAAATGCGGCTCATTTTTTAAGGAGGAATGTTTATAATCAAACTACTTATCGGCGGCAGCCCTTGTTCGTTTTGGAGCATAAGCAGGACAACGGGCAGGGAAACAGAAGCGGAAGGAAAAGGCTGGGAGTTGTTCAAGAACTATCTTATCGCCAAAGAAAAGTTTGAGCCAGATTACTTCTTATATGAAAACAACTGGTCAGCTTCCAATGCAATCAAGGAACAGATTCAAGAGGAGCTTGGATGTCCGCTGATGCGCATCAATAGCAATCTTGTGTCGGCTCAGAATAGAGATAGATTTTACGTGTTTAATTGGGAAGTCGAGCAACCGGAAGATCGGGGCATCCTTTTAAAAGATATCCTCGAGACCGGCGAGCTATACCTCGATAAATCACAATGCCTGACTTCTTCGTATTGCAAACAATCACCATCGCCAGCTGGGATCGCATTCTCATTACGGAAGAAACAACGAACTCTGGTGGCTGAACCCATCCGTGTCGGAACCTTACCAAGAAAAGACGGATCAATTTCAAATAGCAAACAGTATCGCATCTACAATACGGAAGGAAAATCTACCACATTATGCGGAGAAGGCGGCGGTCTGGGAGCAAAGACCGGAATGTATGCTGTAAAACATAATGGGGGGGGGTACGGAAACTCAGAATCTTCTCGTAAGAGAAGCAACAAAGAAGGGCTATGCAGAGATCGCCCCAGGTGAATGCGTCGATCTCGCAATGGAGCATAGTAAAACGCGGCGAGGTCGAAGCATGACAGATAAAAGCAATTGCCTTACGACGTCGAACGGGTTTTATCAATACTTAGGAACGATCGATGCCCCATTGTATCAAGTAGAGAACGAGCATATCACAATCAATGGGAAACAGTACCCGATCAAATTAAAGGATGGCTATTACATTATAAGAAAACTAACGCCTGTTGAATGCGAGAGACTACAGACAGTGCCGGATGGTTACACTGCTGCGGTCAGCAACACACAAAGATACCGAGGGCTCGGCAATGGCTGGACAGCTGAGGTGATCATCCACATTCTCAACGGCGCTTTGAAAGACGTGCCACGCGACGAGAAGCTTTTAGTGCTGTCACTGTATGATGGCATCGGTACGGGCCGATATTGTTTAGACAAGATGGGCTTTACCGATGTGGAGTACCACGCCTACGAGATCGACAAGTACGCGATCCAAGTGGCGATGAGTAATTATCCCGACATTATTCAACACGGCGATGCATTTCAGGTGCGCGATGATAATTGGCACATAGGAGGGATCATGAATGACTGGCGAGGATGTTCTGGATTCAGTTTTGCAAATTGTTAAGGAACACAACAAAGAGTTCACAGATGAGCGGCCATCAACGGTGACGCTCAGTAATGCATATAGAAGCGGAAGACTGCACACGTTCAGCGAACTTGGTATCGAGATCAAGATTCAACCGTCGATGTGGGGCAACTATTTAAGACCAAGATTGATCACAAAGGCAGAGGTGAAATTTCCCGATGACAACAAATGGTTTGAAATCTTTCCGGAAGATTATTGAAATTTCTTTCTAGCTAACTGGATTTAGTGCATTAGAAAACGTACAATTACTAACATAGAGCGGAGGTGGCGGACCAATGAATGAAACAAATCCATGTTATGGTTGCGAGAAAAGACATGTGTCGTGCCATTCTGATTGCTCGCTGCACAAAGAGTGGCTGGCACAATACAACGAAAGAAAACAGAAGATTGCCGAAGCAAGAAAAACAGAAGCAGTATACTCTGGTTATTGCGTGGTAAGAAAACAAAGAATTTACAACAAAGTCAAAAGCCGCCACAGCAAACAGCGAGGTATCGACTCATGTTATTAAAGATCAAACAATTAGTTAAAAGATTTTTGTCTGGCGATGAGACTGTCGGATTATCTGTGATGATTGCTTTGGCGATGATCGTTGCCATCAGCAATCTTGTCGCTGACGACGTTGACAACATGATTATTTTTTCTTTGTTCATTGCGGACGTTCTTATGTTCGTTTTGATTTTTAGACTCACCGAAAGGAAGTGACGCCGTTGAAGATCAAGGCTACTACCTACAACAAAGTAGTCGGTTACTGCACTCCTGTTAAAAACCACAACGTTGGCAAGCAGCAGGCAGAAGCGATCCGCAAGGAATTCGTGGTGCGCTAAGTAAGTGACCGGCGGCGCGGCTTTCAGCCGCGCCCATTAAATTAAAGCGGGAGGGAATGATGTATCTTTGGTTTGCATTTTTGATTAAGGCATTTTTCACGGTGGTCATCTTCATGATGATTGTGTTGCTTTTTGGGTTACTCTATTTTCTTTGGACGGTGTGAGGAGGTTGAAGAGTGAACTACTACGAGTCAGCGTTTCCGGTGTTCGCATCGAGCGATGGGATCGCGTATGAGATTTACTTGGCTGGTTGCCACGGGTATTGCCCCGGTTGTCATTCGCCGCATACATGGGATTTCAATGCGGGGATTCCGATGGGGAAAGGAATCGAAAAACTGTTAAACGATTTGGAAAAACGCAAAGACCAGTTTGATAATATCGTGATCCTTGGCGGGGA
This sequence comes from uncultured Peptococcaceae bacterium, assembly GCA_958451915.1. Classification (GTDB taxonomy): domain Bacteria; phylum Bacillota; class Peptococcia; order Peptococcales; family Peptococcaceae; genus UMGS1590. The sequence continues at coordinate 14,803 of CAUDRX010000006.1, forward strand.
GCCGCTGGACAACTCGCGGTATGAACTAGTGTTATTTGCTCGCATGTTGCGTGCGCGGTTTCCAGATAAAAAACTTTACCTTTACACGCATTTTGACGAAGAAACTGTTCGTGAAAAATTTCCTTTCGTATTGGATTACTTCGACTACATCAAAGTCGGTATGTACGATGAGACGAAACCCAATACGGAGAAGAAAAGAGACCCGTTGGTTAATGTGACACTGGCAACAACGAATCAATATTTTATTAAAGGAGAACGCGCATGAAAAAGTTAGTAGGTTTTTGTTTTGGCGTGGTCTTGTTCGCGGTTGTGATCGAAACTTTGAGCCGCGTCGAAGACAAGTACGCGCCGGTAGATTATTACAACTGGTGAGGTGAGACAATGGCAAACCCATTAACGCTTGGTGAGTTCATCATCTACCTTGCAGCGCTGATCTGCATCTTCTTTCCGATTGCCTGCTTCTGGATGCTGTACAAAATCAAGTGGCTGTTAGAGATTCAGCAGGAGGAAGATATTGAGCAAAACGAATAATGACTACTACGACATTGGGGGCATCACGGTTATCGACTATATCAAAGCAAAGTTGACACCGGAAGAGTACAAAGGATTTTTAAAAGGCAACATCATCAAGTACGTGTCGCGATCCGAGTACAAGGAAAACGAGTTCGCCGATCTGAAAAAGGCGCAAGATTATCTTGTATGGCTCATCAAGGAAGTCAGAAAGGATGCTCGTAAATGAGATGTATGTATTGCAAATTTTTTGTTGAGGGCATATGTGAGTTGTTTGCAGTATGCGATGACGATTAATTTTATGACCTTAGACCAGATGAAAGCGATGGCTGCACTTGGGGTGAATATAGGAACCCCGAAGATGAAAATATAGTGCATTGCAGAGATTGTAAATATTTAGCGGATGTCCCGATAAAGTTTAAATGTCTCGGTACCCAGCCAGTGTTTGAATGTCGCAATGGATATCTGTCTGGACTGTTGCACTACAACGACTATTGCTCGCGAGGTGAGTTACATTACAAATCTTGAAACACAACTTGCGGTCTTAATACTTGAACACCCAGATTCTTTCCTTCGTATTGAGATCGAAGACGACGATCCATTCGAGATGCATGAAGGCGTCGAGCGGATGATCGAAATTGTAGAAGTGACAGAAGCCAAAGGGTTACTGCTCGATGATGTGTATTATGTGCAACACAAAAGCTATGAACAATTCAAGTCGTACATGATCGGCAACACAAAGCTCGGCGATCCAATACCCGATGAAAAGACAATACGAAGAAGGTACGACCAGTTGCCGTGGGAGGATATTGTGTATGTCTACGCGAGAAGAGAGGGAGCAGAAAAATGCTGATTGACAAGTATCGCGAGGAGATTATGTGTGGAGGGATTGATAATGACTGAATACATCACGAAGGAACAGGCGCTCGAAGCCGTTACAAGAAATCTAGCCCTTTACGGTGATGAGTGGATCGCTGCATATAACATAGTGAGCGCGATTCCACCTGCTGACGTTGTGCCGGTTGTCCGATGTAAAGACTGTGAAAATGCAATAATGTCCTGTGATGAATTTGGTAACGAGTCACTCGCTTGTGAGATTTGATCGTGCGATGAATCCCTCTATCCAGCGTTTGTTGAGGGCGATGGTTATTGTAATTGTGGCGAATGAAAGGAAGGTAGATAAGAATAAGTTACAACATCTATTTGTGTGATCCTGTAACACGCGAAGTTATCGAGATCAACGAGCCACACTTTATGCGCGGTGGCACGTATCAGATTGGTGGTTCAACTGAGCTGAGTCTCAATGTCACTTATAACTACGCCAGATGGTATTATCGCGACGATGCTTTCGGCGATGATGGCATTCGAAAACTCTATGGAATGACTGGTCAAGAGAGCATCCCGTTGCTGGAAAAGGTTATTTGCAGTCTCGAAAACCTCGACGAAAATTTGAACAATGAGGAAAGAAAAGAACTTGAAGCGCATGAAATTACAGGGTATTGGCTGCCGACTAGAGAGAACGCGATTAAGCCGCTGTATCAGTTGCTTGCAATGGCGAAGATGCGGCCAGATGGTGTTTGGGATGGTGATTAAATGATTAACGTAGATAAGTACCGCGAAGCGATTCTGAGCGGCGATCCGGAAGAACTGCCGTGCCACATCGCAGCAATAAGACGCCATACAGAACCTTGCGATGGTAATTCTTGCCTAGATTGCATGCAAAAAAATCACATATGGTTTTTTTCCGAGCATGAACCGCAATTGCTGAAAAATGGCGACGGCTTGAAGCCTGGTGATCGGATTATGGTGCGGGATAATGAAGACAGCGCTTGGGTAAACCGGCGGTTCTTGTTTTATTACGACGGCATATTTTATTGCGAATTAGTCGATAGCTCAATTGGCAACGGTGAATATATATCATGGAAACAAGCCCGTCTGCCGATGGAGGGGGAGTAATGGCAAAGTACTATCAGCCCAAAGGGTATCGTTTCAAAAAGGGAACCATCAAATGCGGCGACATTCGACTCTCAGTTTTTCTTTGGCTTGAGGTCGATGGATATTATTGGTGCGATAACGACAAAATCTGGGTTAAGAAACCATATGAAGAATGTCAAGGCAGTAGTTACAGCACAGCATCCTGTCCAGTACATAGCGTGAAAGCCGCACTGCGCCACATTAAGAATCATCCGGAAATTGAGAAAGGTACTAAGGTGATATTGGTCAGTCGCTTCAAGGGGCTGGATGTTGTGTTTACCAAATGAAGGACGGTGAGTGACCGTGGCAAACAGAAAACATCAAGGACGTCTTGTCAGCGAGTCCACCATACAAAGTGTATATCGTGATCGCCTACTGTGGGGACTGGACGAGATGGGGACGACCGCTGCGATGGTGCGCAATATAGCAGGTGAAGCTGAGCAGTACGGTGACGATCGGACAAAAGAAGTCGCCGGTCATGTATATGCTCTATGTGTCAATGTGATTGATGACGTCGACAAGCGCTGGAAGGAATTGGAGAGGTGAGCGATCATGGATAGATCACATTTAAACGATGCCGCTTTTTTCGATTGCAATAAAGTGAAATTTGTCAGCTATGATGGCGGGTTTCCAAACTTATGCCGTGGGAAACTTATTCTCAATGTGTGCGGGAAAAGATACGAGCTTGAAAACGCGCTGACTTCTGGCGGGTGCGTATGGTTTGACGATAATTTTATCGAACACATTGATAAAGGCCCGTGGAGCATCAGTCTTCCGCCTGATCTAATTCCTTTTATCGACGAGATCGAAAGAGTTGTTAACGAAAATATCCCGTGCGGTTGTTATGGAGGATGCGTTTAAAGGAGGAGAACGATTGTTAAATGCAGATATGTGCCGCCATCTGGCAAATGTAGCAGCTTTCTATAACGATCTTGTCGCACATCGAAGCGAGCTGAGCATTGATACCTGGAAATTGAATAACGAATTTTCGGATCTTCTTAAAATGCTTAACCATCGTGGGGTTTACACTTCCGTATTGTATGGCACCGATCTTTCTATTGAGTCGTTCGGTGTGAGCTTTAATGATTTTGTTGGCTACTTCACGATTTTCAGAAAAGGGATTGAGCACGATGAAGCAGAATGGATTTTAAATCTGAAAGAGGAGGACGGAAATGCTTAACTTTGATAAGTACCGTGAAGAAGTCGAAAAGAGGACGGGGTGGGCGGTGAGAGCAGGAGCCAAAAATCCAAAGCCCGTGCATCTCATCCTGAAAGAAATCGTTGTCGGGAAGTGCCTTCCATGTATGAATAGCGATGAGCTCGTTGACTGGTTATTCGAAGAATACGAGCCGCCACTGCTCGAAAACGGCGACGGCCTGAAGCCGGGGGATTGGATAATGGTGCGATATTATACCGCTGACAAATGGCATAAAAGACAATTTATGTGCTTTTATAATGGCGTGTTTTACACCGCCGAAGGACCGTTTGATATGGTAGGGCATCATACTTTTTCAAGATGGCACGATGCTAGGCTTCCAGAAGAGGGAGAGTGAGTGATGAAAAAACTTATCGCAGTTTCTTTGGTTTTATGCAGCATGTTCATGTTGTCCGCTTGCGAAATGTTTACAGAGCGTATGGATGAGGGTATCGACAACGACCGCATCAAACGCGCTTATGGTGCCAACAAATGGTCGGATATCGTTGTCTATGTTGACAGTGAAACAGGCGTAATGTATATGAGCGACAAAGACGCTGGCCTTGTTGTCATGGTGGACAAAGACGGGAAGCCACTTATTTTTGATGGTGCTGCGGAGAACGAAGAATAATGCAAGGGACTTTGTATTACAACGGAGAACGAGTTTGTGGGCTTGAAATCGTGACCATAGACATAAACAAAGTAGATGGTGACTATAATCTCTATAAACCTATCTTTAAACCACGCCATGAACTAGCAGGAGTTTTAAATCTATATGGAGATGTACGAGAACGTTTTCACATATGGTATCTGTTGCAACTTGCAAATGGGAAACCGGAAGACTTTTTTAGGTTTGAATATTGGAGGGCACAATGAGGATTACAAAAGCCATCAGGGAATATATCACAGACGAGATCAATGAGATGTACCGGCCAAAGTTTACAGCGTTGACGAAAGAAGAAAACGACCTCAAAGACCTATCTCGAAAAATCTACGAGCATCTTGAAGAGCACGTTAAGGAGTTTAACCAAGAGCTGAAAGAAGAATTCTTGAATATAGCAGGTTTTGCATATGGAGATAGAGACGATATCACAATTTTCAGTATGAGAGATATCACATGGTGGGTCGAAAGAAAAAGTCCCCAAGCTAAATCTCTTGAACAGCGAAGAGCAGAATTAAACAGACGACGGGATAAATCGATCAGAAACACCATCGCCATGCTCGAACTCGGCGGTTCAAGAACAGAATTGGACGAAGCATTACAGCAATTAAGGGAGGAACTTGATGAACAAATTTGAATGGGTAAGCGACAAGCGTGATCACATCTGGAACAAACTGCCGGAGCGATCCACAAAACATTCTGCTGGCTATGATTTCTTTGCGCCGACAATCATTATCATTGAGCCGCATGAACAGACAAAGCTCATGTTTACCGATATCAAGGTAAGGCTCGACAAAGACAAGGTGCTCATGCTCTATCCTCGCAGCAGTCTCGGGATGAAAGGAATTGCACTCGCCAATACGGTAGGGATCATTGATGCGGATTATTACAACAATACGAAGAATGAAGGTAACATCGGTTTCTCTCTCGTGAACAACTCCGACAAGCAGGTGATCATTCAGCAGGGCGAGAAGTTCATGCAGGGCGTGATCACTCGCTTTTATACGACAGAGGACGACAACGCGAAGAGAACAAGAGAAGGGGGATTCGGCAGCACCGATGGCAAAAAGAAAAACACCAGTAGCCGTAGAAGATAAGCGCATCTCGCGGTCGATCAAGAAGACGCCAAAATGCAAAACGAATCCGGATGGCAAACCTTGTTGTCCAAAATGTGGCGCGGTACCAACGGATTCCGAGAGCTACGAAGAAGGAAAGAACAAAGGCGAGATTGTTTTCTATTATCGCTGTAAAGAGTGCGGGCAAACATTTCGCCGCGTGATCAACGTCAAAGACATTTAAGGAAGTGGTTCATTGAGAGTAATCAAACAAGACGCAGAATTTGTGTTTCAGCCAAACCCGCTTTTCAAGATCGAGCGAGCAGGGCGCACGTGTTATCAGAGTAAAGGCGATGGTTCCTACGATGGTGCCGCCGGTTTTGTCCAACGAGCAATGAGGAGTAAGCACTTTTCGATCTTGGAGCACGTGGTATTTGTCTTCGTTTTTAAAAAGAATCTGGGCAGCTACTATCACTACCTTAAGCTCCTCGAGACGCCAGACAACAATCCGAACTTCTCTGCGACGGCAAATGAGAAAGAGGGGCGCAACATTATCTCTATCAACTTCCGCTTTCTTATGGAAGCCTACAAATACGAACCGCTTCTTGCAAACCTTGTCTGCCTTATTTATGACCGCTTCCCTGAGCTGTTCTTAGAGCCGATGACCGCTGAGGAATGTGGTTACGATCTGGCTGACGTTGAATGCCTGACAGCAGAAGAGTTTCAGATGGTGTACGAAAAAAGCCTGACGCCAGAAGAAGTGCTCAAACATCTCTATTTTTCCTTCGTATTGCATACAGATCGCGGAGTCATGGCAGAGTTTACGAGACACCGCTTAAATGCATTCAGTGTTTCCAGCACACGCTACATTAATTTCAATAAGAAGTTTGGCGGTATGCCGGTCATTGATCCAGCAGATGGACCGTTCACGGATCAGGAGCTTGCGATCCTCTACAAGATTGAAGACGCCTACAGAGACATGGTTAATGATGGAGTCAGCCCCCAACGAGCGCGTGGTGTTTTGCCAAACTGTTTGTGGACTGAAATCTTCACGACGGCGAATGTTGAGCAATGGATTCACGTGTTCGAGCTTCGAATGTCGAAAGGCGCACATCCGCAAATCCGTGACCTTATGTCACAGGTTCGAGACATCATGAACCTGCATCTGGCAAACTACGCGATCGACGTTCAAACAATGGGGTTGAGACCGCTTGCATGATCTGAATTATTTTCTATCCGAAGATTTTCTCAAGAGGGACGAGATTAGCATGGAAGAAGTGTGGGAGCTGAACGCGCTTCTTCCGGCTAACAAATTCACTGGGAAAGATTTTCAAGATTCGTTTGTTTACGTTGATGAAGACGGAGAAGGCTGGCTGATCTTCAATGATAAGAGGATGCATATCAAGCAGCCGCTAGTTAACGAATTAAACTTCTTTTGATGAAAGGGGATATGCATATCTTTCAAAACATCATTTTTGCTTTTGCACTTGCTATCGTTGTTGTTTTCCTTGTGCGGGTTTTCTTGGGATTGTTGCCTATGGTCGCTGGTATGGTCCAGATGGCGAGAACAGGAGAAGAGATCGATCAATCTTTTTTCTTGCAGTCGATGAATGACAATACGAAGAAAACAATTTTGACCAACAAGTACAACGCCGCGAGTTTTACGGCAATGGACGACAAGCGCTTCACCATCGTATTGGAAAACACAGAGAAACAACAAACGAAACGCATGATCTTGGAGCCGTTTTATTACAAAGAATTTTACGATTACCGCAAAGTGAGCTCACATATCATTATTGCCGACGATGTGATTTTGTTTCGGTATGGCGCATTTTTCTTCTACGAACCAGGGGAGGATTTGATCGATGAATTCAACCGAGCGCTTGATAATTGAAAACATCAACCCTGATTTTAAAGCTGGATACATTGCGCGTGATGCCGACGGTTCACTTTGGGTATTCGAGACAAAGCCGGTAAAGGGATCGGCGACATGGAGCAGCGACATCCTTCATCCGCCGGAATCGCTTTGTTTGTTCCAGCACTTGTTTGATTTTATTAAATGGGAGGATAAAGAACCATGGAAGATGTGTGGGATAAAGTCAAAAAACTCTTAGATTATATGCCGGATTTGTTAGATTTTGATTTTGACCAAGAATATAACTGGCGCAAGGGATTAAATTATATTTTCCCGGAAGACTTTGATGGGCCATTGACGTGTGGAGTATGTCGTTATTACAGAGATTATGAAGGCAACGAGGAAGATGTGGTCGGTTATTGCGGGTGTAAAGGTAGTTACATCTATAACCCGAACACATTTATTTGCTATCGAGCACCATGGGAGGATGCGGTCTATGGCTGAATACATTCGTAGACAAACTGTATTAAACTTGATAGACGACATTGAATATGACAGTGATTGGGCAACGTGGGAAAATCCATGGGGCGGTGGCAAGATCGCTCTCAAAGCCGACACATTAGATAGACTGTATAACGCTGTTAAATCTATCCCTGCTGCCGACGTTGTGGATGAGGTGCATGCCGAAAATCTTGCAAACGCCCATCCTTCCGAGGAATTTAAGTGCTCAAAATGTGGAACCTATCTTGTGGATTATATAGAACTTAGGAAGGTCGATGGAGTAGATGACTTTTATATCTATGAATTTACCGATTGGAATTTTTGTCCGAAATGCGGCGCAAGAATGGCCGAAGGAGAGATTGGATGATTAAAGCTGAATTTACGATCACGTATGAAGATTTGGCAGATATCGCGTTGAAGAAATTGAGAGAAGAATATAAAGGGTTGAAGCTGGATCGCGATTCAGAGATTAACTTTTACAAAGATGGTCTTCCTTGGTTGGATTCAGAAAATGTAACAGATAAGCCTGCGTATCGTGTCGTGATTAAAAACTTGAAATGCGAGGGCGGTGCAGATGCTCATCAATGATCCGGTTGTGATTCTCGAAGAAGCATACAAAAACCTTTATGCGACAATAATTACGAGCTTCGATGGGACGACGCATTGGACGAAGACGGCAACAAAGTAGCCGGGTATACATTTTTCCAGGATGACGAAGGGGAGCTGGTTATCGCGCTTGATATCGATAGACGTGTGAAGCTACTAAGCAATGACCTTGAAAGGTGGATATTTTTTTGAACAATACCATTGGAAAACGATCAATTACTAACATGGAGCGAAAATGAAGATTTCAGATTTACGCGATTTGCGCGGTATGAGCGATGAAGAAGTCCGTGCCTACCTACATGAGCTTGTCGATTTCATTGTAGACGAAGCGTATTGGCGTAGCATTGAATACGGAGGCGCTGGCAACAGAGTCGTGGACGGCTGGTCAGATTCTAATTATGGAGTAGTCTTGAAGGCCGTGTTTCATGATGAAATGATTTTTGACAATGAGAAAGGATGGGTAACTGTATGATGGAATTAAAAGACACAGTTGATTTGATGTTGAGCGACAATTGGAAAGATCGTCTCAAAGCAGAATATTGGCAAACAAAAATCCGCTATGAGAAATTGCACAAACTTATCATCAAAGAAGAAGCAGGTAAAAACGAGTCCGAGTTACCAGCTCCTTTTCGTTGGTATAAGGATCAAGCAACTGCAATGGGGGCTTATCTCTATTGGCTTGAGTGTCGCGCAGAACTGGATGGAGTTGAACTATGATTCCGGATGGGCACTGATTTAAGGAGGTCATTATTTGTACTACAACTACCACAGCCACAAAATGTACACCAACTTTCGCGTTCAGGATTCAATCGCGACTTACGAAGACTACATTGCACGAGCAAAAGAATTGGGTCATAAAGCAGTGTTCTCTACTGAACATGGCAACTCTGGTAACATTTTAAAGCTGTATGGGTTGTGCCAAGAAAATGATCTCCTCTGCATTCACGGATATGAATCATACTTTACTTTTGACCGCTGCGACAAGACAGGCCGCAACTGGCATATCTGCGTTATCAGCTTAAACCGCAACGGCATGTACGCAAACAATCGCATTAACTCCATCGCTAACATCGACGGCTTCTACTATCAACCTCGTATTGATATTGAGCTGCTTCTCACTTTACCGCCCAAAGACGTTGTGGTTACGACCGCCTGCATCAACAATCCTATTGGTTTTCCAGACGAAGATTTTGATACCGTTCGAGATTATCTCCTTATCTTGAAGCAACACTTCGGCGACCATTTCTTTTTAGAGATTCAAGACCATAACGTGGAAGACCAGATCAGAGTCAATAAGATCATCAAGCAGTACAGCGAATTATATGATATCCCGCTCATTCATGGCTGCGACTCACATTACATTTATCCCGCCGACAAAGAGAAGCGCATGAATTATCTCGAAGGCAAAGGTTACGAATACAGCTATGAAGATAATTTCATTCTTGACTATCCCGACGAAGACACAATCTATGAACGGTACGCCAGACAAGGTGTTTTCAATAAGAAGGAAGTCAAACAAGCGTTAGCAAATACCTTGATCTTCGAGCAGGCAGAAAACCTCGGCTTCGACAAATCGATTAAGATGCCGACGATTTACCCAAACCTTTCGCTGGACGATCGTGTAAAACTGTTGAAACAACATGTCAATACGAAGTGGAAAGAATATGTGGCCGCTCATCCAAGTCTCACAAAAGAAAAGAAGCGCGAGATGATGGACGGCCTTCGCAAGGAAATGAAAGTTGTTGAAGATGTTAATAACGAAATCCGTATCGCTGACTACTTTCTTTTGAATGAAGAAGGGATTGGGCGTGGCGTAGCAAAAGGCGGACTGATCACTAGAACCGGGCGTGGCTCTGCACCGTCCTACTTTATGAACAGCTTGCTAGGGTTCTCTACCATCAATCGCTTCACGGCTCCTATCCAGCTCTTTCCAGCTCGCTTTATCTCGTCGGCTCGCTTACTTGAAACACGCAGTATGCCTGATATTGACTTTAACGTCGTTGATGAAAAACCGTTTGTCGATGCTTTTATTGAGCTGATGGGTGATCATCACTGTTGTCGTATGCTCGCGTATGGCACACAGAAAGAAAACGCTGCTTTCCGAAACGCTTGCCGTAACCATCATATCGATTTCTCAGAAGCCAACACGGTGTCAAAAAATCTGGACGCCTACAGGGACAATCCGAAATGGGCGGCGATCATCGAGGAAGCAAATGAGCAGCTGAATGTTATTGACAGCGTGTCACCAAGCCCGTGCTCTTTTTTGATCTACGACGGAGACATCTGGGAAGAGTTTGGTCTCATTCGCATTAAGGGCGAACTCTGTTGCAATCTCGAAAAGAACTTGGCCGACGAATGGAAATACTTGAAGAACGATATCCTTACCGTAACCGTGTGGGGACTGATCTCAAAAACATTCGATCTGATCGGAAAACCTATCCCGCCATATGAAGACCTTGTTGAAATGTGCGACAAGCGCGTATGGGATAACTTCGGCAAAGGCATGACGACCACGATCAATCAGTGCAACACCGCAAATGGCAAAGCGCAGGTTAAAGCATACAAACCACAAAACCTCGCCGAGCTGGCGTTATTCGTTGCAATGATCCGACCTGGTGCCGCGTCTCTCTTGCAGGGCTTTTTAGCTCGCGAACCATATTCAACCGGTGTCAAAGAGATTGACGAGTTGCTTGAATCGAGCTCTCACTACATGGCATATCAGGAATCTATCATGGCCGTATTGCAATTCCTCGGTATCCACGAGGATGAAACGTATTCCATCATCAAAAAAATCTCCAAGAAAAAATTCAAGGAGAAAGAGTTGGAAGAACTGAAAGCGACTCTCGAAAGTAATTTCAATACGAAGGTGAAAGAAGCAGATGAAGGCGCGTTTGACCGCATCTGGAAAGTAATCGAAGACGCCGCTGCCTACAGCTTCAACTCATCACACGCACTTTGTACTGCGACCGACGCGCTCTACGGCATGTATCTCAAGACAAATTACCCGCTCGAGTATTTCACAGTCTGTTTTAACGCATACTCGGACAAGATCGAAACGACCGCCGAGCTGACAAGTGAACTGGATTACTTTGGACTCAAGCTCAAAGAACCGGTGTTCAGAGAAGCACGCGGTGAGTACACGTTCGACAAAGCGACGAACACAATCTATAAAGGGATTGCATCTGTTAAAGGCGTTTCCGTTGCCGATGCAGATGCGCTGTATGAAATGCGCGACATGCACTTCGATGACTTTGTTGATCTCCTGTATGCGCTGAACGAAAGAAAAGCCGTACGAATGGACAAACTCGAAAACCTGATTACGATCAATTTCTTTAAAGAGTTTGGCGGCAATCAAAAGCTGCTGAAAATCTACTCGGTGTTTAGACAATACGGAGAGAAAAAGACTTTTAAAAAGGACAAGATGCCGGAGTGGGTCGAAGGATTCGATCTATCGCAGTATGGAAAAGAGACGGCTAAACAGTTCTCGAAGCTGGGCATGCCGCGCTTGCTAAAGGATTATGCCGCCACCTTGCCTGATGAAAGTCTGACGATCCAAGAACAGATCAAGAAAGACGTTGAGCTGACAGGAGCGCCGCTGGTGCGAATCAACTCATCAAAACCACTCTTCTTCGTATTGTCCTTAAATACAAAGTTCACACCGATTGGCACATTCTACGATCTCAAAACAGGAGAAATGACAACGGCCAAAGTTCAGAAATACAAATTTAAAGAGCGACCGATCAAACCAGGCGACATCCTTCATGTATCAGGGTTCGTCGAAAAGCCGAAATGGTACAAGACAGATGATGGATTCGAACAATCAAAAACAGAAAAAGAACTACATGTTGCAAGCTATACGGTAGCGAAAGGAGTGGCTTCATAAATGCTAAAAGCCGGGACTAAATTAAAAGTCCTTCACAACGGCGATACGGAAACAATAACTGTTGGATACTGCAACAGGCAGCTGGTCATTATCACGCAGGACCATCGTGTTCTCTCTCCTGCTTTTTTCTCTCAGGACAAAGAGTTTAACATTGTCGAACTGCGAACTGGAAAAGATGTATACCACGTGATCGATCTGGCGAAGCCCTACAATACGGAGATGAAATTGGATACGATGCCAGATGATTACACCGAGTTTCATTTGAGCTACACCGATGGGGACATTTTCGTATTCGCCAGCCAGACAACGAAAGACTACAGATGTCTCAAGCTCGAACCGAACTACACGCAAGCAGACATCAATGGCAAGATCATGGACGCTTATAAAGCCCACATGCTGCTCCTTGCCGTTTACAAATGCCAGTCATCGCCGTACATCAGCAGGCCGGTTGACAGCCGCCAGTATGGGTTATGGTGGGAGAGAGACCGGATCGACATGAGCAGGAAACTTGAAAATAACCTTATCGATTTGCGGGCGCTCGGTTTCAAGAAGCTGGTTCCGGTTGAGCTGACTGAGTTTAATGAAGGCGATGATGTGTATATGTTCTCGAAGTACGACAGGGGTGATTATCTCTTCCCATTGTATAGCATCGAATATTCCATCGACGAACTGCTGGCAAATAAAGTCATTGCCGTATTGCCGAAACTATGGCTTGGATATCAGGCGTTCTTGAAAGATTTCTGTGAAGGGAGCGGATACATATAATCATTCTTGCGATCGATCAGGCGACACATAAGACAGGGTTTTGCGTGGCGGATACAGAAACGGGCGAACTGATTGCGTTCGGAACTGTGATCGCCAACAGCAAAAAAGATACAGCAAACAGGATCAGCGACATAAAAAAATGGATCGTGTCTGCCGTTGAAAAATACAATGCAGACAAAGTGATCCTCGAAGATATTCAGTTTCAGAACAACAACAAAATCTTTAAGGTGCTGGCACATCTCCAAGGTGTGATCATCGATGCGTGCGTCGAAAACAAAATCCCATTCAAGATCGTGTCGCCGTCTGTGTGGAAAAAGACTGTAGGGATAAAACATACGAGACGTAAAGAAGAAAAAGAGAGAAGTATTGAGGTAGCATCAGCCATAGCCGGTGAAAGAGTTCATGAAGATACCGCTGACGCGATCTGTATAGCGTTAAGCGAATTGAAGACATTTAATACCTATGAAAGTTAAAGAGGGTGAGTGAAGATGGAGCTCAAAATTGAAATAACAGATTATTTTTCCGAAGATGAAATTAAGGAAATTGCGGAGCAGGAACTTCGAGCTGCGTTTCGTGAACAATTTCGAAAGGAGGCTAATGTTGAGCGTGTGATTGTAAACCTATCTCTTGAATATGTTTATTCTTTGGTTGCCGAACAATGGGATGGTGACTTTAATGAGCTATTGCGCGATAAGGTGCGGGAAGCAATCGAGCAGGGCGTTCATTTCTACGTTTTCCGGCGCAAGAATGCATGGGATAGAAGTGAAAGTCCGGCGGTTGCTATTCTCGACGACGAATGCAGAAACAGCCGTCCACTGATTCGGGAGTGCGTAGAGAAGTACATTAAGGAATACCCGTTTCACGAACTTGATCGGAATGAAATCGGCGATGTTATTTATGATGTCATCATGGAACGGATTTTGAATCCAAATCAACATTGAAAGGAGAACAAGTATGACCAACAAAGAATTCTACAGCGCCAAACTGCTGGCGATTACATTAGATGATAATTGTCATAAGTTGTACAAAGCTGTTTATGGCGAAAACTGTATGGTGGGTGAGAACTGCGAGGGTTGCGAATTTTACACTGTTAAAGATATCGAAAACTGGCTCAATGCTGAACACAAAGAACCGCCACTGCTGGAGAACGGTGACGGCATGAAGCTGGGTGACTGGATTATTGTGCGAAATCGTGAAGATCAAGATTGGGTGAAACATCTTTTTGCTTATTACAAAGATGGTCTGTTTTGGACGCTCGATGTAGGCTTCTTTGACGAAATAAAGATCGAGTGCTGGATTCAAGCACGCCTGCCGATGGAGAACAAATAACTAAAGCCAACCCGTGTGACCGTTGACGAATATGAAGACAGTCATACATATGGCTGGGATCGCAGCGATGAAGAGTACAACTATAAATGGATGGCAGGAGGGACGATGTAATGAACACTACCGTAGACGTGTTTTCTTTATATTTTTTTATCGGACTCTTTATAGGTGGAGCGGTTTCAACAATCTATTTTTATTGGAAAATTCGGGATGGTATTGATGGTCTAAAGGAAATGCTTAATTCTTCGAGGATGGCGGCAAAAGATGAAAGAAGAATAGCTGGATGCTATAGAGATCAATTGGATGATGCGTTACGTATGATCGATAAGAGAATTAAAAAACTCGAGGAATCATTTGAAAACACAAATGAAAACATTCGTGTGATAAAGTTGTATATCGATGACAGAAAAAGACCAGATAACGGAGCAAAAATCTTATTTGTGTTTAAAGATAAGCTAACCGAAGGCGTGTATATTGATAGCCAAGATGTAGTTGCGGCAGACACAGAAGGAAACGGATATGACGAACCAAAGAACTATGCTTCGATTATTCCGTTTTCAGCGATCGGCGAATGGAGAGTGATCGAAGATGACAAATGAAAAGATGTGGATCATTGACAGAATGAAGAGATGCGCAAATTTTTATGCGGAGCTCTCTGACGTAGATATGCACATAAACAACGACGTTGGGCAACGGGATGCGGTCAAAGAAGTGTATCGGGCGCTTGGGAAACTTGTGAAAGCCGACTCGGCGGTGATTGCAAAAGGAGGGCAATAAATGACCGACTATGTAACTAAATACCAAATGATTGAACTGTTGCACCGTCATTTTCATGAAGAAGCTGGTCAACTCATAAAATACGTCCAAGAATTACCGACCGCAAATGCCGAGCCAGTTAAATACGCGCACTGGGAGTTCGTAAGAGATATCGAAGACAGTTGCAACGTTATTAGAAGATGTAGTGAATGCGGTGCACAAGATGATCAGGCCGCTTCTTTACATGTGCCATACTGTTGGAAATGTGGTGCCAAGATGCTGAGAAATCCTCACAGCGATGTAATTGTTGTACACGGTGTAAGAAGAGGTGATGATCCAGTTTTCAAGAATGGCACAGTTTTTCAGTTCGATGGCGAAATATATAAGATCGGATATCTTTTAGGCCAAGATTCTTATTCTCAAACATACGGACTGGAAAAGATTGAGGTGTGATAGCAAATGACAAACGCAGAGAAGTATAAAGAGGAAATTGAGGAGTTGGCAAAACTAGAGTGTTGTCGATGCGGCATACACTGTGCAGCACATTACATTAAAACGAATTCCAAAAAATGTCCAAGAGACTGTATGGCTTGCCGTTCTACAACAATAGACTGGTTGTTACAAGAGTATGTAGAGCCGCCTGTGGATTGGAGTAAAGTAAAACCTGGCACTATGATTTGGGTTAGAAATAATGATGCTCAATATTGGTCGCTCAGAGAATTTGCAATGTATCACGATAATCGAATCTGGTGCTACGAAAATCGTTTACATGATTCCATGCAACGTTGGAATTATGGGCGACTAGAATAATCTCTGTGGTTACGGAGAAAAGCAAAAGAGGTGAGCAAAGATAAAATCAACAGAGCCGCAGTTGTTTCAATATAAGATCGTCTACACGCCAAAATATATGCGAGCATCTGGCATCAAACCGGACGGCTGCTTTGAAGACATCACGGAGTTTTTTGATGAGATCCTTCGACATTATCAAGGACAGCACTCGAAATATCATGCAAAGTCTCCAATTATGATCGTTCTTTCCTTTGACAAGCACCAATACACAAGCCTTGTTATTCGCTTCCGTGGCGTGCTCGCAGAAGACTTACACGCAGGTATTCAACGCGACGTAGAGTTCCTGAGTTGCTATTACGACGACGAAGCATTGAACGCAAACCCATATCGCGTTACGGTGAATGAAGTTTTTTCAATGAGAAACGACCTGCAACGCGCGATGGATTTGATCAAGCTGTGTGTAGGACAATACTATTACACAGGCAAAACGCTTGAAAAACACAACTACTTTTTCATCGAGAACAAAAACCCAAAAGAAGATAAGCCGCGCATCGACGACCTCTTTAACTTGATGAAGAGCCGCCGAAATGTCGCGATCACCAAACACGACCTGCTGAACAACTACCTCAAAACACTTGAACCCGGAGTAGCGTACACCAGAAAAGAACAAGAGAGAATGTGCAGCATGATCTGTCACCGCTTTGGGATTGGCATAGACGATAGAAAGAAAATCGTTGGTAAGCCGTTTCATTATCTGAACAAGGCTTTGAAGTATACGGATTTTAAAGTGGTTCCGGTTGATGAAGAAAAGCAGTTCAGAACGGTATCGACCTACTATGGTATGCGAATGATCGTACCCAAAGACCAGTCCGAAAAAGTAGACTTCTTTGCCGAGATTCAAAACAGATTAAGAAAGGCAATAAGGAGAAAAGATGATGAACGAAAATAAGCTGATTGAGATTCGTGGTGAGATTGATGATTTTGTGCGCGATGTTATCGACACGCGTCTTTTGATTGCTTTCTATGAAATGCTGTCACCGCCAGAAAAGGAGCAGTTTAAAAGTCTTTCAAAACGCCACGATGATTATCTCAATGAAACGAACGATTCAATCAACGCCAGATCAGGAGACTACATCCGCGCAACGGTATTACACTATATGAGAGAAGGTTGGAAATAGTTGTTTATCAAAACAGAAGAGCCATCGCCGACAACTTATGATCATGACCTGTTAGATCGACGCGCTGCTATCTTCGATAAACTGTACAAGTTAGAAAGTACAGCGTGGCAAATACGCGACAAGATGGACGTGCTAAGATTATTTAATGAAGATAGTTGTTACAGCGAAATTATTAAAAGCGACATCGAGGAAATGAAAAAATCGCTGGAAGAAATTTGCGTAGAGTATGACGACCTTGTTGATGAAGCGCAAAATTATCTGGCACAAAACAAAGATAAGTGCGTTTATAAACACTTGGACATCAGGGACGCAAAGGACTCTATCGGCATGCTTACGGGATTGCTATAAACAAAAAAGCACCACCTTCTTGGATACCATAGATTAAATGACGAAATCCTTTAAGAGACAAATCTATGGGGGAAGAAAAGAAGATGGTGCGTTTATTATATTATAGCAGATAATTTGAAAGAAAAATGCACCACTCCTTTTTATGCGCTAGTTTTTTGGCCGTAAATGAAAAACTTTTTGAGGGCGGCCATAGATAAATTAATCTTTAAGACTCTTGATCAATCTAATTATATCAACGACGAGCTATAGAACAGCTACGACAGTTAAAATATCATCCACGATACCGCTCACCTCCAATCTCACGGCTCAATTCAAGCGTATTAAAAAAAGAGATGGTGCGTTGGCTACATTATATAATAAAAAACGATCTAGGGCAAATTAGAGTATCCACAATACGAAGACAGAAAAAATATGGGGAAAGAGGAGAGGAAAAATAATTTCTTGAAAAAGTTTTAAAAGAGTGTTGACAGGAAGTAAAGTGTGGTGTATTATAAGCAAGTCATCTCGGGAAGGTGGCCAGTGATAAAGCAGATGAACTAGTGACCGATAAACAGGTGCCCCGCTCCGGAAGATTCGCGATAACAAGCGGATGCGATGGAGATGGAGGAGAGCACCTGCCTTGCAAGCAGGGGGTCAAGAGTTCGAATCTCTTTATCTCCATCGCATCGACAGATGCGAAGACGATCTTTGAAAATTGCACAGTAACAAGCATATCAAATTTTCTAGGAAAAGATG
>CAUDRX010000007.1 GCA_958451915.1 uncultured Peptococcaceae bacterium
GGCCCATATTTCAAGGGCGGCATCAAACCGATCGAGATCACCGTTTCTGATTTCGACCGTGCGGCTCCACACGGTACCGGCAACATCAAGGCCGGCCTCAACTACGCCATGAGCCTCTACGCTGGTCAGAAGGCCCACGAAGCCGGCTTCTCTGAAAACATGTACCTCGACCCAGCCACCCGCACCAAAGTCGAAGAGACCGGCGGCGCCAACTTCCTCTTTGCTACCAAGGACGGCAAGATCGTCACCCCTAAATCTGATTCCATCCTGCCATCCATCACCCGCCGCTCCATGACCTACATCGCCGAACACTACCTCGGCATGCCGGTCGAACAGCGCGAAGTCCTCTTCAGCGAAGTGCCAGACTTTGTCGAATGCGGCCTCTGCGGCACCGCTGCCGTCATCTCCCCAGTCGGCAAGATCAATGACCATGGCAAGGAGATCTGCTTCCCAAGCGGAATGGAAGAGATCGGGCCTGTCATGAAGAAACTCTATGACACCCTCACCGGCATCCAGATGGGTACCGTCGAAGCGCCGGAAGGCTGGCTCCACGAGATCAAGTAAATACACAGCGGCACGCTGTGACCAAAAAAGAAAAGCACGATATCGACAGGTATCGTGCTTTTCTTTTTTCAGGAGGTGGGTACGCGCGCCGTATGGCCATTCGCAGACCGTTATGCCGGCAAAAAAGCGCCAGCGATCATCTTTGATCGCTGGCGCCGAACGTTGGCTGCGCCAGAGTTTGCTCACACTTCGGTCATCCAGAGACCGTGCAGGTTGCAGTAAGCGTAGACGGCGATGGCTTTGTCGCCTTTGAGACAGAATTCTGCGTGTGGCGCATCGCCTGGGTTCAGGCCCTTGCGCTGGCCGCCGTGTTCGGTCTGGACGAAGATCCATTGGATGAGGTGTTCTTCTGTCATTGGATGGTCGACACTGCCGACATTGACGGTCAGAACGTCGCCTTCGATCTGTACGACAGGCAGGTGCTTTTCGCCGGCACCTTCAGAAGTATTGGCTTTGAGGACATCCATCGGCTGGCCGCAGCACATCAGCGGTACGCCGCTGTCATGGATCATGCCGACGAGGTTGCCGCATTTGCGGCAGATACGGAAACGATTGTTCATTGTGATTCCTCCTGATTGATATATAGGTGTTCGAGGGATTGGGATGCGGTCTGCTGGCAGTGGAGATGGTGCTTTGGACAGCCAGCGCAGCTGCAGCCGCCGCCGGAACCATCACAGACCTGGTAATCTCCGCCTTCGATGCGGATCGGGCGTCCTTCGACGAGGGCCTGGGCAAGTTTCCTGCGGGCGCTGCCGTATATGGCCTGCACGGTGGTGCGGGCAACCTGCATGTTAGTGCCGCACGCTTCCTGGGAAAGATCCTGATAGTCAATGAGGCGGATGGTCTCGAATTCATCGACAGTCAGCACCACAGCACCATCACAGGCGTTTGCGCCGACGGGGAGAAATTCCCGTGTGTTTGGAAGCCCGCAGACTTTGCGGCATTTTTTTGGTCGTGCCATATCGTTCACCTTCGTTCTCTGCTGGCAGAGCATCACTTTGTTTTTAGTATAGACGAGCCCATGGCAGCTGTCAAATGCTTGCGGCGCGGGCACGCATAGGCTATGCTAAAGGGAGGACAATGACTGGCGAAGGGAGTGGTTGATGATGGAACTGGCACAGGTACTGCCGATCTGGCCGGCGCTCACGCCCGCTGAGCAGCACTGTCTGTGACATTGTCACCTTTGTGCCGACCGTTGCGAAAAGCGGGAAGATGGGGTATCATCATTTTAGTACGCAAAAGGAGGCGACTGAGTATGAAACGATCGATCACGCTGCTATTGCTCTGCCTGGGGGTCATGGGGCTCCTGGCAGGCTGCGGCGATAATGAAGAAGAGACGACTGCGGATGCACCGGCGTCTGTCACAGAAGAGACGAGCGCAGCGCCGGAGACAACGGCATCTGATGAAGAGGAAACATCTGCCGGCGGCACGCTGGTGGCGGTGTTCTCCCGCGTCAGCAACGCCGACATCCCGGATGATGTGGATGTGACATCCTCCGCCAGTCTGAACCGGACAGCGGATGGTATCCAGGGTGACACGAAGGTCCTGGCCCAGGCGGCGGTGGAAGCGACAGGCGGTGACCTTTTCGGCATCGTTGCCGAAGACAAGTATCCGGCCGATGAGCAGGCAGTCTACGACCGTGCCCAGCAGGAGCAGCTGGAGCAGGCACGGCCTGCACTGGTGCACCATGTTGAGGATATGGATGCGTACAGCACCATCATCCTTGTCTATCCAAACTGGTGGGGTTCGATTCCAATGCCGGTCTGCACCTTTCTGGAAGAATACGATTTTTCCAATAAGACCCTGATCCCAGTCTGCACCTATGAGGCCGAGGGCGATGGCGCCGGCAACAGCCGTGCCGACATCCAGTCTCTCTGCGATGCCTATGTGACAGCGGGTTACAGCGTGCGTGGCAACGCCGCCGGCACCAGCGGCACACGTACCGACTTCATCAACTGGCTGCAGGAACAGCCGGTGAACTACTGATGGCGGATATGGAAGTGATCCGCAGCGGCCGTCGCACGCTGGCACTGGAGGTGCGTGGTGACGGCACGCTCATGGTGCGGGCACCGGCCGCAATGAGTGAGGCAGAGATCCGCCGCTTTGTCGCAGAAAAGGCAGACTGGATCGAATCGACCCGTGCCCGGCTGTCCCAAAGCAGGGCGCTGTGGGGCGGAGAAGTGCTCACAGCGGACGAATTGGCGGCGCTGAAGCGCCAGGCGCAGGAAGACCTTGCAGCGCGGCTGGCATATTGGGCGCAGCATCTCGGTGTGACGCCGCAGAAGCTCAGCATCCGTTCACAGCACACGCGCTGGGGCAGCTGCTCCAGCCAGGGCAATATCAGCCTCAATGCGCTGCTCATGCTGGCGCCGCAGGCGGTGCGCGACTATGTGGTCGTGCATGAGCTCTGCCACCTTAAACAGATGGACCACTCACCGCGCTTCTGGGCAGAAGTGGCGCGGGCTCTGCCAGATTATCACGAGCCGCGCGCCTGGCTCAGGGCGAACGGCGCGGCACTCTTGCAAAGGAATCCAGGAACATGAAGATCATCATCTCCCCTGCGAAAAAAATGAACATTGACGGCGATACCCTGCCGGCCCGCACACGTCCCTGCTTTGAAGCAGAGGCGGTGCAGCTGGCGGGGCTTTTGCGCGCGCTGGATGCCGCGTCCCTGCGAAGGCTCTGGCAGACGAGTGAGAAGCTCACCCGGGAGAACATCGAAAGGCTGGCGGCTTTCGACCCGGAACGGGCCCAGACGCCGGCCATCCTCGCCTACGAGGGTCTGCAATACCAGCATATGGCGCCCGAGGTGCTGAGCCGGCAGGCGCTGAGCTGGCTGGATGCACATCTGCGCATCCTTTCCGGCTTCTACGGCCTGCTGCGTCCCTTTGACGCAGTCATGCCCTATCGTCTCGAGATGCAGGCAAGGCTTGCCGCAGCAGGTGCGCGGGACCTCTATGCTTTCTGGGGCAGCCGCCTTTATGAAGCCCTCGAAGAGGATGCCCTCATCATCAACCTTGCCAGCGAGGAATATGCCAAGGCTGTGCGGCCCTATGCGAAAGCAGCAGGCACGCGCTTTCTGACACTGCGCTTCGGTGAGGTCACTGATGGCCGCTTTCGGCAAAAGGGCACCTTCGCCAAAATGGCCCGCGGAGAGATGGTGCGCTTTATGGCAGAGGCACAGATCGATGACCCTGCCGCACTCAAAGCGTTCGATGCACTGGGGCTGCGTTATGCAGCAGGACTCAGTGACGGTGAGACGATGACATTTGTAAAGACACAAAAGGAGGACGTTCATGGATGATATGATTGCCTGCTGTGGCCTGGATTGCGCACAATGTGATGCTTATATCGCGACGATCAATGATGACCAGGCGCTGCGGGAGAAAACAGCGGCACTTTGGGCTGAGCTGAACAGCGCGCCGATCCTTCCGGCGCACATCAACTGCATGGGCTGCCGCAAAGATGGCGTGAAAACAGTGTTCTGTGAGCACATTTGTGCCATTCGTTCCTGTGCGGCAGAAAAAGCGATCGAAACCTGCGGGGACTGTGCGCGGATGGCAGACTGTGAACGGGTGGCAGCGATCCATACGCATCGCCCGGAGGCATACAATAATCTTAGAGGAGGACAGGCATGAACGTTGATACCTTTATCAGTACCGTGATGACTTCTGGCCGGCCTTTCGCTGTCAGTGAGGACCGCGCCCTCAGTGAACGCCAGAAAAAAGCGCACCGCCTTTGCTGGGAATATAATCGCACCGATCCGAACGATGGCGAGCGCCAGCAGGAGATCCTGCGCGATCTTTTTGGGACCATGGAAGGGCCGGTTGGCATCATGCCGAACTTTCAGTGTGACTACGGGTTCAACATCCACTTCCACGGTTTTGCCTTTCTCAATTACAACTGTGTGATCCTCGATACAGCACCGGTGCACATTGGCAATGCCGTTTTTATCGCGCCTGGCACCGTCATCAGCTGTGCCGGTCATGCCATGGATCCGGTGCAGCGCGGCAAGCTGGCGGTCGGTGTCTCGGCGCCGATCAACATCGAGGATGACGTCTGGATCGGCGCCAACTGTACCATCTGCCCAGGCGTGACCATTGGCCGCGGCAGCGTTATCGGCGCTGGCAGTACGGTTGTGCGCGACATCCCGCCGGGTGTCGTTGCAATGGGCACACCGTGTCGTGTGCACCGGGAGATCGGTCCAGAGGATAAGATCGACATCGAAGACATCATCTGGCTCGATGGACCAGGCTGGGACGAGTGAGCAGGAGGCGTTTGTATGGATATCAGAAAGATCGGGATGGAAGCGCTGGATACAGTCGTATCGATCGTACAGACGACCATCCGTGAACAATATCCCCATTACTATCCTGCCGGTGCGGTGGCGATGTTCCTCGAAGGCCACAGCGCTGCACGCATCGCCAGAGACGTGGAGAAGGGTGTGGTGTATCTCGCCTGTGATGCAGCAGGCAAGGCCGTTGGCACCATCACTATTGACGGCAATCACCTGACGCGCCTTTATGTGCTGCCTGATGAACAGCGTCACGGCTATGGCCGCGCCATGCTCGATTTTGCAGAAGCGCTGGTAGCGGAACATTACGATACCGCAGTGCTCGAGACGACACCGGTCGGACGCTACATCTACCGCAAACGCGGCTATGTGGAGACCGATTATCACCTCATGTGGGCCGACAACGGCGACCTGCTTACCTACGACGATATGGAAAAGGTGCTCCGTCATGGATAAACAGGCGATCCTGAACCTATTGGATGCCCGCGGCATCCGTTATGAAGTGGCTGAGCATGAAGCTGTCTGGCATATGGGTGCGCTGGCTGCTTGCGGTGTGCCCCATCTCGATCGCATCGCCAAGAATCTGCTCCTGCGCGATGATAAAAAGCAGCAGTATTTCCTCGTGAGCATCTGGGGTGAGAAGCGGCTTGACCTCAAGGCCTTCCGCCAGGTCCATGGCACGCGCCCACTCACCTTCGCTTCGGATGCGGACCTGGCGCGCCTGCTCGCGCTCACGCCTGGCAGCGTTACGCCTTTCGGCCTTCTGAATGCCGTTCCGGGGGCGGTGGCGTGGAGCCTCGATGAAACCTTTTTCGCCGGAGACGGCCTCATCGGCGTCCATCCCAACGACAATACCGCCACTGTTTTTCTCACCGCCGCCGATCTTACGTCGCTGCTTGAAGAACAGGGGCATCCGGTGGAGGTGTGCGGGTTTTGATCGTTTTGAGAGACTATACGCCAGACGACCTGGAGGCTGTGCTGACCCTCTTTTATGAAACCGTGCACACGGTGAACGCGCGCGATTATACTGCGGCGCAGCTGGACGCCTGGGCGCCGCGCCTGCCAAATCGTGCATCCTGGCGCAGACGTCTGGCGGCTGAGCGTGTCATACTGGCAGAAGAAGACGGCACGCTCCTGGGCTTTGCAAGCCTTGATGCAGCATGCGGCCTCGTAGATCATCTCTATGTGCACCACAGCCATCAGCATCGCGGCATTGCCACCATGCTCTGTGATGCGCTGGAAGCGCTGGCAGAAACGCCCGTTCTGCACACAGAAGCGTCGCGGACAGCGGTGCCGTTCTTTCTGGCGCGTGGCTGGCGCATCGTGCGCAGGCAGCAGGTCGTGCGTGCAGATGTGCAGCTGGAGAATTATTTGATGGAAAAATGATGTTGAAACGTTTCGCAGATTGCGGAACGTTTTTTATTTTCTGCTTGACAGATAAAATTAGAATAGTTATAATAAATTTAGAACTGTTCTAGAGGATGATGGTTATGACCAAATATGAAAAAAAGATCTATGAGATCATCACGGCGTCCCGCGATCATCTCACCGCTGAGCAAGTACTGGCAGCGCTGCGCGGGATCTTTCCGAATGTTTCCCAGGCGACGGTGTACAACAACCTCAAAAAACTCTGCGCAGAAGGACTGATACGCCGTCTCAGCGTGGAAGGCACCCCGGATCGCTACGATCGCATCAGCAGGCATGATCACCTGATCTGTGAAAAATGCGGACGCCTGGCAGATGTCTGCTTTGAGGACCTGACTGCATCGCTGCGTGCGCAGCTGGGCAGCGAGATCCTTTCCTATGATCTCAGGGTCAGCTATATCTGCCCGGATTGTCGAAAAGAGGTGTCTCAGGACAAAAGCTGATGCCCGCATTTGCCAGATCGCTGTGTCCTCTTCATGAAGAGCTTCTGCGCGAGGCTGGCTGTATGCTGCCGCAGAGTGCCACGCGCACATCTTGCTGGAAGCAGTGCAGGGAATATTGATGATGATCGCTCAGAGCGTATGAAAGGAGATAAGAAAATGAAAACCTATAAATGCAAAGTCTGTGGTGAAGTGTTCCAGGTCGAAGACGGCACAGAAGCGGTCTGCCCAGTCTGCGGCGCCCGCGGCGACAAGCTGGAGCTGGTCGAAGCAGCGCCAAAGGCGCATCCATATGCCGGCACCCAGACCGAGAAGAACCTGGAAGCCGCTTTCGCCGGTGAATCCCAGGCGCGCAACAAGTACACCTATTTTGCTTCTGTCGCCAAGAAAGAAGGCTATGAACAGATCGCAGCCCTCTTCCTCAAGACTGCAGAAAACGAGCGCGAACATGCCAAGATGTGGTTCAAAGAGCTTGCCGGCATCGGTGACACCGCTGCCAACCTCAAGTCTGCCGCTGAAGGTGAGAACTACGAATGGACCGACATGTACGACGGCTTCGCCAAGACCGCTGAAGAGGAAGGTTTCCCTGAACTGGCGCAAAAGTTCCGCCTTGTTGCGGCCATCGAAAAACACCATGAAGAACGCTATCGTGCCCTCCTGCACAATATTGAGATGGCAGAAGTTTTTGCCAAAAGTGAGGTCAAAGTCTGGGAATGCCGCAACTGCGGACACATTGTCGTCGGCACCCAGGCGCCAGAGATCTGCCCGACCTGCGCCCATCCACAGAGCTATTTCGAGATCAACTGTGAAAATTACTGATCGTTTTTTATCTGATCGTGACCGCCGGTGCGCCGGCGGTCATTTTTCATATCGTCTGCAATGTGCAGAAAAGATGGCTGTTTCCCGTCCGGACAGGAACGCCCCTGATGTGAGATCAAAAGGTCTCGCAACAGGGGCGTTCGTATCAGGCCAGAAGGCTCCAGAGGCTGTAAAGAAAAGCCGCACTGGCAGCGAGACGGAAGAAGGCTGTCGTCTGTACGATGCGCAGTGGGATGAGGTTGAGGGCGATGATCATGAGGGCTACAGGATAGATGAGACTGAGGATCGGCGAGGAAAAGCTGATGATGGCGTCCAGGCCGACGATGGAGATGAGAAAACTCCAGACGGTGAAGACGATGAGCCAGCGGTCGAAGCTGAGGGCGCGGAAGTGTTCAGAGAAATATTCAGCGCAGCTTGCCAACAGGCCGACACAGACATTGAAGCAGGCGAGAAAGAAGATCGCGGCAAGTACGATCGGTCCGAGTTTGCCGAAGAAGACACCGCAGAGGGCACTGAGGATGTCGGTGCCGTTGCCGGCGGCGTCCACGGCATTTCTGCTGTCGGCGCCCATGAAGGCAAGGATCCCGTAGATGAGAGCGAGCACGGTGCCGGCAATGATGCCGGCGCGGATGGTGATGGCAGCGACGTGTTTGCTGTCGCTGATGCCGAGGGCGCGGATATTGAGGGCGATGACAATGCCAAATACCATGGCTGCCAGGGTGTCCATCGTCTGGTAGCCATCGACAAAGCCGGCCATCAGGGCGCCTGTGGCATAGCGTTCGGCGGGTGCACCGCTTGTGAGCTCTGGATGGAGGAGGCTGGCGACGAACATGGCGGCGATGAGGAAGAGCAGCACCGGTGTCATGCGCTTTCCAAGCACATCTTTGAGTTTGGCTGGATCGCGCGCGAGCAGTCCCGCGGCAAAGAAAAAGAGTGCAGAGAAGCCAACGGAGAGTAAAAGCTGCACCGGGATCCCAAGGAACGTGCCTTCGCCGGCATGTTCGGTGATGAAGCCGAACATCGCATAGCTTGTGCCTGCTGTGCGTGGGATCGCCAGCAGCGGCCCGATGCAGATGTAGATGATCAGTGTGAAGATGCGGCCGAAGAGCGGATGGATCTTCTCGCAGAGTTTGTCGATGCCGCCAACGCGTGCTGCTGCGACGACGCCGAGCACAGGAAAGACGACGGCGGTGATGACAAAGCCGATGAATGCCAAAAGCGTTTTCGTGCCGGCTTCATAGCCGAGGAACGGCGGAAAGATGAGGTTGCCGGCGCCGAAGAACATGGAGAATAGCGTGATGCCCAACAGGAGCAGGTTCTTATTGTCGATCTTGTTCATGGTTGATCCCCTTTTTTGTCATTGTGCGGCAAACGCACCACTCCATGATAATGTGGTGGACAGATTTCTGCAAGTGTTCTCTTGACGTGGACGATGTGGAATTTTTATAGCTGGCTTCATTTAATCATTGACAACCGTACTACACTGACATATACTGTACATATCGAAGCAATACAGTGCAAGGCGGTGAACCCATGCAACTATCTGTGAGCAACAAAGCGAGCCGGCCGCTCTACGAACAGATCGTCACTCAGATCAAAGCACAGATCATGAGCGGCGAGCTAAAAGCCGGCGAGGCGCTGCCATCCATCCGCAGTCTGGCGAAGTCGCTGCACATCAGCGTGCTGACGGTGCAGAAAGCCTACGACCAGCTCTCCCAGGAAGGCTTCATCGAGACGACAGCCGGCAAAGGCTGCTACGTCTCGGCGCAGAACCAGGATTTTTATCTCGAAGAACAGCAGAAACGCATCGAAGAACATTTCACGGAGGCCATCGAGATCGCCCGCGAGAGCGGCATCGATCTCGACCATCTGCATAGCCTCCTGACTCTGCTCTATGAGGAGGAATAGACCATGACGAACGCATTGACCATTTCCGATGTGAGTAAGACCTACCCAGGCTTCACCCTCGACCACGTTTCCTTTGCCGTGCCGCAGGGCGCGATCGTCGGCCTCATCGGCGAGAACGGCGCCGGCAAATCGACGATCCTCAACGCCACCCTCGGCCTCATCAACAAGGAGAGCGGCACGATCAACATCCTCGGCTCGGACACCCTCGACAACGCCACGAAGGAACAGGTCGGCGTCGTCTTTGACGGTTCCAGCTATCCGGACGTGATGGCGCCACGCACCATTGGCCGCATCCTTGCCAATGTCTACGAAAGCTGGGATGCTGCCCTCTATGAGAAACTGTTGGAACGTTTCGGCCTGCCGAAGGACAAGGCGCTGAAAAAGTTTTCCAAGGGCATGAAGATGAAGTTCGCGATCACGGCGGCACTGGCCCACCGGCCAAAGCTCCTCATCCTCGACGAAGCGACCAGCGGCCTCGATCCTGTGGTGCGCGACGACATCCTCGACATGCTCCTCGATTTCGTGCAGGAAGAGGACCACAGCGTGCTCGTCTCCAGCCACATCACCTCGGACCTGGAGAAGATCGCCGACTACATCGTCTTCCTCCACGAGGGCAAGGTCGCCTTCACCATGCCGAAGGACACGCTCGTGGAAGATTACGGCATCCTGCAGTGCGGCGCCGCCCAGTTCGACGCCCTGGACAAGGACGACATCGTCCGCTTCCGCCGCATGGATTACGAATGGCAGGTGCTCGTCGCCGACCGCGCCGCTGCCGAACGCAAGTACCCGAAAGCCATGATCACGCCGGCGAGCATCGACGAGATCATGCTGATGTTCGTGAAAGGAGAGAAGTAAGATGAAAGGCCTGCTCCTGAAAGATTTCTACCTCGTGCGCGCAACGCTCGCGATCATCCTCGTGACCTATGCCGTCATCGGCATCGGCATGTCGATCATGTCCGATCCTTGGATCACAGTGGTCATCGGCGCCGTGATGTTCGGCATCATGAGCGCGTCCACCATCAATATGGATAAGCAATATGGCTGGAACAAGTTCGAAGTGACGCTGCCAGTGTCCAAGGCGCGCATCGTCGACAGCAAATATCTGCTCTACCTGCTCTTCAGTGTGCTCGGGTTCGTCGTTGGCGTGGCGCTGAGCCTCATCATCTGCGCCGTCAAACCCGACCTCATGCCGGCCGATGAGATGATACGGCTCTATCTCTCGATCGCCGCAGCGATGGCGCTCTTCGCCGGCGGCGTGCAGATCCCGGGCAATTTTCTCCTCAGTGCGGAAAAAGCGATGATCACCCTCATCATCGCCTATCCGCTCCTCACTGGGGTCTTCGTGGTGGTCGCCCGGCTCACGGAAGACATGATGCGCACCTGCAGCATCGTGCTGGCCCTGAGCGCAGCGGTCTTTGCGATCAGCTGGATCGTTTGCCGCAAAGTCATCGCCGCGCGGGATGTCCGCTAAAGGAGGATGGCGATGTGCTGTGAGATCGGCGATCAGGTGCTGGCGCCATGCGGCCGCCTGCCACTTGTTGGCAAAGTCGTGCACATTGATGCAAAAACGCAGAAAACCTTCGTGCGTTTCAGTGACTCGCAGCAGGATTGGTACAGTAAAGAAGCGCCCGCCCCTTTCCCGGGCGGCAAGGCATGAGAAACAAGCGGCGGTCCGTTTCGGATGGAAACGGGCTGTCGCTTTTTTGTGCCATTGTGGTAAAATGGTCGCAGATAAAGGAGGAAGAAGGATGATCACGATCAAGACGCGCCTGCGCCGCCGGGATGTGCGGCAGGCGATCCGTTTTGCCGTCTCGGGGATGCATTTTGACTGGTATCTGGACAGCCGCATTTTGCTCTGGCTGTACGGGCGTTATTTCTGGTATAAGGAACAGGCGCGGGCCACACGCTGTTTTGCGGCCTGCGAGGATCGGCGCTTTCTGGGTGTGCTCCTGGCGGAGGCATACGGTGAGCCGCCGCTGGGCACATCGCGTTGGGCGCGGGGGTATGTAAAGGCCTTTGACTGGATCGCGGCACATTTTTTCAAAGGCGGTCCGGATGTTTACGAACGTACGACAGCGGCACTTCTGCGACGTTATCGCACGTACACGCGGCCGGATGGGGAGATCCTCTTCCTGGCAGCTGACCCGGCGGCGCAGGTGCCAGGGGTGGGCACGGCGCTCCTGCGCGCGCTGGAAAAGGCGGAAGCGGGGAAGACTTTTTTTCTGCAGACAGACAATGCCTGTACCTGGCAGTTTTATGAGCATCGTGGCTTCGTTCGCGCAGAGGAAGCGGCCATCGTGCTGGAGATGCCGAAGGGGCGCATCCTGCTGGACTGCTTTCTGTACAGCAAGGATTTTATGGCAGCAGAGGTGAAAGGAGGCGCTGGCGATGGGGTATGGTCTTAAGACTTATCTGATCCTCTTCGGCGGTGTGCTGGCGCTTTCGACCTCTGCGATCTTTGCCAAGGTCGCAGAGGCACCGTCAGGGGTGCTGGCTTTCTGGCGGCTCTTTTTGGCGGCGCTGGTGCTGGCGCCGTTCTTTTTTGGGAGCAGAACGGCGCGGACCGAAGCACGAAAGCTTTCGGGATGGCAATGGCGTCAGATCCTCCTGGCGGGCGCATTTTTGGCGCTGCATTACGTGCTCTGGTTTGAGTCACTGCGCTTCACTTCGGTAGCGAGCTCGACGGTGATCGTTTGTTTGCAGCCTTTGTTCGCGCTGGCTTTGGAGCATTTCCTGGATGGACGGGCACTGCGCCCCTCGGCACTGGCTGGATGCGCCATCGCCCTGGCAGGCTGCGTGGTGATCAGCGCGGGTGATTTGGCGTTCAGCGGGCGTGCTTTTTTCGGAGATGTGCTTGCCTTTGTAGCGGCTGGGGTGATCGCGGCTTATTTTTATGTGGGCGGAAAGATCCGCCAGACGGTCTCGGCGGTCACCTATTCGACATTGGGCTATTTTGCCAGTGCTGTTTTTCTGGGTGTCTACACGCTTCTTGCAGGGATGGCGTTCACAGGCTATCCGGCCAGGACCTGGTGGGCTTTCATCGGTATTGCGCTGATCTCGACCATCGGCGGTCAGTTCGTCTTCAATCTGCTGCTGAAGCGTGTCCCTGCTTCTGCGGTAACGATGAGCATCCTCGGTGAGCCCGTCGGCACCATCCTTCTCGCCTGGCTCTTTCTTGGAGAAGGGCTCACACCTGGGCAGGGTGTGGGCATCTTTGTGATCATGGCAGGGATGGTTGTTTTTTTCCGACCGCCGCGAAAGTCACGAACGATAAAAAGCGATCACGTGCAGTGATCGCTTTTTTGCATCATATGTAGCAGACGGACGCTGCTTGTCGGTGTACAATGGAAAAAATCGAAAGGAGGATCCATCATGAAAAATATCCTCGTGGTCCAGGGCGGGGGCCGGCCACATGGCAACACGGCCCAGCTTGTGGCGGCATTCGCGCGCGGTGCCGAAGATGCCGGCTATGCGGTGTTGCTCGTTTCTCTGAACGAGAAGCAGGTGAATGGTTGTCTCGGCTGCAATGCCTGCCGCTTTGGCAAGCCCTGTGTGCAGAAAGACGATTTCAATGCGCTGGTGCCGCGGATCAAAGCGGCCGATCTTCTCGTTTTTGCTTCGCCGCTCTATTTCTGGACAATTTCGAGCAAGCTCAAGGCTTTTATCGAACGCTTTTACTGCATCGCCGAAGAAGACCCAGCGCCATCGTGGGGACGTTACGAGCACTATCCGGTCAGGGCGAGCGCTCTTTTGATGACGTCGGCAGACGATCTCTTCTGGACCTTCGAACAGGCGGTGCGCTATTACCAGTATGCGGTCGTCAATTATATTGGTTTCGAGGACAAAGGCATGCTTTTGGCCGGCGGCTGCGGCGATACAAACGGCCGTCCACGCATCGCGGAGACCGCGCACCTCGATCGGGCTTATGCCTTCGGGCGCGCACTCGTGCTCTGAGCGCCGGTCGTTTCCGCTGAGCAGCGAGCCGCCAGCGCCGCCCGGTCGATGACCTCAACGGCACTGCGGCGGGTGACGATGATGCCTTCGCTGCGCAGGCTGCCCAGGGCGCGGGTGATCTGCACGCGGGAAAGCCCAAGGAGCTCAGCCAGCGCGTCCTGGGTCATCGTCAGCGTGTCACCGCTTTGTGTGAGCAGATAGAGAAGATTGGCAAGCTTGAGCAGTGCAGGGTTGTAGCCCTGATGCACCGTTTCGAAGAGAAACCGATTGATGTAGGCGGCGTGCCAGTTCACGACCGTTTCGGCCAGGGCAGTGTTGGCAGCGAACATGGCACGGAACTGGTCTTTGGTGAAAGCCAGCACGTCCATGTCGGATAATGCTTCTGTGACGAGGGCGCGCTCGATCTGGAAATCGAGGGTGTGAAACCCGGGAAAGACGGTGCCAGCGCCGTGGAAGCTGATGATCCTGCGGCGGCCGCTCTCGTGCAGGGCGAAGTGCATCTCTGATCCGCGCACGATGTAGTGGATCTCGGCATGGGGCGCGCCAGGCTGCCAGATCGTCTCTCCCTTTGCAAAATGGCGTGTGGTGTGCGGCTGCGAAAGAAAAAAAGTGTGGAAATCGCGGAACTCGCCCGCGAAGATGTAGCGTGGTGTGAGCATGGGACCACCTCATTATTGATAAGGTTTGATAGAGTTATTTTACCATAAGGAGTGGAAAAAGATGAAACATGCCGTAAAGCTCACAGTCATTGATAAGAAATGCTATCCGGAATTGCAGCAGCAATATTGTGCGGATGCACAGGCAGGTCTCTGCCCGTGTTACAATGTCGGCGATACATTCCTCTTCCGCCGCGATGAGACGCGCGATGACTATTGGCACATGGGACTGGACACCCTTGTTCATACTGGCGCGGATCCGGCCACTGTTGCCGGCGGGCCGGTGATGCCCCATTGTTCCGAGGCCTGGGATGCCATCAGCCGCTACATCTATGCCGGCCTCCAGGGCGGCAGCATCATGCGCGGCTGGATGCAGGTTGAGAATACCATGATCGCCTGCTGCAACGATGGCACGCGTCCGGTCATCTTCAGGATCGAGCGCATTGACGAGGAGGAATGAGCCGTGAATGTTCTCGTGATATGGTCTTCACCTAATATCGACGGCCTGACAGCGCAGGCAAAGGACCGCATCGTGCGCGGCCTTGAGGCGAAAGGGGCCGTCGTGGAGACGGTCCATCTCAATCACCTGCATCTGGAACATTGTCGTGCCTGTGGCCATGGCTGGGGAACATGCCAGAGTCAGGGACGCTGTGTCATCAAAGATGATTTTGCCGATCTGTACGACAAATGCATCGCCGCTGAAGGGATCGTTTTTGTGACAGCCGTCTACTGGCACGACCTTACCGAGCAGATGAAAGCTTTTCTGGATCGGCTGCGTCGCTGCGAGACTGGGCACAACGGCGCTCTCTCCGGCAAGCGCTGTCTGCTCGCAGCCTGCGCCGGCGGTACCGGCCGCGGCGTGCTCGAATGCCTCGGTCATCTCGAGACCACCCTTGGCCACATGCAGATGCGGGCCTACAATCGCATCGGCGTTATCCGTTACAACTGCACATATATG
This sequence comes from uncultured Peptococcaceae bacterium, assembly GCA_958451915.1. Lineage (GTDB taxonomy): Bacteria > Bacillota > Peptococcia > Peptococcales > Peptococcaceae > UMGS1590. The sequence continues at coordinate 15,020 of CAUDRX010000007.1, forward strand.
CTTGATACCCTCGAAGCCGCGGGCAGCGTGTATGCGGAACGTCTGGCGACTGGTTTTGACATGATGTATTGAAGATGAACGGCTGTCTGAAGCAGCCGTTTTTTTGCGGCAACGGGCTTTTAAATGCGCAGCACTTCGGGTACAATGACAGAAAACACCCACAGGTACAGAAAGGAGACCGCAAAATGGCAAAAGCGCCTGAAGAAGGGCCACACGGTGTCGACAGATGGACGTCGAACGGATATGGTCTGATCGTAAACGGCGTGAATATCACGCCGGAAAATGTTGAGAACGACGAACAGGGAAGGGGATCGGCCGGCAACATGCTGGGAGAAAACGAGATGCACATCACTTACACTGAAGAAAAACACTTCACCCAGGAGCAGGTCCAGGCTCTCTTCCGGTCCGTGCGCTGGATCAGCGCAGAGTATCCGTCGCGGCTCCATAAGGCACTGATGCACTCGCAGACGGTGTTGACCGCCTGGGACGGGGAGAAACTCGTGGGGCTTGCACGTGTGCTCGACGATGGCGAGCTTGTCGCGTTCATCCACTATGTGCTCGTTGATCCTGCCTATCAGGGACGGGGGATCGCCACAGCGATGATCACACGCATCAGGGAAAAATACAGAGATTATCTCTATCTGGAGGTCATGCCGGATGAGCGTCAGAACGCCGTCTTTTACGAGCGTCTCGGCTTTCAGATCCTTCCGGAAGGCACAGCCATGCAGATCGCGAACTTTTCCGATAAGCGCTGACCGCGGGCGCCTGAACACATTGACGCGGGACAGGTATGCCTGCAGCAAGCCTGCACGCTCGCTGCTTTTTTACAGGGGCTGTTTCTCGCGGCAGGAAGCCAGGATATGGCAGCGCCATCCATTGGATCAGTTTATACAGCAGGTCATTCGTCCTGCTGTTTTTTTATGGGTGTGATCGTTTTCAAAGCATAAAAAACCAGACAGCGAAGATGCTGTCTGGTTGCGGTCTGACGATAAGGATCAGAGCAGGCCGGCTTCACGGCGGCGTTTTTTCTCTTCCGTTTCGATCGGGGTAAAGGTGCCGTCGGCGTTTGGCGTGAAGACGTAGTGTTCCTTGAGATAGATGATGTCGTCGCGGAAAACGCTGTCGAGTTCGGCGAGCACGGCGGCTTTGGCGACGATGTTGGCGCCGGCGAGGGTGGCGAGTTTTTCCAGCGCGGCGAGGGATTCGCCGGTGGCGATGACGTCATCGATGATGGCGACGCGCTTGCCGCGCAGGCGTTCCACGTCGCAGCCGTCGAGGTAGAGGGTCTGCTTGGCCTGGGTGGTGATGGAGTAGACGTTGGCTTCAAGGACGTTCTGCATGTAAGGCTTTTTGCTCTTGCGCGCCATGACGAACCCTTTCATGCCCAAGAGGCGGCTGATCTCATAGGTGAGGATGATGCCTTTGGCTTCTGCGGTGAGCAGGACGTCGCATTCCGGCAGACGCTTCACGAGTTCGGGCGCCACTGCCTGTACAAGCTCGGTGTCGGAGGCGATGACGAAGCTGGCCAGGGCCATGTCATCCTTGATCTTTACAAAAGGAAGCAGTCTTTTGACGCCGCAGATCTCAAAATCGAAAGTGGGAGGGTTATAACGCATGGCAAAGATCCTTTCTCTTGGATTGTAAATATTATTTAACATATGCCCACTATAGCACGTTTCCCTAAGCCGAGAAAGGGGCGGAAGGATTGAACCTGTTGGCAGGCGCGGCAGAGGGCTTAAGCAAAAAGCTATGAGAGCGGCGCCGCTGGATGCGCAGGCGCATCTGTGCTATACTCTTCTCATACAAAGAGAGATTGGAGGAACCATCATGGACAACATGTTTACCGAAAAAATGATCGCCCCTTGCGGGCTCGATTGCAGCATCTGCTGGAAATCCCACGAAGGCGACACGCCATGCCCAGGCTGTCTGGCACCGACGACGGAAGGCAAATCGCCGTTCTGCGCGACGAAGTGCAGGATCATCCGCTGCGAGAAGCTCCTGGCCAACGGCTGGCGTTTCTGCGACGAATGCCCGGACTTCCCATGCGAAGACTGCGAAGAACGCGAGACCCGCTACATGAACAACTATCCACGCAAGGAATCGCCATACGGCAACATCCGCAGCATCCGCGAAAAAGGCATGGCGGCCTTCCTTGAAGAAGAACGCGCCGCCTGGACCTGCGAAAAATGCGGCGGCGTGATCAGCGTGCACACCGGCGAATGCACGACCTGCGGCACCCAGGTACCGCCGAAGATCCTCTGAGGCGCTGCGCCATGATCCGCAAAGCGACAGCGGCCGATCTCGCGCAGATCGAAGACGCGTATGACGAACATTTCGCTTTTGAAACGGCCCATCCCGAGCGCGCTTTCACCGTCTTCCGCAAGGGCGTCTATCCGACGCAGCGTGACGCCGAAAAAGCCCTGGCCGACGGCGGGCTCACCGTGTTCGAGGAAGACGGGCGCATCCTCGCCAGCGTCATCACCAGCGGGCAGCAGCCGCCGGAATACGCGCACGTGTCCTGGCAGCGTGCACTTGACGCCAGCCAGGTGCGCGTGATCCATCTCCTGATGGTGCGGCCGAGTGTCAGTGGCCGCGGCATCGGCACAGCGCTGCTCGCGCACCTCGAGGCGCAGGCACGTGCCGAGGGACTTGCTGCGATACGGCTGGATACTGGCAGCCAGAACCTGCCGGCGGTGCATCTTTATGAAAAGAATGGTTACAGGATCGTTCATCGTGCCGCGATGAAGGTGGGCGGTGTGGTGCCGCACGAAGGACACCTTTTCCTGGAAAAGTGTCTGTAGCCCGCATAAAGGGAAGGCTGTCCGTTTTGGACCGCCTTCCCTTGCTTTTTGCGGCGAAGCCTGATAATGTAGGGATATCGAAAATCTGCATCAGGAAAATAGGAGAGGACCTCATGAGAAGAAAGCGACCGCGAAAAAGAAGGATCTGGCTGGAAGTGCTGATCGTGTTTGTCGTCCTGCTGGTACTTGCAGCGGCGGCCTGCTTTCAGCTGGGGGTGATCTCGGTGGAGGACGGCAGCGTGCGCCTTCTGGGCAGCGAGACCAGGGACAATGCTGGCTGGCAGAGCACCTATGAGCATTTTGACGGCACCCGCACAACGGTGCTGCGCGGCGAGGGCGGTCAGCTCTTCGTCGGGATCGAGGGGTCGGAAGGGACGCTTGCTGTGCGCGTCACCGGCGAAGGCGGTGCTGTTCTCTTTGACGAGACCTTTTCCGGGGATGCCGGCTGGGTCCTTGATGTGCCGTCGCGCGTTACGGTGACAGTGCACGGAGAAGGGCACAAAGGCGGTTTCGATGTGCATTATCTGAGATAGGAGGACACGCGTCCGGCAGCAATGCCGGGCGCGTGTTTGCTTTCAGAGGCTTCTTTCGAAATAGGCGTTGGCAAAGGGGACCGAAGGGGGTAAAATGTTGGTAGATGCTTGTTAGATATGAAAGGAAAGATATGGTATGACTGTCGATCTGGTATCTCTTACGATGATCATGTTAGTAGCAGCCTTCTGTCCGATCATCACGCAGATGATCCCGGGAAAGGTTGTGCCGCAGACGGTGCTGCTCCTGATCGCCGGTGCGCTGATGGGCCCGCACATGTGGCAGGTGATCGAGGTGGATGGCGCGATCGAGCTTCTGAGCGAGCTGGGGCTGGCGTTTCTCTTCCTCCTGGCTGGCTACGAGATCGATCCTAAGCAGCTTGCTGGACATCAGGGGAAGCTTGGGCTTTTGACCTGGCTCGTGACCCTGGGCCTGGCGGCGCTGATCGTGATGCTGGTGCCATATTTTGCGAGCCATGACATGAACGGCGCGGCTGCTGTCATTGCATTGACGACAACAGCGCTGGGTACGTTGATGCCGATCCTCAAGGAGCGGGCGCTCGAAGGGACGCCTGTCGGCGATGCGGTGATCTCCTACGGCACCTGGGGGGAGCTGGGGCCGGTACTGGCGATGGCAGTGCTCTTATCGATGCGTTCGCACGTGGCGACGTTCATCATCCTTGGCCTCTTCACGCTGATCTGTGTTCTTGCGGCGGTGTTGCCGGCGCGCGCGAAAAAGAACGGCAATCGCCTCTTTCATTTTCTTACGGCCAATGCCAATACTTCTTCCCAGACAATGATGCGCATGACGGTGCTGCTTTTGGTATCGCTGGTAGCGCTCTCTTCGCTCTTTGACCTGGATGCGGTGATGGGCGCTTTTGCAGCAGGTTTCATTCTGCGCTATGTGATCCCGGAGGGCATGGAGACCCTGGAATTGAAGCTGGATGGTATTGCCTATGGTTTTCTGATCCCAGTCTTTTTCGTTGTTTCCGGTGCGGCCATTGATGTTCATGCCGTGGCAGCGAAACCGGGGCTCCTGGTCACCTTCATCATCTTTCTCATCCTCATCCGTGCGGTGCCGGTCTTTATTGCCATGAGCCTTGACCGCAAGGTGAACCCGATGTCGACGTATCATCGCATCACAGTGTCGCTCTACTGCACGACGGCGCTGCCACTCATTGTCGCGGTGACGAGCGTGGCTGTGAAGGCTGGCACCATGCAGCAGGCGACGGCCTCGACGCTGGTGGCTGCCGGAGCGGTGACGGTATTCGTGATGCCGCTGCTGGGCAGTCTCACCTATCGCGTTGCCGATGTAAAGCCGATCGAAATGGCCAGGGACATCGCTCAGGCGCCAAAGGACTGGCGCGTCATCTTTGCCGATCACTGGCACCTGCGCCAGTTTATCCACCAGGGGATGGACGATGCATCCATGGCACGCCTGCTCGATGATGCCAGCCGTCACAAAGGCCTGGAGACCCCGGAAGAGGAGCAGGCCTATGCTGAAGCGATCATGGCTCGCGTACACAGCGAACGGCAGCGGCGTTTGCGCGAGCTTGGCCTGACGCCGGAGGAGGCAGACAATCTGTCAAAAGATTATCAGTACCCCGGTGATTGACCTTTGGAAAGGAGATTTTGAGATGATCCACTCACCACTCAGTCAACGCTATTTTCTCTGTGCTGTGAATGGCAGTGAATCCTTCGACGTCAGGGACAGCAAGGGCGCATTCGGCCTGGTGGCTGCCGCGCTCCTGGAGCTGGATCTGGCAGGCGTGATCGCTGTCAATGATAAGAAACTGTACACCTGCGCGCCATTGGCAGTGGATGGCGAACCGCTGGCTCCGCTCTACGATCACATCGCCCGTAAGGGGCCTCTCAGTGTGGGCAGGCTCGCCCGTTCTTTCGCTGTCAGGAACCTGCTCCTGCCTGCCCGGGCAGACGATCCGCTCCTGGGCCAGCTGCAGCAGCGCCTGGGGGCAGCGCTGGCCGCGCGGGGACTGGCAACGAAGCGCGCGGGGGATAAACGCTTCGCGCTGCCAACGCCGGAAGCGGCGCAGGCGGAATTTGACCGGCTGCGGGAGGCCCTGATCACAAAGACGGTGCCATTGGATGAGGAAACTGCGGCGCTTGCCCTTCTCCTCGACAAGACAGAGGTCCTTTCTACGCATTTCAGTGCCGATGAATGCCGGCAAATGCGCGAGACTTTGGCGGCAGCTGCTCAAAGTGACGCAGCCGCTCGTGCGCTGCAGGCGATGCAGCACTTCGAATGGCTCTGGCGCCTGTGCATGGCAAGTGCTTTTCTGCCTTTCTGAACGGATCAAGCGTGTGCGACGATCGCATGCGCTTTTTTTATTGGCGAAGTTAGTTTTTGCAAATTTGCGCTTGACAAGGTCGATGCCGCGGGCGTAAGATAACAGTGTGATATAACGCTGTTATATGGAGGTGAAGTCATGGAAGGACAGGCGAACGACACACTCAAACGGATCCAGGATGCGGCGATGCAGGAGTTCCTGGACAAAGGCTTCCAGGGCGCGTCACTCAGGCAGATCGTGAAGAATGCCGGTGTCACGACCGGGGCGCTCTATGGGTATTTTTCCAACAAGGCGGCGCTTTTTGCATCGCTCGTGGAACCGCATGCAGCGGAGATCATGCGGCGTTTCGTCGAGACGCAGCTTGATTTTGCTGCGCTGCCGGAAGCAGAGCAGCCCGCACATATGGGCAAAGAGTCAGCGGATTATGTGGATTGGCTGGTCGATTACATCTGCAGCCATCGCGATCCGTTGAAACTGCTGCTCTGCCGTTCAGAAGGCACGAGCTATGAAAATTTTGTCCATGATATGGTGGAGATCGAGGTGGAGGCGACTTGTCAGTACATCGAGGTGCTCAAACGTCTGGGCCACACGGTCCCGACGCTCGACCCGACGCTCTGTCATATCATTGCCAGCGGCATGTTCGGCGCGATCTTTGAAGTTGTGGTGCACGATATGCCGTACGATGCAGCGATGCGTTATGTGACGCAGCTGCGGGAATTCTACACCGCCGGCTGGCTGCATCTGATGGGCGCATGACGCCCATTTCTTTTTAAGCGGTAGTTAGTTGCAGCAAATCATAAGGAGGTATCTATCATGAAAAAGAAGCAACCAAGCAGTTTGTCCCGCATCCTGCGCTATGCAGGCGGGCACAGGCGGCTGACGATCCTGGGCTGTACGCTCTCAGCCCTTTCGGCGCTGTTGGGGCTCCTGCCGTATGTCTGTATCTGGCTGGTGGCACGCAGTCTGCTCACTGCCTGGCCGGAAGCACCGGCGGCGACGTCCCTCGGCCGCTATGGCTGGTGGGCGGTATGGGCAGCCGTGGGGAGCATCCTGGTCTATTTTGCGGCGCTGATGTGCACACACATCGCGGCTTTCCGCACGGCGCGCAACATGCGTCAGGCGGCAATGGCGCATGCGCTGACACTGCCGCTGGGGTTCTTCACCGGCGGTCAGTCAGGCCGGCTGCGCAAGTTGATCGACGACAATGCCGGGCTTACGGAAGACCTTCTGGCGCACAAGCTGCCGGATCTTGCGGCCACGGTGGTGACGCCCCTTGCGGCGATCGTGATGCTGGTCTGGTTCGACTGGCGCATGGGGCTGCTCTGTCTGCTCACGATGGTGCTGGCCCTTGTCAGTATGGCGATGATGATGGGTGGCAAGAACGCGGGCTTTTTCCACCGCTACCAGCAGGAGATCGAGCGCATGAGCGGGGAGGCGGTAGAGTATGTGCGCGGTATTCCGGTGGTGAAAATGTTCCAGCAGACGGTCTACTCCTTCAAAGCGTTCTATGCGGCGATCAGGGATTACAGTGATCTGGCCAGCCAGTACGCGATGAGCTGCCGGATCGGCCAGACCTGCTTTCTCACCTGCATCAATGGCGCCTTTGTGCTGCTCATACCGGCGGCGCTGGTCCTTGCAGCGCAGGGAGACGTACGGCTGGTGCTCAGCAATTTTATCTTCTATGCGCTCTTTGCCCCAGCTTGCGGCGATATGATCAACCGTATCATGTATATGAGTGAGGCCGTTATGGAAGCCAACGAAGCCGTTGGGCGTCTCGATGAGATCCTGGGTCAGCAGCCGCTCGCGGAGCCGGCTGTCGCAAAGGCGCCAGGCTCTGCGGCGGTGGCCTTTGAACATGTGCGCTTCACGTATCCGGGGGCGCTGCGTCCGGCACTGGACGACGTCAGTTTTGCCGCTGCGCCTGGTCAGGTGCTGGCATTGGTAGGACCGTCAGGCGGCGGTAAGACGACGGCGGCGAGTCTGATCCCGCGTTTCTGGGATGTGGAGAATGGGCGCGTCACTGTTGGCGGCGTTGATGTGCGTGAGATGGATACACAGGCGCTGATGCAGCAGGTGGCGTTCGTCTTTCAGGATACGCGGCTCTTTAAGCAGAGCCTTCTCGAGAACATACGCGCTGCCCGTCCGGATGCAGACCGGGAAGCTGTGCTGCGGGCGGCGCATGCGGCCCAGTGCGATGATATTCTGGCGAAGCTGCCAAATGGACTGGAAACAGTGGTGGGGCCAGGCGGGGTCTATCTCTCCGGCGGCGAAGCCCAACGCGTGGCGCTGGCCCGTGCCATCCTCAAGGATGCGCCGGTCATCGTCCTTGACGAGGCAACAGCCTTTGCCGATCCCGAGAACGAACGTGAGATCCAGAAAGCCCTTGAGCATCTGACGGCCGGCAAAACGGTGATCCTGATCGCCCATCGCCTTTCAACGGTGCGGCATGCCGATGCGATCCTCGTGCTCGATGAAGGCCGCATTGTGGAGCGAGGCACGCATGAGGCGCTCCTGGCCCAGGGTGGGCTCTATGCCGGAATGTGGGCCGATCATCTGAAGAGTGCAAAATGGAAAATGGGAAAGGAGGCCCTCGCATGACGGAAAGATTGATGCATTGGTTTGCCCTCAGCGAAAAGGGCGCAAAAGATCTGGTCAAAGCGGTGATCTGGAGCTTTATCTGCAATCTTGGCCTGATGCTGCCGATCGGGGTGGTAATGTTCACCATCCAGACACTTCTGGAAGTGCTCGCCGGGACCCACTCGGCGATGGCCCGGTTTGGTCTGATCACGGCGTCTGCCGTTGTGGTGCTGGCACTGCTCTTTGTGCTGCATTGGTTCCAGTATGCTTCCCTCTATCTGGCGACCTACCGGGAAAGTGCCAATCGCCGCGTGAGTCTGGCGGAAACGCTGCGCCGGCTGCCACTCTCTTTTTTTGGACAGCGCGACCTCAGTGATCTCACTTCAACGATGATCGCCGACTGCTCGGCGCTGGATCAGATGTTCTCGCATTATGTGCCGCAGCTCTTCGCCTCGGTCCTCTCTACGACGGTGATCGGCATCTGCATGTTCTGCTTTGACTGGCGCATGGCGCTGGCGGTGCTCTGGGTGATGCCGGTGGCACTGCTCCTTACCGTGGGGTCAAAAAAGATCCAGGATGCCTTTGGCAGGCAGAACATCCTTGCCAAACGTGCCGTCAGCGAACACATCCAGGAAGGGCTGGAGACCGTCCGCGACATCAAGGCCTGCGGCCGTCAGGCGGCTTATCTGGACACGCTGCGGCAGAAGCTCGCTGCGATGGAGCACAGTGCCATCCGTTCGGAACTGGCGACAGGGGTCTTTGTTTGTTCGGCGCAGGCTTTTCTGCGCCTGGGACTGGCGACGACGGTGCTCGTCGGAGCGTCGCTCCTGCTCAATGGAGAACTCTCGCTGCTCTATTACCTGGGCTTTCTCTTTGCAGCAGCGCGGCTTTATGACCCGCTTGGCATTGTGCTGCAGAACATTTCGGCCCTCTTCAGCACAAAGCTCAAGATCGAGCGTATGCGCGCCATCCTGGAAGCACCGGTGCAGCAGGGGCGAGAAGATTTCACGCCAGAAGGGTATGACATCGTCTTTGAACATGTGGGTTTTGCCTATCAGGAAGGCGCCGGGGTGCTTGAAGATGTCAGCTTTACCGCCAAACAGGGCGAGGTCACAGCCCTGATCGGCCCTTCCGGCGGCGGCAAATCCACCGCCTGCAAACTGGCAGCGCGATTCTGGGATGTCGCCTCAGGCCGTATTACGCTGGGTGGCGTCGATGTGGCAACGGTGGACCCGGAGACGCTGCTCAGCCATTATGCGATGGTCTTTCAGGATGTGGTGCTCTTCCGCGATACGGTCATGGAGAACATCCGCCTCGGCCGTCGCGGTGCCAGTGACGAAGAAGTGATCCGTGCCGCTGTGGCCGCCCAGTGTGATGACTTTATCCGCCGTTTGCCGGAGGGTTACGACACCATCATCGGCGAGAATGGTGCCACTCTTTCCGGTGGCGAGCGTCAGCGCATCTCTATCGCCCGTGCCTTGCTCAAGGATGCGCCGGTGGTGCTCCTGGATGAGGCTACAGCAAGCCTTGATGTCGAGAACGAGAGCGCCGTACAGCAGGCCCTCTCCGAGCTCCTGCGCGGCAAAACAGTGCTCGTCATCGCCCATCGCATGCGCACGGTTGCCAATGCTGACCATCTCGTTGTGCTCGAAGGCGGCCGTGTCGTGCAGCAGGGCACACCGGCAGCACTCTATGCCGAAGGCGGGCTTTATCGCCGCATGGTCGATCTGCAAAATGCGAGCGCCGAGTGGCAGTTGAATGAATGATCTTCTGTGGGACAGTCTGTACAAAAAAGAGCAGACTGTCCCGCTTTTTCTTTGTCCGGGCAGGGCGCTCTGGTATAATGAAAGCAATGATAGAATAGGAGTGGATGATCATGTATACACTTACACAGCAATATCTGATCGGTGCTGTCAATGATAAGGGCAAGATCTCGACCTTTGAGCAAAATAAGATGATCGGCCTGATCCTGGCAGCCGTTCTGGAGCTGGAGCAGATCGGCGCCATCGCCATCGAGGAAAAGAAAGCAACCGCTCTGGCGGCGCCGGCTCCGGAACGCGCTTATCTGATGCCGGTCTACGACTACATCCGCGAGGAAGCACCGGTAAAGGTCGACAAGGTGATCGATGCTTTTTACATGAGTCTCACCGGTAAGCGTTTCACGGCTCTTTTTGACGCCGTGATGGATTCTCTGCGGCAGGCGAAGTGTACCGAGAGAGTGAGCAGCGGCCTTTTTGGCAACAAGGAGAGCCTGGCGCCGAAGGATAAGGTCGTCGCCGAGGTGATTGGGCATATCCGTGCCGAACTCCTCGACGATGATCCTGTGGATGAGGTGACAGCGGCAGTGGCGATGCTTCTTGACAAGAGCGATGCTCTCAAGGCCCATTTTGACCGTGAAGAGCGCAAGGCCATGAAAGCGCGCCTGCAGGAACTGGCGGCATCGCCGGAGGGCAAACTCGTGGCCGCAGCCATCCAGCGCATTGAAGGCTATGAGATGCTCTTTATCGTGACGACGGTCATGAACTGAGCGGTGGCGCTTGACAGCGTGGACCATCTGCGCGATGATAAGAAGAGAAACTCAGAATAGGAAGTGGCTTTGATGAAACAATGTATGGATTCAGACAACCTGCACCGGCGGTTGGCGAAGATCATCGGACAGGTACAGGCGATCGATCGCATGATCGACGAGGACGTGCCCTGCGAAGACATCCTTTCTCAGATCAACGCCGCCAAGCGCGCCTTGCACAAGGCTGGGCAGGTGGTGCTCGAAGGCCACATCCAGCACTGTGTGCGCGATGGCATCGAGCATGGCGACGCCGACCAGACCATCGCCAATTTCACGAAAGCGGTGGAGCGTTTCGCCAATATGAATTAGAGATACCTGGCAAATCAATAAACACCCTGCAAGATCTGTCTTGCAGGGTGTTTTGACGTTGGATAAATATCATATAGATGCGTATATGGCAGGTAAAAACTATTTGTTCAGCAGTTTTTCCCTGATCCCGGATTTCCGCATATATTCTTCCGACCAGGCATCTTCATCCGGCGCATTTCTGTCGGATGTTTTCTTCATCGGAAGCATCAGGCAAACGAAGCCGACGATTGGAATGCAGCCGATAGCGAGTGCCCAATCCCACCAGTGAACGGTGAAATTTGTGTAAATATAGATGATATAGGCAATGCATAGTGGGAAAAACAGTAATATGACGCTGGCAAGGCCGGGGTTATACACCGTTCCAGCCTTTCTATTGATCATGACACCGTGGACCAAAAACTGTGCCACACCAAAGAGCATGATACAAAGTCCGACCCATATGTACTGGTGGAAGATCAAAGCAAGGAGGTAGACCGGATACATGCAGCAGACGTTACAAACGAAAGCGCCTTTTTTGCTTAAAGGAACCCTGTCCGGTAATTCCTTCTCGCCCATGAACGTGATATTGCTGAATATCGGAAATCCACCGGGGATCGCGTATTCCTCAAATTGATGCACATGGAGCGCCATAACACTCATGTTCAGAAGCATATCCATCTCTTCGCCCCAGATCGCGAGGATATATGCTTCGATAACAAAAAGAATACCACCAACGAGAAACCAATGATCTCTGTACCAGCGCATTCTTTTCACATCCTTTCTGAATAATTTAGACGATCTGTTGTATATTTCGCATTATAATAACGTTGTAAGGCCATGTCACTGCACAGTTTTTCGTAAAATGTCTAAAAAAGAGGTCAGTCATGAAGGATCTTTCCAGAACTCAAAAGCAAACGTATACTAATTTTATAAACGCATTTGTGGATGTATATGAGAAAGTCCCTATTGAAAAGATCAGCATCAAGATGGTCGCAGACCGCGCCGGGTACAACAGGAGTTCTTTTTATCTGTATTTTTCAGATGTATATGCTTTGCGAGCGGCTGCTGAAAATGCGCTGATCCAGGAATTACAAAAAGATGTGGACGCCATTCTCAGATCGGACACAGATATCCACGTCGATGATTTCATTGATTCGTTTGCGATGGTCTCTTCTCCGTATGCCAGACGGATACATATTTTTTGTCAGTCGGAAGCTTTTCGTCAACATCTTTTTGAGATCATAAAACCAATCTTCATGAAGATCAATGGCATCGCTGAAATGAACAAAAAAACCGAATATCTGCTTTCGCTTGTGTTCAGTATCATGCTGCACAACATCGATTATTGCTGCAACGATCAGAATGAAATGACTTTGCAGGAAGCGATCGAATATACCGGCGAGTTTATTTTGCCAGGCCTTCAAAACCTATTGTGCTGACAGGAGAGGCGCCTTTCCTGTGGTGAAACTGGTTTATCGTTGACAGGCAGAAAGGGAAGCGCAGGGCACACGTTGTATCGAAAAACGATGTGCACGATATAAAATGACAGTGTATAAAATACACGTCTTTCCATTCTTGACATGCCCATACCCCTATGGGTATAATATAAGCATAAGCAAACCGCAGTGAAGGGGGATCAACTTATGATAGAAAAACTGGAGGCCATCCTGGAATGGGGCGGCACAAAGAAAGACATCACATTCCTGATCATTTCCGGGATCGCACTCTTGGCGAGCATCTTCCATCTGGATCTTTTTGGCATTGACCTGGCCTGGGTGGCGATCATCCTCTGTGGGATCCCGATCATCCTGGAGGCCATCATCGGTCTGGTAACGGCTTTTGACATCAAGGCAGACGTGCTTGTTTCGCTGGCGCTCATCGCTTCGGTCATCATCGGGGAAGATTTCGCCGCCGGGGAAGTGGCGTTCATCATGCAGCTGGGCAGCCTGCTGGAAGAGCTCACCGTGGCCCGTGCCCGCGCGGGCATTGAAAAGCTCGTGCACCTGACGCCGCGAACGGCGCGGCGGCTGGATGGAGAGAGGGAGACGGTGATCCCGGCTGAGCAGGTGCAGATCGACGACCTGCTGCGCGTACTGCCTGGTGAGACGGTGCCGGTCGATGGCATCATCACGAGCGGCCAGACTTCCATCAACCAGGCTGTGATGACGGGTGAATCCCTGCCGGTGGACAAAGGCGTTGGCGACGAGGTGTCCTCAGGGACGGTGAACCAGTTCGGTGCCTTTGACATGCGTGCTGTCAAAGTCGGCGAAGACAGCTCGATCCAGCGCATGATCCGTCTCGTGCAGTCGGTCGACGCCGGCAAGGCCAGGATCGTCAACCTTGCCGATCGCTGGGCCACATGGATCGTCGTCATTGCACTCACGGCGGCGCTGCTCACCTGGCTTATCACTGGCGAGATCATCCGAGCGGTGACCATCCTCGTTGTTTTTTGTCCGTGCGCCCTTGTGCTGGCGACACCGACCGCCATCATGGCCGCTGTGGGCAATGTCACCAGACATGGTTTCCTCGTGCGTGAGGGGGACGCCCTGGAACGTCTCGCTGCTGTCAAACACATCGCCTTCGACAAGACTGGCACCCTCACCTATGGGACACCGGAAGTTGTAGCCGTGGAGGCGTTTTCGACACGTTGGCAGGAGGAGGATCTTTACCGCATTGTCACCAGCGCTGAGCAGCGTTCTGAGCATCCGCTGGGCAAAGCCATCGTGCGCAGCTACAAGGACCGCTTCAAACGGGCGGCTGTGCAGCCGGAAGAGTTCCGGATGATCCCGGGGCGCGGTGTTGCGGCAGTTGTTGAGGGGCACCGTGTGCTCGCCGGTAATGCAGCCCTCCTGGCGGACCATGGCGTGCTGATTGATGATGCTGCCAAGGCCCGGGTGGCTGCTTATCTGCAGAAAGGCTGCACCCTTACTTACATCGCTATTGACGGCGAAGCCGCAGGCCTCGTTGCGCTCTCTGATACATTGCGCGAAGACGCTGCTGCGACCATCCGGCGCATCAAAGACTGTGGTGTCTCGCCGATCCTCCTGACCGGCGACCATGCAGGTGCTGCCCGATATATGGCAGAACAGCTTGGCATTGATGAGGTTCACGCCGATTGCCTGCCGGAGGATAAGCTTGCTGAGATCGACCGCTGCCAGCAGAAAGGCGAGCCTGTCTGCATGATCGGTGACGGCATCAACGATGCGCCGGCGCTCAAAAAAGCCATGGTCGGCATTGCGATGGGCGGCGTTGGCAGTGACATCGCTGTGGATGCCGCCGACATCGCCCTTGTTGATGACAAGGTCAGCGAACTGCCGCATCTTTTGCAGCTTTCCAGGCGCATGATGTTCACCATCAAGTGCAACCTCACCTTTTCAATGACGCTGAACTTTGTCGCCATCATCCTTGCCATTACCGGCGTTCTTAATCCCGTCGTCGGTGCCCTTGTGCACAACGCCGGTTCTGTCCTTGTCATCATCAACTCGGCCCTGCTCACTGGCTGGCATGCCAGGATCTGAACCCATGCGCGCCCGCTTCGGCGAAGGCGCGCCTTTTTCGTTCTGGCGCAGGGGGGCGCAGCAGGGTATAATGGCTGTAGATCGATTAAAAGGAGGGGGTCTCCCATGAATAAAACCTATGCAAGCCTTGTCTGTCTGCTCTTTGCCATCGTTTTTACCCTGGCAGGCTGCGGTCAGAGCAGCAGCGGCGATGTTTCCGCCGATGATCTCAGCAAAGCCGAAGCCATTGCTGTTACCGACAAAGATGGCACTGTTCTTGAGACCATCACCGATAAAGCCGCCATCGAGACTTTCGTCACGGCTCTCTGTATCGATGACTGGTCTCTCAGCGAGCTGCCTGAAGACGCTGTGAAGGTCGGAAGTTTTGGCCTCTCTCAGAATGAGACCATCCATCCCGGAGAAACGGCGAGCGATGTCGGGCGTTTTGATGTTGGTACCATCACCGTTTATGAGGGCCCATACCTTTCCGTTTCGCTCCTTGGTTTTGACTTCGTGTTTGCCATTCCCGATGATGCGCACCAGGCGCTCATGGATTATTTTGCATAAAGAAAATGGCGGATCGCCGCACAAAAAGTGCCGGCAGTCCGCCATTTTCTTTATGGTTCAGATGTTTTCCAGTGCGTCCATGTCGAGCACGACCAGCCTGCGCCGGTCCTTGATGATGATGCCTGCTTCCTGGAGACGGGAGATCGCGCGCGTCACAGAAACGCGGTTGATGCCGAGGTATCTGGCAATGTCGTAATGGGAGAGTTTGCCTTCGAAGCAGGGATGCCCGTTTTCGTCGATGCGGCCGAACGTTTTGACATAATCTTCGATAAAGGTGCAGACGCGGTGATAGGTATCCTCACGCATGCTGTCGAAGACCTGATTGTTGAGAGAGGTCATGCGGTTGCAGAACCACTGGATGAGGGCGTGGACGATGGCTTCGTCCCTGAGAAAGATCTGATCGACGGTCTCGCGGTCGAACCAGTAGCATTCGCAGTCTTCGATAGCGACAAAGCTGTGGTCGCTGATGGAGTGCTTGAAGAACATGACTTCGCCGATGATGCCGTGGCTGGCGACGATCTTGATGTATTTTTCACTGCCGCTCGCTGTTGTGATGAGGCGGCCGGCGCGGCCTTTTTTGAGATAGCCGAGGCGGTCGACGAGGCTGTTCAGGGGGATGAGGGCGTCGCCCTTGCGATAGGTGCGGTGCTCGCCCAGGTCGAGGTAGGGTTCGATCGCGCTCATGTCGTCATCGAGGCAGAAATAGGCGTTCAATCGTTGTTTTTCTTCTGCCATTATGGGTCCCTCCTTGTCATTTCATATTTATATTATAATCGATGGGGCGGAATTTTTGGAAAAAAGGTAACAGATGTACTGTTTTTTCGCATTGCTTCGTCCTATGATGATGATATCGAAAAGAAATTTTTATCGAACTTATCAGGGAGTGTGAATCACATGGGACAATCACGACGTTTTCCAGGTATCATCCATTGGCTGATCGGTGTTATCCTCATGGCACTGGGCTATGTGCTGCCGGCGTCTGCGCCGCTGACGCCGATGGGTGTGAAGATCCTCATGATCTTCGTCGGCATGATCTATCTCTGGTGCACGGTCAATCCGATCGGCGGCAGCCTGCTGGCGCTGTTCGCGGTCTCTGTCGTTGGCTATCAGCCAATGACGGCGGTGCTCTCGACAGCCGTCTCCAATCAGACCTGGATCATCACGTTCTTTGCCATCATCCTCTTTGTCTCGGCCATCGAGAGCGGCATGCCGCGCTACGTCGCCCAGGCGATCTTCAAGACCACCCAGGGCGTCGTCACCGGGCGGCCGATGGCGCTGGTCTTCATCCTTATGATCGCAGCCTTTGTGCTCTCGGCATTGACCGACATCATCCCGGTCATCCTCATGTTCTGGGGCATCTGCTACACCATCATCGAAGAGCTCAAGCTTGAAAAACAGGATCCGTACAGCATGCTCCTGGTGATGGCGACCTTCCTCGGGGCGACGCTGGGCAATGCGGCGCTGCCGTTCAAGGGTGCGACGATCATCATCATCAGTGCCTTTGAAGCGGCCGCCGGGACGAAGCTCAACTACGGCATCTATCTCGTTGTCTACATGATCACGGCGCTGATCATCATGACGCTCTTCTGCCTTGGCTGCAAGTTTATCTTCCGTGTCGATATGTCCAGGGTACGGGACATCGACGGCCACATGCTCGCCCGCGAAGCGCTGGAACCGATGAGCACCAGCGTCAAGGCCCACCTCATCGCGATCTTCGGCTTCATCGTGCTGATCCTCATCCCCAGCTTCCTGCCAGCGGAGTCGGCGGCGAAGGCCTGGTTCACGAGCGTCGGCACCGAAGGCATCGCTGTACTGATGATCATCTTTCTCTTCCTCTTCCAGGACAAGGATGGCAAGCCGATCGTGCACATGAAGAAGGTCATGGGCGAGATGCCTTGGGGCGCGGTCTTCATGGTCATGGCGGCGGTCTACATGGCCGGGGTGTTGAAGGACAAGGAAGCCTGCGGCGTCATTCCATGGCTCAAGACCTTGCTCACGCCAGTCCTTGGCGGCCATGGGGAGCTCATCTTTACGCTGCTCATCGTGGCGCTGGCGATGATCCTCACTTGCTTCTTCCACAATGGCGCCCTCGGCAACATGATGATGCCGGTGCTCTTTGCGGTCGCTTCGGCCAGCGGCTATCATGCCGTGGCCATCGCGGCGGTGATGACCATGGCGATCAACGTGGCTTATCTGGCGCCCTCGGCCTCCAACTGGGCACCGCTCCTGCACGCGAACAAAGAATACATCACCACCAAAGAGATATGGACGATCGGGCTCTTCTTTGAGTTGCTGTGCTTTGCCGTCTACATCATCGTCGGTTATCCATTGGCGAGCCTGATGTTCTGAGCGTCTCTGAACATCCAAAATACAGAACGTCCTGCATGATCGGATCACCGATCG
>CAUDRX010000008.1 GCA_958451915.1 uncultured Peptococcaceae bacterium
TTTCTTTTTGTCCTTCTTCTTCTTGTCTTTTTTCTTATCCTTTTTGGATTTTTTCTTTTTGTCTTTCTTCTTTTTCTTGTCCTTCTTGTCGTCGGCTGGGGCCGCTTCTTCGACGACGATCGCATCGTCTTCTTCCGCGGTTTCATCGGCGATCTCAGCTTCGAGGTCGCTGACCGCTTCTTCGGCGATCATCTCTTCGCCGTCGTCTTCGATGTTTTCGTCGGTGATGCCAGCAGCCGCTTCTTCCGGGGCGGCTTCGCTCACTGGTGCGTCATCGTGGATGATGGCGTTTTCGGTGCCTTCAACAAGGATCGGTTCCTCCGGCTGGGTGCCAGTGGTCTTTTCTTCTTGGTTTGTCATGGGGGATCGACTCCTTTTTTGTTACTTTTGTTCCTTCTCTTTGCGGTTGTTTTTCTCGGTGCTGCTCTTTTTGCTCTGCACGACCTGGGCTTCGATCTGTGCGTCGCCGTGCAGGATCTCTTCGACGGCGCGCGGCACATCGGTCTCGATGCCGCGTTTTTCCAAAGCTTTGCGCGCCGCTTCCACGAAATGCTCGAGCACGTGGATGCGGGCATAGTGTTTGTCCATGCTTGGCATGACGATCCATGGTGCGACGGAAGTGGAGGTGCGCATGACCATGTCGTTCATGGCTTCGACGTATTCATCGAACTTGTCATGGTTGCGCCAGTCTTCGTCGGTGATCTTGTAGTGCTTTTCCGGGGTGTTCTCGCGGTCCCTGAAGCGTACAAGCTGTTCTTCTTTGTCGATGATGAGCAAAAACTTCAGGAGGATGTAGCCGTCTTCGACAAGAGTGGCTTCCATCTCGTTGATCTCTGAGTAGGCATCCTGCCAGCGCTGCGTGGAGGCAAAGCCCTCGATTCGCTCGACCATGACACGGCCGTACCAGCTGCGGTCGTAGATGGTGAGGTGGCCTGGCGTTGGGAAGGTCTGATAGAAGCGCCAGAGATAGTGGTGGTCCAGCTCATATTTCGTTGGCGCAGCTGTGGTGGCCACGCTGTAGCTGCGCGGGTCCATGAGGCGCGTCAAACGCTTGATGCAGCCGCCTTTGCCGGAAGCATCGGTGCCTTCAAAGACGACGATCGCCGGGACCCGGTGCAGATAGAGCTGGTAGAGCAGGGCTGCGGCTTCCTTTTGGAGCGGCCGCAGTTTGGCGCGGTAGACATCGTCTTCGATGGTCTTGGTAAGATCGACCTGAGCCAGCGGCTCACCGACGACCGGTGGCAGCGGTTTGGCGCAGGTCTCCAGCGGCCGGTCGAGGTGCCACTGGAGGCAGCGGATGAGGGTCGCGAGGATCTGTTTGGACGCGCGCTTCTTATCCGCTGCATCGATCACCCGCCATGGACAGGTGAGAGAAGTGGTGCTGCTGATGATGCGGTCGAAATGTTTGCGGAACTTGTCGTAATGCTTGAGCTGGTAACGGTCAAAATCCTCCAGGAGGAAGCTGCGGCTCTTGTCCTTTTCCAGCGCAGAGATGGCATCGGCCATCTGCGCTTCCGTCTGGTCGAGGAAGAACTTCACGACCAGGCAGCCGTCGTTGGTCAAAAGCCGCTCTGTGAAGCGGATGTCGCGCACCGCGTGCAGAAATTCCATCTCATTCTGGTCCGGATGATGCATCAGCTCCCGGTAAAAGCTGTGGTCGAAGATGCCGACCATGCCATGTGTCGGGAAGGCCTGGAAAAACCGCCAGAGCATGGGGTGCTTTTTGTCCACGTCGGTGGCATCGTCAAACTGGGTCAGGTGGTAATAGCGTGGGTCGAGCTCACGCACTAGGTCGTTGAGGAGCTGCCCCTTGCCGGTCGCTTCCCAGCCGGAGAGGATGATGAGCAGGCTCCTGTCAGTGTCCTTGAGTTCACGCTGCAGCGCCGCCAGCTGGCTGCCCAGATCGGCGGTCTTCATCGCGAGCAGGGGATCACTGTCGGAGAAGTCCATTGCTTTAAACATGATTTACCATTCCTTTACGTGCACTTAAAGAACATTGCTTTAGCACAATTATAACACAGCCTTAATGGTAAAATCAGGGGAATTCTCGTTAAAATTGAAAAGTTTGTGTAAAGTTTTATAAATCTTTCGGGGAGGTGGGATAAATGAATTTGATAGCGCGCAATCGAACCGCCAGACGGTCATGCACATGATGAAAAAAATGCGGGAATATTTTTGTGCATCGCTTGAAAGTGTACGCGAAAACGACTACTATTATTGTAGACATTACAAAGGAAGGAGATGCATCCATGCGATACATTACTGTCAGTGAAGCCGCCGCGCGCTGGGGCATCTCTGAGCGGCTCGTGCAGCGCTACTGCACCCAGGGGCGCGTGCCCGGCGCCGCCAAGTTCAGCGGCCGCTGGGCCATCCCGGCGGATGCTGCCAAGCCGGACGACCCGCGCCGCGCCGCATCGCCGCTGAGGGAAAGCGGACCCATCCTGCAGCCGATGCCGCTGATGAACACTGCCTTCGCCCCGGGGACAGCGCTGGAAACAGCGCGCGCCGTCGAAGCCCCAGACCTGCGGGAGATCGCCCTGGCTGAATACTGTTATTTCACCGGGCAGGCTGAAAAGGCCACCGTTCTGGCCACGCCCCTCCTCGAACACACCGAGCCGGCAGTGCGTCTCTCGGCCTGTCTCATCGTCGGCTATGCCAGCCTCACCCTGGGCCAGATCCACCACGCCCGCGACGCCCTTGCACGCATGCAGCAGGTGCCGCTGGAAACGCTCTCGCCGGCATTGCAGGCAGCAGCGGTCTTTATCCTCAACACCGCTGCGGTGCTCCTGCACCTGCCAACGCCGGTGGACGCCGGGGATCTCAGCCAGGCGCTGCGGCACCTGCCGCCGGGCCTGCGCCAGTTCGCCCTCTACATCCAGGCGCACCGCGCCTATCTCGAAGGCGAACACGCCAGGAGCCTCGGCATCGTCGAGACTGCCTTTGCCATCGAGCCGAGCACCTATCCCATCCCGGCGATCTATCTCCATCTCATCGCCGTCATGGATGCCATGAGCCTGAAACGGCCTGCGCTTGCCGAGCGCCATCTCCTTGCCGCCTGGGACCTCGCCCGGCCCGATGACCTCATCGAAGCCTTCGGCGAGCACCACGGGCTCCTCGGCGGCATGCTCGAGGCCGTCATCAAGCCTCAGTGGCCCGATGACTTCAAGCGCATCATCGACATCACCTACCGTTTCTCTGCAGGCTGGCGGCGCGTCCACAACCCCGACACCGGCCACGCCGTCGCCGACAATCTCAGCACCACCGAGTTTGCGATCTGTATGCTTGCCGCCCGCAGCTGGACCAATCAGGAGATCGCCGCCCACCTCGGTCTGTCCATCCACACCGTCAAGCAATACATTTCCAATGCGCTCTCCAAACTTGGCGTGAAGCAGCGCAAAGACCTCAAACAGTTCATGCTCCTTTGAAAGACTGGCCCCTGCCGCCCGGCGGGGACCAGTCTTTTTTGCGTCCAAACGGCTGATGGCAGGGCGGCTCTTTTGGGGTAAACTGAAAAAAACATCGCGCGCAGCAGTGTTTGTTGTGACAGATGCTGCAGGCAGATAAAAACAAAGGAGATGAACACCATGATAAGAAAACGATTGACAGCAGGGCTCATGACGGTCGTCATGCTGCTCTCGCTCCTGCCCGTGACGGCCATCGGGGCCGAAGCGGCAGAGTCGTCAGAGTTCGACAGCATCCTCAATATGGGGCAGCCGTCGGAGTTTGACCCTAAGGGCACGGAGAACCCCTATGGCTACGGAGTGGACCAGCCCTTCCTGATGAACGAGATGTCTGAGCTGGGCATTTACGGCATTAATAGCAATGGTAACTACAACTCGTTCCTCTGGTACGACGACTGGGACGGCGAGAATGACACCATCCCGAACAATTTTGGAAAGGATGCAGTCAATGGCAGTTTTTCCGAGTATGGCTATTATCAAAATATGAAAAAGCTGGCCTTTGTGGAGATGATCGCCTTTGACCCGACCGGCAGCGGCCGCAAGGACCACATCGCCTACATCGGCTATCAGCACGAAGACGATAAGATGTACGTCGTTGTCCAGGACGCGGCCGATGTCAGCAAGAAGGCGGAATACGCACTGCCTGGCAGCGCCTCCTGGCTGGAAAATGATTCGGGCAATCCGCGCAACTGGCGCGGCGGCAACTATGTCGCCATCACCGCCGGCGACTATGACGGCGATGGCAAGGAGACCCTTGTGGCCTTTGACACCGCCGACAGCGAAGGGGACTATGGCCTCTATGAACTCCGCTGCGATGTCAGCGGCAGCGGCATTTCCATCACCCAGAAAAGCGGCGGCACCGCCCTGCTCCATCAGCGCTATGTCAGCGATGACCTGGGCATGGCCGATGAGCCGCATCGTGGCGTCAAGCTCAGCTGTGACCTGGTGAGTGGCGACTTCAACGGCGATAGCAAGGACGATCTCGTGGCCGTCTCCTACCTCAATGGCGCCAAGGAGGGCCACTGGCAGCACAACTGCGAATATTACCAGCCAATGATGGGCGTGTCCTATGGCAAGGCGGGCGCCGATCCTGTACGGGACAGCGGCTGCCAGAAGCTCTACCTCGCCGTGGATGAGGGGACGACCAACGGCGTCCACAAGTATCAGACGATGTCCGCCGTGGGCCTGGATGCCGGTGACGTGGACGGAGATGGTACCGATGAGATCGTCGTCGGCGGCACCAAGAACACCATCTCCTCCAAGACCAATTCCGAGGACGCAGACGATTCCTTCAACCTGGATGCAGGCACCTGGAACATCGCCGTCCTCAATGCCCGTGCCGATGGCAGCTTTGCCCAGCCGGGCACGGACACCAGCATGACCCAGTTCCACAGCGTCCCTTCCACGGGCTGGTTCTCCGGCGGTCATGGCGGTGAAGCGAGCCGCTCACCGCTGAGCGTGGACTGCGTGGCCTTCAACGGCAGCGTGAATGCCGAATACGTCCTCGTCGGCGGCAAGGTCCTCGACTTCTCCACCGGCTCTGCGAACGAGAAGTACACCATCTCCTTCCTCAAGGACAACGATGATTACGTCGAAAGCAATAAATGTGATGAGACCTTTATCCCATCTGTTGCTGTGGGCAATTTTGACGGCAACGACTATGGCTATGAGCAGGCCTTCTTCGTCTGGGTCAACAAACAGTCAGATGAAGACGACTATTACTACCGCCTCGGCGCCATCGGCGGCAAGGGCTACGACGGCCAGGGCGGCGTTTCCACCGGCTTCTATGAGAAGGGGTCGGGCTTCTTCATGGCGAACCAGGGCGGTTTCGGCGCTGAAGGCAACTGGCGTTATTACACCAACTTCGCCCTCGTTGCCATGGACCGGGACGACGACGGGGTGCTGGCCCGCTACAAGGGCAAGGACTACGTCTACACCGACCCGCAGATCTCTGCGGTGTTGCAGATGGCCCCATACTTTGACGGCCTCGACCTGGGCAGCGACTCCGGCGAGACCACCTACGCCTTCACCCAGACCTACGAGTACACGCAAGGCACCGGCAACGAGGTCTCCTATGGGTTCGGCGTTGCCGGGACGGGCGAAACAAGCTTTGTCTCCGTGGAGTATCAGGCCGGCTCTGCCAACACCTGGAGCGAGAGCTTTGAAGAGACCCTGACCACTTCCACCAACGACGCCTTTGCCACCAAGGCCTACGACAGCGTCGTGCTCCAGCGCACGCCGGTCTTCATCTACACTTACGAGCTCTATGACAAGGACCATGGCGGCTGGTGCTGGGACACTCTGGGGCCTAAGGAGGAAGGGAATGGTTTTGCCATCTCCGTGCCAAAGACCCCGGTCTATGTGCAGATGACGATCGGCGATTACGACAAGTTCGTCGATGAATACAACGCCATGGTCGATGAAAAGCTCCAGGAATACAAAGACACCACTGGCGAGGACTACGAGCCGGAACATCCATTGAAGCTCGAGAAGATCGCTGGGCAGAAGGCGTATCTGGGCCAGGAGGGCAACCCTTGGGCCTATGCCGATAACCTGAAGCAGATCAGCTCCACCAGCTTTGAGCTGGGCTACAATGGCGGCGAGACCCAGAGCACGCGCTCTGACGGCAGCGCCACCACCGAGACCATCGAGAATTCTAACGGCTTCTCGATGGAAGTGAGCATCATGACAGGCCCGAATGTCTTCGACCAGAAAGCGCAGATCGGCGGCTACGCCAGCCTCGAATACATGAACACCCGCAGCGAGTCCCGCACCACCTCCAGCAGCATCGACACCACCGGCGCGGTGCAGAACCTCGACTGGCAGTATCTGGAGGAAACATACGGCATCCCTGAAGCCGTCACCAAATCCTACAGCTTCCGCTGGGCCCTCGCCAAGGACAAGATCGACCTCGGCGTGGGTGGCAGCGAGGTGCCGGTCATCGCCTACAATCTCAGCGACATCAAGGCCCCGGCCCCAGCGGTGGGCGATCTGGCTGCTGAGCTCCAGGACGAAGACAGCGCCACCCTCAGCTGGACCATGCCGGACACCGACGGCCGTCTGAAGGTGACGGGCTACTATCTCTACCAGAAGAACGCCGACGGCACCTATACAAAGCTCACCGAACAGGCGCTTGATGAAGACGTTACCACCTACACCGTGGACGGGCTGAAGAGTAACACGACCCACACTTTCGTGGTCACCACCACCAGTGAGAACGGCGAGAGCGTCTGGTCCAACGAAGCCAGCGTCACCACGCCGAAGGCCCGCGTGCCGCTGACCCTCACCTACGATGAGGAACAAGCCACTGTCACTGCGACCCACCTCGGCAATGTCGAGATCGCCAGCGGCGACAAGGTGCAGGAAGACACCATCGTCTATGTGGACGTCGCTGCCCAGGACGGCTACACCATCACCGGTGTGACGCTGACGCAGGGCGATGGCGAGCCGGAAGCCGTGACATTGAAAGACGGCTCCTTCAACTTCGTCATCCGTGAAGCGGCGGAGATCGCCGTGACCACGGCACCGGTCGTCGATGCGAGCAGCGTCAGTTACGTCGCTGAGAGCAAGGACGGCGACACCGTCACCGGGACGATCAGCGCCGCCACCGCGGAGGGCAATGCGATCCCAGCCAGCGGTGCCACCGTTTTTGACCCTGTGACCTTCACGGCCCAGCCGGCCGAAGGCTATGTCCTCAAGGAATGGCACGTGACGACCGAAGCCGGCGAAGACGTGATCGCAGCGGTCGGCAACACCTGGACCTTCCGTCCATATGAAGCCAGCCATCAGATCAGCGCTGTCTTCGTGGCAGTAGATGATCCGGACGTGAGCCGCACCATCACTGTGAACGCCCCAGCCAGCGGCGGCAGCATTGAGATCACCGATGCCAACGGCAGTGTCCTCACGCCGGATGCAGACGGCCAGGTCCAGGTCGTGCGCGGCAGCGAAGTGACCATCACCGCCGTACCGGAAAACCAGTACTACGTTTTCGAAGGATGGACCGGCGACCTCGCTGACTACGAAAAAGAAACCCCTGTGACCCTGCGCGTGCCGGAAGACGGCCTGACCATCGGTGCTGAATTCCGCGCCGACCTGCTCTATGCGGTGAACTTTGGTGCGCAGAATGACGTCAGTGGCGGCGGCACCGTCACCGCCAGCGCGAACGGCACAGCGATCGATTCGGGCGATCTGCTCGTGCCTGAGACGGCGGTCGACTTCAACGCCAAAGCCGACGATGGCAGCCGCATCCTCAAATGGGCCGTCACCGAAGGCGGCATCACCACCTTTGTGAAGATGGATGAAAAGCACGGGCCAACACGTGTGAGCACAGACACGCACACGATCGATGCCCTCCAGGCCAATACCGATGTCGACGCCTACTTCCGCACCATCGAGACCTACGACCTCAACGTCGCTGAAGCCCCAGGCGATCCGCGGGGCGACGTCGTCGTCAGCCGCGACGGCCAGACCGTGAGCCCAGGCACCGATGTGTTGCAGATCTACGACCAGGTGACCATCACCGCGACGCCGCGGGAAGGCTATGAGCTCACCGGTCTCACCGTGAACGGCGAATCCGTCGCAAGTGGCAGCGTCATCACCGTCACCGAAGACCTGAAGATCGTTGCGACCTTCGCGCCTGTACGCTATGACCTCAGCATCGACGCAGGCAGCGGCGGCAGCGTAGACGTCCAGCGCAGCGGCCAGGCCGTCGGCGCTGGCAGCAATGTGCTCACGCCTGGCGACGTGCTGACCATCAGCGCCACGCCGGAGAGCGGCTATCACCTCGACAGCCTCACCGTGAACGGCGCCGACTTTACGAGCGGTGCACAGCACAGTGTGGCCGGTGATGTCAGTGTTAAGGCGACCTTCGCGAGAAACAGCACGCCAGGCGGCGGTGGCGGCATCATCATCCCACCGATCGATGATGGAGAACAGTGGGACAGCGTCCTCGATGAGATCGGTGCTGCCGAAGAAGGCGACAAGATCACCATTGACATCTCCGAAGACACGGAAGTCCCTGGCGAGATCTTTGAAGCCATCGCCGACAAGGACGTGGAAGTGACTTTCGAGCTCGGAGACGACCTTGCCTGGACCGTTGATGGCGCAGATATCCCGGATGACACCACTTTCAGTGACATCGATCTCGGCGTGACCACCGGTACAGACGGCATCCCTGTCGATGTCATCAACACTGTCACCGGTGAGAAGGGCACCGTGCAGGTCACCCTCGCCCACAGCGGCGAATTTGGCTTCACGATGATCCTCACCGCACCGCTCGGTGCTGAGAATGCCGGCTACTGGGCGAACCTCTATCACTATGATGAGGACGCAGAAGCGATGACTTTTGAATCGGCGGCGCAGATCGTCGAAGATGGCACCGTTCAGCTGCCGTTCAGCCATGCCAGCCAGTTTGCCATCGTCATCGATGACAAGAGCCACGCGAGCGGCGAAGAATGGCCATTCACCGATGTGGATGCCGACGACTGGTTCTATGACGCTGTCCGCTATGTTTATGGGGAAGGCCTCATGACTGGCACCAGCGCCAGCGAGTTTGCGCCAGGACTTACCACCACCCGCGGCATGATCGTGACCATCCTGCACCGTCTGGAAGGGGAGCCAGTCGCCACGGGCGATGCGGGCTTTGCTGATGTCAAGGCGGATGCTTACTACGCTGAGGCCGTCAACTGGGCTGCAGAAGCGGGCATCGTCAATGGTTACAGCGCCACCGCCTTCGGCCCGACCGACGCCATCACCCGCGAGCAGATGGCCGCCATCCTCATGAACTACTCTGAGTACAGGGGCATGGATACGAGCGCCCGCGCCGATCTTTCCAGCTTCAGTGACGCAGAGAGCGTCAACACGTGGGCAGAAGAAGCGGTGCAGTGGGCTGTCAGTGAAGGCCTCATCAAAGGCGTCACTGCAGACACCATTCAGCCACAGGGCCAGGCCACCCGCGCTCAGGTAGCAGCGATTCTGCAGCGCTATCTCGAAGCGTGACAGGCCGCGTGCCTCTCGTAAACAACACCATACCGCCGCACAGGCGGTGATGATCGACCCCATTTTGGCAGTTTGTCAAAATGGGGTTTTCTGTATGTAAATGAAAAACGCCGCCAGACCTGGCGGCGTTTATTTTTTGGCCGACGGTCCCGGCGGCGGACAGTGAAGGCGCAGCGGTGCGTTTGCAGCAGCCGCGTAAGGGCGCAGACGGCAGCGCATTGTAAAGTTTTCGGGCGTCTGCGTCCTTTTTCTTCACAGAAACATTAACAAACATTTAACCATTGCACCACTACAATAAACAACTGCGAACAAGTATAATTAAAACGCAGATTTTGTTCCTGCCGTTTCTTATGTCAGGGACGAGAGGCCGGCCGGGCACGGAGCTTCTCCATGAAAAGAGGAAGATCCAGCGCGCGCATCCCTGCCCGGACGTGCTCTGAGAAACCTGCAGACAGAGAGAAAGAAAGGATTGAACGAAAGCTTTATGAAACTGAAAAAAGCGATCTCCGGCGTTCTTGCCACCGCGGTGCTCGCCTCGGCCATGCTCACCAGCGTGCAGCCTGCCCTGGCCTGGGACGCGCCGGAAAACACCTGGGAGGCCGCTTCTGAAGATGGTGTGAAAGCACGCTTCTTTATCGGCAGCGACCTCCATATCAACCGAACCGACGCACAGAAGAAACTCACCAACGCCCTGGATGCTTTCTATGCCGTTGACAGCGACCCGGACGCCGTCCTCTTCGTCGGTGACATCACCAACAATGGCTATGAGAGCGAATACCAGACCCTGATGGACACTATCAACGACAGCGAACTGGGCAAAGCTGGTAAAGTCGTGCTCTCCATGGGCAATCATGAGTACAATACCAATTCAGGAACGGCTATGCAGCGTTTCGAAACACAGACCGAGCAGAAAGCCAACCAGGTCCTCTACTACGACGACAACGGCAACGCCGCCGACACCCCAGCCGCCACCCTGGCGGCCACGGTGATCAAGCTCAGCGCCAAAAACTATAACGGCGATTACACCGACCAGTACGAGATGGTCAAGACCGCCCTCGCAACGGCGACTGCGAAGAACGCCGATGCCCCAGTCATCGTCATGGGCCACCATGGCATCCGGGACACCGCTTACGTTACCAACGAATGGTATGGCGATTATGGTGAAGGCACGGATAAAGATATGGTCGCCCTCTTCGAGCAGTATCCGCAGGTCATCCACTTCTCCGGCCATTCTCACGCCACCCTGGAAGACGCGCGCTCCATCTATCAGGATGACGGCTACACCGCCATCCAGGACGGCACCGTCGGCGCCTACTTCGAGAACGAGAGTGGCAAGGTCGATCCGACCACTGGCGCCAGCGCCACTCGCCCGGCCAACAGCGAAGTCTCTTCCCAGGCGCTGCGCCTCGATGTGCTGGATGACGGCACGGTGAAGATCTATCGTATGAACCTGACGACCGGTGAATACATGTATGTCGATGAACCATGGACCTTCAACCCTGGCGATGGTAACATGCCTTACGACGAGACCCGCGAGAGCAGCGCAGCGCCAACCTTTACCGCCGATGCCGCAGTGACCGCGGGCGACATCCAGGAGAAGAGCGTTAAGGTCGCATTCCCGGCTGCGACTGCTGCCAGCGGTAAGAACGACGACATGATCCATTCCTATAAGATCACCCTCACGCCGCAGGATGGCGGCAGCACCATCACCCGCAGCGTCTTCGCCGACTACTATGAAGCCGTGCCGAAAGACGACTGGACCGTCCAGATCACCGGGCTCAAGGCCGGTACCACCTATGACGTCGCCGTCATCGCCGTGACTTCCTTCGGTGCCGAGAGCGCTGCCATCACCGGCACCCTCACCACCCAGGCGGAACAGCCATACGTGACGCCGGCGCCGGACGTGCTCAACATTGACTTCGACAGCGAGCACGGCACCGCCGATGCCAATGGGCATGAATTGAAAGTCTACGGCGAACCGACCGCCGTGGAAGATGCGACCTATGGCACGGTCTATCGTTTTGACGGCGAGGACGACGGCTTCCGTTATGCCATGAGCGACGAAGACTATGACAGGTTCAAAGATGGTTACACCATGGAAGTGCTGGTCAGGAGCAATGGACAAACCGGCGACGAACAGGATTTCTTCTCCAATCAGCAGAGCGCTGGCTGCGGTTTTGCGCTGAATAAAGATGGTGAGACCCTGGAATTCTGGAACAACACCACCAGCGGACGTGCGAAGCCAACCGCCGATGGATCCGGCGTGATCAGCGAATGGACCCATCTCATGGCCACCTACGATGGTCAGACCACCAGGCTTTATGTCAATGGGACGCTCGCAGCCAGCGAAGAAAAAGCCGGCAGCCTCTCTGTTCCTGGCGTGCACTACTTCTTTGTCGGTGGCGACAGCAATGGCAGCGGTAATCTTGAATTCCCGTCCAATTGCGACATTGCTCTCGCCCGTCTTTACAGCGGCGCCATGAACGCCAGCGACGTTGCCAAGACCTACGAAGCCGAAATGCCGGACAGCGATTATCAGACCCCTGAAGCCGACGTGCTGGATATCGACTTCAACAATGGCACCGCTGACGCTAATGGCCACACCTTCACCCAGGTCGGTGGACCGACCCAGGAGAAGGACGACGTCTTCGGCACCGTCTACCACTTTGACGGCTCCGACGACGGCTTCCGCTACGCCCTGAGCGCAGAGGATTACGACACCTACAAAGACGGCTTCTCCATGGAACTGATGGTCAAGCTCAACAACCTGGACAAGAACAGCGATCCGTTCGCCAATATGGAGAGCGCAGGCTGCGGCTTTGAGCTCAAAGGCGACGGCCAGCATATTGAATTCTGGAACCATGTCAATGGTTACAAAAAGCCGACTGCCGATGTCAGCGACTATGAAGGCGAATGGGTCCACCTGATGGCCACCTTTGACAGCCAGAGCACCAAGCTCTATGTCAACGGCCAGCTCGAAGACAGCGTGGCCAGTGTCGGCAGCATGACCATGCCGCCGGAAGGCGCCCGTTACTTCTACCTCGGCGGTGACAGCAATGGCTCCGGCGATCTGCAGTTTGCAGCCGACTGCACCATCGCTTTCGCCCGCCTCTACAGCGGCGCCATGAACACCACCGATGTTGGCGAAGCCTATGCCAACGCCATCCCAAGATTCAGCGTGTCCGTCAATGACAGTGAGAACGGCAGCGTCAGTGTGATGCCAGAAGTGGCGCAGGCAGGTGAAACAGTGACCATCACCACCACGCCGGCGGAGGACTATAAGGTAAGCGCAGTCACCGTCACCGACGCGAACGACCAGAGCATCGAAGTCACCGCTGGTGAAAATGGCACCTACACCTTCACCCAGCCAGCCGCCGACGTCACAGTGAACGTGACCTTTGCAAAAGAGAGCAGCGGCGGCAGCACTGGCGGTACGACCGGCGGCGTCGCCCACTACACCCCGGATGTGGCCCATAACGATGGCGGTACGGTGAGCGTGACCCCTCGTGCCCCAAAGGCCGGCGATGAAGTCACCGTGACCATGACCCCGGATGCAGGCTATGAAGTGGCCAGCGTCCGCGTCACCGACAAGAACGGCGAAGCCGTTGCCATCACCGAGAACGCCGACGGCACCTTCTCCTTCGAACAGCCACGCGGCAAAGTCACCATCAGCGTCACCTTCGCAGAAAAGACTGTCGCCTGGGAGAACCCATACAGCGACGTCGATGAGAACGACTGGTTCTTTGACCCTGTGCGTTTCGTGCAGGAGAACGGTCTCATGACCGGTGTCAGCGCTTCCGAGTTCGCCCCGGACATGACCACCACCCGCGGCATGCTGGTGACCATCCTCTGGCGTCAGGCTGGCGAACCGCAAGCCGCTGCAGCCGCTGATTTCAGCGATGTCTCAGCCGATGCCTACTATGCTGACGCTGTGGCCTGGGCTGCAGAAGCGGGGATCGTCAACGGCTACAGTGCCAGTGCTTTCGGGCCGGCTGATGCGATCACCCGCGAGCAGATGGCCGCCATCCTCATGAACTACTCAGAGTATCAGGGCAGCGACGTCAGCGCCCGCGCCGATCTTTCCAGCTTCAGTGACGCAGAGAGCGTCAACACGTGGGCAGAAGAAGCCGTGCAGTGGGCCGTCAGCGAAGGCCTCATCAAAGGCGTCACTGCAGACACCATTCAGCCACAGGGTCAGGCCACCCGCGCTCAGGTAGCAGCGATCCTGCAGCGCTATCTGGCAGGATAAAGTGATCTCACACAGAGGGATCCGCATAAAAAAAGGCATCGCCATCATGGCGATGCCTTTTTGTGTGTGGATACAATGATCAGTCGTCCTTGCCTTCGTCGTAGATCTCAAAGACAATTTCTTCGTCCTGTTTTTTGCGAGGGATGAAGGAGAAGACGGCGGCGAGCACGACAGCCGGGATGATCCAGGCGAGGCCGAAGCTTGCCAGCGGCAGGCCGGCTTTGAAGGCGAGCAGGCTGTCGATCCAGTCAGCGGAGATGCCGAGGGAGCCAACAGCGGAAAGCCCGTCGATGAAACTGATGAGGAAGGCCCCGATCAGCGCGCCGATGTAGGCGTTCTTGTTAGGGATGAAGCGGTCCAGGCAGTTGCAGAAGACGAGTGCCATGAGCACTGGATAGACCATGTTGAGGAATGGTACGGCGAGGTTGATGATGGTGGTCACGCCGAGCACGGAGATGAGCAGAGCGGCGAGCACGCAGAGGGTGACGACGAGCTTGTAGGACAGCTTGCCGCCCGAGAGTTCGTTGAAATATTCGCCGGTGGTGACGGTAAGGCCGATGGCCGTGGTCAGGCAGGCGAGGATGACGGCGATGGAGAGGCAGTAGGTGCCGACGCTGCCGAGAAGGCCCTGGGTCATGCCGATGAGCAGGGCAGAGCGGTCGATATCAGCAGGGAAAGCACCGGTCGCACCGGCACCGCCATAGGTGAGGCCGCAGTAAACGAGACCGAGCAGCACGGCGGCGATGACACCGCAGCGGATGCTCATGGAAAGCTGCTCTTCACGGTTATTGTAACCGCGGGCAACGATATTGGAAAGGGCGACGCCAGCGAACATGGAAGCAGCCAGCGCGTCCATGGTCTGATAACCTTCGGTGAAGCCGCCGGCAAAGTTGTAGGCTGGTTCAGCGGCAGCGCCCGGCGCGCCGATCGGATTGATGATAGCAGCGACGACGATCGCGAAGAGCGTCAGCAAAAGGAACGGTGTGAGGAATTTCCCAAGACGGTCAACGACCTTGGAACGGTTGATGGTGATCAGCCAGACGATCACGAAGAAGACGATGGAGCTGGCTTCGATCGGAACGCTTGGCACGATCGTGGCGATGCCGACTTCATAGGTCGTGGCAGCGGTACGCGGGATGGCGAACATCGGCCCGATGGACAGCACGACGATGAGCCCAAGCAGACGGCCGAATGGGCGGCCCAGGTAGCGGGCCAGTGTCATGATGGTACCGCCGGAACGCAGCGTGGCGTAAACGGTCATCAGCGGCAGGCCCACGCCGGTGAGCAGAAAGCCGATGAGCGCCGGCGGCCAGGTCTCGCCGGAATGCAGCCCGAGATATGGCGGAAAGATCAGGTTGCCGGCCCCCAGGAACATGGAGAACAGCGCGAACCCGACGACGATCAGGTCTTTAACTTTACGTGACATTTCTTGTAGTCCCCCTTTAAAATTACAAATAGTAAAATATCTCTGTAATATAACACCCATTGTACGGGGAATATCGACCATATGCAACCTTTTTTCCCTCCTCATTCATAACACATTGTAATAGTTACGCTTGCACGGGGCGCGCCTGTTCAGGTATACTGGACAGACGACTGTTATAATAGAAAGAAGGCCCATCATGATCCAGATACAAGAAGCCATTTTACATATCTTCGATGCTGTCGGGGTACAGGAGATCCTCAGCGACACCCGTCTCAATCCGCATAACGTCGTGATGATCGATTACCTTGAGCACCACATCGAGCGCGGGCTGAACGACCCGGCGGCGAGCCACGCCCGCTTTGTCGAGACGAGCCCGTGGCCGCTGCGGCTGCGCACCTACAAGGATGGCGGGGAAGATTTTGTCGATCTTTCCAAGTGGGTGGCGGGGCTCTTTTTCGGAGAGCTGCGCGAGATGGCTGTGGAAGACAATTACCATCTCATCCTGGCGCGTTTCACGAGTGAGCTGGGCACGCCGTACCTGGCCATCCTCGCGCTGGCCGACAAACTCGCTTACACCCATCAGGTCGAGAGCGACGAAGAAGGAAAGGTCAGCGCCCAGGTCGCGCTGCACCGTTCCATCATGCCGCAGCCGACCCAGCGGGTGAAGGGTTATGCGTTCATCAATCTCGAAGATGGCGGCATCCGCCTCTGCGACATCAAGCTCAAGCATGAGAAGGAAAGCGTGCATCTTTTCGAAGAGGTGGTCCTTGGCTGCATCCCGGAACCATCCAGCCGCGACAGCTACAAGCACATCCGTCAGATGACCCTCGCTGTCGCAGACGAGTATTCCCAGGACGGCGTGGAAGCGCTGGCCCGCGCCAAGCATTTCCTTGCCGAGAACGCCGGCCGGAGCGACATTGTCGAGACGCGCACCCTCGCTGAGAAAGCTTTTCCGGATTCGATCCAGATGCAGAGCGCCTTTATGGGGGAGGTCAGCTACGCCAATCTGCCGGAGAATCTCGTGCTCGAGCGTGAATTTGCCGCCAAACAGGCTTCGACCTACAAGCTCGTGGCCGACGGCGACGTTACCATCACCCTGCCGGCGGAATGGTACGAGGACCCCGAACATCTCGAGATCCGCATGGAACAGGATGGCACCACGACGGTGACGATCCGCGGCATCGAGCATCTGACGTCGAAATAAAGCAGACTTGCTTTGCACGGCAAAAGATGATATAGTGAACACAGGCAATAGAATTCGGATCATTGTGGATCCAAAATAAAAGACGCGAGCAGTCAGGCAAAGCTCGCGTCTTTTTATTTGGGCTAGTCAACACTTACAAGATACTGTCTAACCACTTGCAAACGAGGTAGGCGACAACGCTTGCCATGACAGTCAGGTAGAATTCGGCGATCGTCATTGTGGATCCCTCCTTTCTGCCAACAGATTCAGGCAAAAAGGTTGTTGACAGAGAAAGTATAGCACATCGATGCATTATATCCAACGGAATATCGGGCAGTGTTCCCAGCGCAAAAGATGGGGATGCTGCTCTTTTTTTCTGGAGATTTTCTCCACATGCGCCTTAGTGCCGCTTTAGGCTGGCGCTCTATACTGGAGGCAGAGCGGTCCAGCATGCCGGGCCGGAATCTGTAAGGAGGTGTCCCCATGATCAAAGTGGAACACTTGACAAAAAGATACGGCGCGTTCCTGGCCGTGGACGATCTCTCCTTTGAGATCGATGCGGGCGGCGTCTACGGCTTTCTCGGGCCGAACGGCGCTGGCAAGACGACGACGATGAACATCATGACGGGCTGTCTCTCGGCGACGGGCGGCAGCGTCACGATCGGCGGCCATGACGTCTTCGAGGACGCGGACGCGGCGAAGAGGCTGGTGGGCTATCTGCCGGAGCAGCCGCCGTTGTACATGAACGAGACGCCTGCGGAATACCTGCGCTTCGTCGGCGAAGCCAAGGGCCTGCGCGGCGAAGTCCTGACGCAGCAGGTGGCGCAGGCGCTGGAGACAGTGCGCATGACGGAGATGGCCGGCCGCCGCACCGGCGATCTCTCGAAGGGCTACAAGCAGCGGCTGGGCATCGCCCAGGCGCTCCTGGGTGACCCGGACCTGATCATCTTGGATGAGCCGACGGTGGGGCTGGATCCGATCCAGATCACCTGGATCCGCGAGATGATCCAGGAACTGGGCCGGACGCACACGGTGCTCCTGAGCTCCCACATCCTCTCGGAAGTGCAGGCGATCTGTGACAAGATCCTCATCATCGCCCACGGGCGGCTCGTCGCCTTTGACACGCCGGAGAACCTGGAAGCGAACCTGCTCGCCCACGGCACGCTCACACTCCTCGCCGATGCGACGCCGCAGGCAGCCCGCCAGGCGCTGGCAGGCTGCCAGTCGCTGCGCCGGGTGAGTGCGGTGGATGCGCCGGAAGAATGCTTCGCCGCTTTCGAGCTGGAAGCAGCCGTGGAAGATCTCTACACGGCGGCGCGGGAGGTCTTCTTCGCTTTCGCGGAACGCCGCCTGGCGATCCTGGAACTCTCGCTGCACAAGGCCAGCCTCGAGGATGTCTTTCTCGAGCTCACTGAAGCGGAAGTCACTGAGAAGGAGGTGGATGACCATGCTGGCGATCTTTAAACACGAACTGCGGGCCCTCTTTCACTCTTTCACGGCCTATGTCTTTGGCGCCTTTCTTCTGGTGGTCGTTGGGCTGGGTGCGCTGGCCTACAACCTGCAGGCGGCGGTGAGCAATTTTGAATATGTGCTGAGCTTTGCCGGCATCATCTTTGTGGTCATCGTGCCGCTTCTGACAATGCGCACGATCGCCGAGGAACGCCGGCAGAAGACCGATCAGCTTCTCTATGCACTGCCGGTCTCGATGACGGCAGTGGTGCTGGGCAAATATGCGGCGCTCCTGGTGGTGTTTCTGGTGCCGCTGGCGGTGATCAGCGTCTATCCGCTGATCTTTTCCTTCTTTGGCGAGGTTTATCTGCCGGTGAGCTTTGGTTCGATCTTTGCCTACTTTGTCATGGGGGCGGCCCTCATTGCAGTGGGCATCTTCCTTTCTTCTCTCACAGAGAACCAGGGCATGGCGGCCGGCCTCGGCGTGGCAGTGATCCTCTTCAATTACTACAGCGTGAGCCTTTCTGAATACGTCTCCCAGACGGCGGCCGGCACCCTGGCAGCCTGCTTTGTGCTGATCATCCTGATCGGGCTTCTGGCGCGCTGGCTGACGCGGAACGCGGCGCTGGGCCATATCATCTGGCTGGTCCTGACCGCGGTCTGCTGCATCGTCTATCTGGCCGACCAAACGGCTTTTGAAGGTTTCCTGCCGAAGGTCTTCAAGGCGCTTTCGCTCTTTGAACGGCTGAACACCTTTGTCAGCGGCGTCTTTGACCTGACGGCGCTGGTCTATTTCCTTTCGGTGGCGGCGGTCTTTCTTTTCCTGGCTGTGCAGTCGCTGGAGAAAAGGAGGTATAACTGATGAAACGTGCACCATTCAAAGACCTTGCGCATACGCTGCTTGCGCGTTTTAAGGGCAGCGGTGCAGGCGCCGGTGCCTTTCGCGGCGGCAGCTATGCGATGGTGGTCACGGCGATCGTGCTGACGCTGGCAGTGCTCGTGAACGTGGCGGTCTCGGCGCTGCCGACGAACCTGACGCAGTTTGATATGAGCGCTTCCAAACTCTATTCGATCACGAGCAATACCAAAGCCGTCGTCAACAACCTCACAGAGGATGTGACGATCTACTGGATCGTGCAGGCTGATGAAGAGGACGATATCATCGAAGCCCTGCTCGACAAGTACGACAGCCTGTCGGATCACATCCATGTGGAAAAGAAAAATCCGGACGTCTACCCAACCTTCGCGGAGCAGTACACCGATGAAGAAGTGGCCAACAACAGCCTGGTCGTTGAATGCGGCGACCGCAGCCGCTATGTGGCCTATGAAGACATCTATGTGACAGAGACCGACATCTATTCTTATTCTTATACCACCTCCTTCGACGGTGAAGGTGCGATCACTTCTGCCATCGACTATGTCGTGACCGAGGACCTGCCGCAGCTCTATGTGCTCGAAGGCCATGGCGAGCAGGAACTGCCGGCCACTTTCGCTGATCAGATCGCCAAGGAGAACATCGAGACCACCCAGCTTTCGCTGCTGACAGAGGAGAGCGTGCCGGAAGAAGCAGATGCGGTGCTCATCTATGAGCCGCAGTCTGACATCTCTGCCGAAGAAAAGACAAAACTCTCGACCTATGCTGAGAACGGCGGCAAGCTTCTCGTCATCGCCGGGCCAGTGGATGGTGTGAGCCTTGACAATCTCGAGAGCCTGCTCGCTGACTATGGGGTGACCACCAGCGATGGCATCGTCGTCGAAGGCAGCGAGGACCACTATACGGCGCAGCCATATGTGCTCCTGCCGGATATGCAGAGCGACGGCATCACAGAGTCGCTGATCGAAGAGAACTACTATCCGAACATGCCAATCTCGCAGGGACTGGTCGTGGCTGATGATGCCGAAGGCGTGACCGAGCTTCTGACGACTTCGGATGAAGCTTTCAGCAAGACGGCGGGATACGACCTCGCCACCTATGAGAAAGAGGATGGCGACATCGACGGGCCGTTCGCGCTGGCAGTGTCCATCGCCTGTGAGAACGATGGCGAGATCATCTGGTTCTCTTCAGCGACCTTCCTCGAAGACATGTATAACGCCCTTTCTTCTGGCTCGAACGTGGATCTGACGATGAACGCCCTCTCTGAGCTCATCGGCGAGCGTGAAGCGATGGCCATCCGCAGCAAGTCGCTGAACTATAATTATCTGTCGATCAGTGAGTCGACGGCTTCCCTGCTCAAGATCCTGATGATCGGCATCCTGCCGCTGGGCTATCTGGGCATCGGCACAGCAGTCGTCTTAAAGAGAAGGAGGGCACAGCATGAAGCGTAGCAAACGATTGAAGATCCTGACAGTGGTCCTCGTGGTGGCGGCCTGCGCCACCTTCGGGGTCCTCCATGTGCAGGAGCGGCAGGAAGCGATCCAGAATACCGATGAAGTGATCATGCAGCTTGATGCCGACAGCGTCACAGCCCTTTCCTGGAGCTATGACGATACGAGCTTTTCTTTCCACAACGACGGTGGCAGCTGGACATATGATGCTGACGAAAACTTCCCGGTCGATCCGGAGCAGATGGAAGTGCTGCTCTCCTATTTCACAGAGATGGGCGCGGCCTTTGTCATTGAGGAACCGGAGGATCTGTCCCAGTATGGGCTGGATGACCCGGCATGCACGATCGAGATCACCTCAGGTGAAGAGACGCAGACCGTGCTTTTGGGGGATTACAGCAGCATGGACAGCCAGCGCTATGTCTCCATCGGCGATGGCAACGTTTATCTTGTGACGAGTGACCCCCTTTCGGCCTTTGAGGTCGAGCTGGATGCGCTGATCAAAAACGATACCATTCCGGGCTTCGGTACTGTTGACAGCATCGCCTTTGAAGGGACGGACAGTTACGACGTTGTCTATCGCGCCTATACAGAAGACAGCACCGACACCTATGACAGTGAAGATGTGTACTTTAAGCAGGACGGCGATGACCTGGCACCTCTCGACACCGAGAAGGTGGATCAGTATCTTGACACCCTTTCCGGCATGAGCCAGGACACCTATGTGACATACAACGCCACAGAGGAAGATCTCGCGACTTATGGCCTTGACGATCCGGAACTCTCTGCGACCATCACTTATACCGTGAGCGATGAGGATGAGAACGGCGAGACCCAGGAAACGACAGAGACCTTCTCTTTTGCCCTCAGCCGTGATGCTGCGACGAAGGCAGCTGCCGCGGAAGCGGGCAGCGAAGAGACAGAAGAAGAGGACAACGAAGAAACGACCAATGCCTATGTGCGCATCGGTGATTCTTCGATCATCTACGAGATCAGTGAATCGAGTTATGAGGCGCTCATGGCCTGCACCTACGACGATCTCCGTCACGATGCCGTTTACAGTGGTGTGTTCACAGATATCACCCAATTTGATGTGACCCTTGATGGTGAGACGTACGAGATCACCAGCGAGGGCGAAGGCGAAGAACGTGTCTA
The DNA here is from genome assembly GCA_958451915.1 of uncultured Peptococcaceae bacterium. Taxonomy (GTDB): domain Bacteria; phylum Bacillota; class Peptococcia; order Peptococcales; family Peptococcaceae; genus UMGS1590. Next base: position 21,243 of record CAUDRX010000008.1, read on the forward strand.
CCGTTACAATGATGAGGACCTTGACATGAGCAATGTCCAGAGTGCGCTGGAGAGCGTCACAGCCACCGGCTTCACCGACGAAGATGCCGAGGGCGAAGAAGAGCTCGCGCTGGCACTGCACCTTGCCGGCGAGGCTGTCCCGACCCTTGAACTGGTATTTACCCGCGTCGACGGCGATCGCTGCCTTGTGACCATCGACGGCACCCCGACAGCCTATGTCGACCGCAGTGCCGTCATCGACCTTGCAGAAGCCTTTAACACCATTGTCCTTTAAGCGGACAAAAAACGCCCCGCACGAACAGGAAGCGTTCGTGCGGGGCGTTCTTTGTTTGTGATCTCACCAAAGGACCTCGTCGCTCCATGGATCTTCTCCCGGTCTTTCAGGGGCGGCAGGCAGCAGGCACCAGCAGAGTGCAAAAAGGCCGGCCAGGAGGATGAGGTGGAAAATGTGTTTTTTCATAAAGGGACCTTCTTTCATGGGAGGGAGAATGGTTAGGGCTCTCTGGCCTCAAAGATGTAACCGGCGCCGCGGATGAAGCGGATCCCGCAGGGGGCCTGCAGCGCAGAGAGCTTCTTGCGGATGTTGGAGATATGGACCCAGAGCACGTTCACGCTGACCTCGCTCTCCCATCCCCATATGTGGGTCAGGAAGCGGTCGGCGCTGATGATCGTAGCCGGATGGCGCATGAAGCCTTCCATGATCTGGAATTCCTTGGCGCTCAGCGCGATCTGCTGGCCGCTGCAGGCGAGTGCGAAGGTGGCACGGTCAAGGGTGAGGCCGAAAGCCTCGAGCTGTTCGGGCATGTAAGTGCCCTGGCGCCGCAGCATCGCGCGCACCCGTGCCAGCAGCTCTGAGGTTGAGAAAGGATGGCTGAGATAGTCGTCAGCGCCGGCGTCCAGCCCCTGCACGCAGACAGCCGCATCGGCGCCCACGCTGAGCAGGAGCGCCGGCGTCGAGACACCATGCGCGCGCAGCGTTTCCAGCACATGCAGGCCATCGTCGCAGCCGGCCAGACTGACCCCGAGCACCAGACCGTCGTATTCACCGGTCTCAGCGAAAGTGAGTGCGTCATGGCTGTCGGCCACGGTGTCGATGAGGTAGTTGGCCGTTTCAAGAACGTGCCGGAGTGTCTGACGGCGATGTTCGTCGCCTTCTGCGATCAATAAACGCATGGGGATCATCCTTTCGTCGTAAGATGGGCTCATTATAGGTGTGTGGCCTAAAAACTGTCTGAAAAAGAGATTAAGGACCTGTCAAGGATCTCTCGGGAAAAAGTAAAAAGATCAGCTGTTTGGTTGCCTGGACGCAGGCATAAAAATAAGAGCACTTTCCGATCACGGAAAGTGCTCTTATTTTTGTGTGCAGTTTTCAGAACAGGCCCAGCGTGTCCAAGAGCCACATGCCGCCGTAGGCGCAGGCGGCGCCGATGATCGCGGCGACGATGGTCATCACGGCTTTGGACGCGCGGTGCTTGACCACGTTGCGTTCGGCGCGCACGACGGCGAGCTCTTCGATGGAAGCGCCCTGGTCGAAGGCGAGGATCTCCTTGTAGGTCTGGATGTCGAACATCTTCTTGTAGAGCTCGACGCGCCCACAGAAGTATGCCGCCACCCCGAGGATCAGCCCCCAGATGAGGCAGCCGATGTAATCGAGAAAGGCAAAGAGCGGCGCAATCGAGAGCACCGTGAGGATGCCAAATACGGTGAAGCAGATGCTGTCGCGGTTAAAGCCGGCGCGTTCCTGTGCGTTGATCTCTTGTTTCATTTCTTCCACATCTCCTTTGATGAGTTCATCGAGGGAGACGCCGAACGCCTCGACCAAGAGCAGTAGCGTCTGGATGTCGGGGTAGGTCTTGCCTGTCTCCCAGTTTGAGATCGACTGGCGCGAGACAAAGATGCGCGCTGCCAGTTCATCCTGAGAGATGCCGAGTTCCTTGCGATGCTGTTTGATCTGTGATCCGAGTTCCATGTTCGTTGCCTCCCTGTGACCCTTTCGGGTATTTTTGTTGATGGGCTCATTATCGCAGATGGGCGTCTGATGCGCCATCAAAGTGCGTGGACATGGGGCTTTCTGGCCCTGTCAAAGTGCTTTGTCAAACGCGCGATGCCGCTTCATTCGCCGCTTTCAGACGATCCGTCGCCGGCAACGACACAGCGCAGGAGTTCCTCCGGCGAGACGTCGTAGAGTTTGGCCAGGGCGATGAGGTTTGATGTGTTTGGATCACTGGCGCCGGTCTCCCATTTGGAAACCGACTGACGGCTGACGCCCAGCGCTTCGGCGACGAATTCCTGGGTCATCTGGCAGCGCATGCGATGTTCTTTCAATACTTCGCCAAGATTTTTGGCGACGATCTTTTTTTCTTCCCGTACCTCTTTGGACGCGATGTATTTTTTCAGCGCCTTGACGATGAGGACGAAAAGGTAGACCGCAGCGGCGCAGATCACCAGACAAAAGAGCAGGTAGCCAATGGCCAGGAACAGGCTTAATGTTGTTTGTATTTTCATAGTGTTCACCTCGTTGTGCAGGACTATTGTAGCGAAAAGGGTGCGGGCTGTCTATCACTGATGTGTCATTTCAGAACCTCCTTTGCGGGATCTTCAGGAACACCTTCAGTATATCGGCAGGGCCCGGTTGCGGCCACCAACTGGCGTGCATGATCGGCTTTACATCGTGCTTTACATGGCGCAGCGCAGCAAAAAAACGGCAGTGTGGTACTGCCGTTCGTGTTGTGTCAGTTCAGCTTTCCGGCGATGCCGGCACTGTCAGAGAGCACCACGCCGATATTGCGGAGTTCGTCAAGGCCGCGTTCGTAGAGACCGCTCATGGCATCACGGGCGAGTACGAGACGGAAATCCCGTTCGCTCGCTTCGTAGATGGATGTGCGCGGGCAGTTGGGAAAATTGCAGCCGGCAAAGACGAGGGTGCTGATGCCATGAGCGTGCAGCCATGCTTCCAGCGGCGTCTGGTAGAAGGCGCCCCAGCGCGGTTTATGCATCACCTGATCGTGGGGCCCGAGGGACTGCATCCGGCCTGTGAGCAGAGCCGGCCAATCCAGCGGCGGTGCACCGGCAGGCTTCAGTGCTTCGGGAAAGTCGGCGCCGGCTGTTTCTGGCACGAGCAGGCGTTTGCCGCCGGCGATCGCTTCGCGGCGGCAAAGATCGGCGTTCGACCCGTCGGGGAGATAGCCACGCACGACATGCACCACCGGCCGCCCGGCGGTGCGGAAAGCCTGTGCGAGCGCTGCAAGGGTGGGCAGCACCTCGAAGCTTCCGGCAACTTCCATGGGTGCGCCAGGCAGCACGCAGTCATTCTGAAAATCGATGATGACGAGGGCGCTCGCTGTGTAGTCCGGCGCGAGCAGCGCACTCATGCCTGCCACCAATGGATGCGGCTCTCATCAAAGCGATCGCGCTGCGGCTTTACTTCTGCCGGATGGCCGAGCGGGAAGAGGGCAAAGGCACGCAGTGTGTCTGGGATCGCGAGGATCTTTTCCACGGCGTTCATACGCTCTTCCAGCGGTGCGATACCGATCCAGGTGCCGCCAAGGCCGAGGCTGTCGGTAGCGAGCCAGATGTTCTCCATGCAGATCGAGCAGTCGATCTCTGCGTACTGCGGCACGCGGCAGTCTTTGCGGTAGCAGCAGACGATGGCCGCCGGCGCGCTGGCTGTGAAGCCGCCGTATGGCGAGGCATCAGCCAGTTGTTTCAGGGTTGGCTTGTCGGTGACGACGATAAACTCCCAGGGCTGCTGGTCGGTGGCTGATGGGGCCTGCATACCGGCGCGCAGGATCTGCAGGATGTCGTCACGGTTGACGGCTTCGTCGGTGAAAGCACGGACGCTGGTGCGGTGGAACAATTCTTTCATGATGATCAGTCCTTTCGAGGTTCTTTCCTTTAGTATATAGAAGTTTTCCACAGATGTGCAAACTTTTTTCCTTGCTATCATTTTGATATCATGATATAATCATGATATCAAAATGATAGCAAGTTGTTAGAAAAGAAAGGACTGAACAACAATGACTGACAATCTTAAACAAAACGCTGGCATGGACGAGCGCAGGATGACGACCATCAATGGCTTTCTCATGCTCATCGTGGCCCTGGCCCTGCTCGGTCTCGCAGCGGCGTCGTTCCTTGTGATCGGCGGCGGTGTGGGGATCGCGCTCTGTGCAGTGCTTTTCGTCGTGTTCTGCTTCGTGCTCGGTGGCTTCGCTGTGATCCGTCCGAACGAAGCCATGGTACTGACCCTTTTCGGGAAGTATTCCGGCAGCATCAAGGGCGAAGGTTTCTATTGGTACAACCCATTCTGCAGTCCGGTCCGCTATGGCAAGTCGTCAAAGATCAGTCTCAAGGCCATGACCTTAGAAAGCGGCCAGCAGAAGATCAACGACGAGCTCGGCAACCCGATCATGATCGGCATCGTCGTCATCTGGCGTGTGACCAACACGGCCAAAGCGCTCTTTGATGTGGACGATTATGAGGATTACCTCTCTACCCAGAGCGATGCGGCGCTGCGCAGCATCGTGCGCCAGTATCCGTACGACGGTTTCAACAACGATGCTGAAAAATCCCTCCAGGGTTCCAGTCAGGAAGTCGCCGACCGCCTCAAGGAAGAGATCCAGTCGAAGGTACACATCGCCGGTCTGGAGATCCTCGAAGCCCGTATCACCCACCTCGCTTATGCGCCTGAGATCGCCTCGGCGATGCTGCAGCGTCAGCAGGCAGCCGCCATTATCGACGCCCGCGCCATGATCGTTGACGGCGCCGTCGGCATGGTGGAAATGGCTCTCAAGGAACTGGATAAGAGCGACATGGTCTCCCTCGATGACGAACGCAAAGCCGCGATGATCTCCAACTTGCTCGTGGTGCTCTGTGCCAACCACGACCCACAGCCAGTGGTGAACAGCGGCAGCTTGTATTGATCCCATTCTGAATGCTGAAAGGAGGCGCTCGCTATGAAAATGGACAACGATCGCAGTGCGGCGGTCATCGCTGAATGGCCGAAGCGCCTGCCTTTGACGGTGCTCGATAAAGTCTGCATCGTGCTGACGCTGGTCGTGATGCTGGCGCCGGTCGTGCATCTCTTGATCAACTATGCCGGTCTGCCAGCAGAGATCGCCACGGAATATCAAGGCGGCGCGGTGGTGGAGACGGAGCGGGAGGCGAAATGGTTCCTGCTGATCCTCGCCTTTGGCGATCTGCTCTGCACCCTTTCGGTGCTCGTCTGCATCTTTTTTCCACGGGCGATCAACATCCCGCCGCTGCTCCTGAAACGCCCGGCGGAGCAGATCATCCGTGGCACCAGGCTCTACCTTTACTTCACGTCGATAGCCTGTGCGGTCTTCTTTGGCTACATGCTGGAAGTCTTCCTGCGCTGTGCCAAAGGCACGCCGACAGAGATGAGCGGCTGGGCGATCGTTGGCCTGCTCGTCGCGATCTTTGGCAGCATGGGGATCTATTTCCTCTGGCTCTGGCGAGGCGATGCAGCACATGCGCCGAAAGGCAAGGCGAAGAGCGCGGTCGCGGCACAGCGCAGTGCGGTCATGGAAAAGTGGCCGGAGAAACTGCCGCTCTCGCTTGCTGACAAACTCATGATCGGCGTTTCCGCCCTGCTCGTGCTCCTGACGTTGGCGCGGCTGGCCATGGTCTATGGCGAGCTGCCGGCGACCATCCCGACCCACTTTGGCTTTAACGGCGAGGTGGATGGGCATGGCGGAAAATCCTCACTGCTCGTGATAGCTGGCTGTGAGCTGCTCGTCTGGGCGGTGATCGTGGTGAACAACATCCTGCCTCAGACGATCAACGTTCCCGTTTTTCTGATGAAGCGCCCAGCCGAGGAGATCGTGCGCGGCACGCGCGTGCTCATGCACGTGATCGCGATCCTTTGTGCAGGGCTCTTCTGGTACCTGATCGAAGCGACCGTGGCCATTGCGTTTGGCACGATGGCCGCGATCTCGAACGTGGTGATGTTTGCATTTATCGGCGCGCTCATTGTGAGCTGTGTGATCTACTTCATCTGGCTCTGGCGTGCGTGAACGAACGAGAGAGGAGGCGCAGCGATGCCACAAAACGCAAAAAAAGACCGCAAGCAGATCGTGCTGCGTCTTTCACCAGAACTCTATGATGCCCTGGCCCATTGGGCGGAGGACGAGTTCCGCTCCATCAATGGCCAGATCGAATTTTTACTGACCGACGCCGTGCGCAAGGCGGGGCGGGAAAAGAAACCAAAAGAATGAACGACTTTATATTGAAAGGAACTGATCCATATGATGATGACCACCACCCCATCCCTTGGGGATGAACGTGTCGAAGTCCTCGGCCTTGTGCGCGGCTGTGCTGCCTACAGCAAGAATGCCGTCAAAGACATCGGCCAGGCCTTCAAAGGCATCGTTGGCGGCGAGCTCAAAAGCTACTCCGACCTCATGGAGCTCGCCAGCGTCACCGCCACCGACAAAATGGAACAGGACGCGCGCAGTCTCGGCGCTGACGCCATCATCGCTGTGAATTATGCCACCATGAGCATGGCCGACGGTGCACCGGCAGTGATCGTCAGCGGTACCGCTGTGAAGCTGGTTTGAGCGCACAGTCGAAAACGTTCTATAGAAAAATCCCTCAGATTCCAAGCGGAGTCTGAGGGATTTTTGTGCTGAAATGAGCACGAAAATGAGGGGATTCTAGATTTTGTGCCGAAACGAGCACAAAAATAGTAAAATGAAGGATTTTGTGCTATAATGGGAACATAAATTGATGGAGGTGAGCAGAATGGTAGAACGAACAGAATACCTGGAACAGTTGATCGCATGGAAGGATGAGCAGGTCATCAAGGTGGTAACAGGTATTCGGCGGTGTGGGAAATCGACGCTGCTGCAACAGTTTCAGTCTTGGCTCAGGGAACAAGGTGTTGCCGACGACCAGATCATTGCGATTAATTTTGAAGAGCTGGAATATGAAGCGCTGCAGGACTACCGCAAGCTGTATGTCTATCTCAAGGAACGATTATGTGCCGACAGGACGACCTATATCTTTTTGGATGAAATTCAAAAGGTGCCAGAGTTTGAGAAGGTCGTAGACAGCTTGTACGTGAAGCCGAATACTGATCTTTATCTCACAGGCTCTAATGCCTGTCTGCTCTCTGGCGATCTGGCAACGCTGTTGACGGGCCGCTATGTGGAGATCAAAATGCTGCCGCTCTCTTTTCGAGAATTTCTGGCCGTTACTGCGCTGGATGCGGAGCAGGGGCTGGCGGAGTATATGCGGGATGGCGGGCTGCCCTATGTCGCGGCGATGGAACGTACGCCTGAAAAAGTGGAGACTTACCTGGAGGGCATCTATAATACTGTGATCGTCAAAGATATCGAGGATCGGCAGTTCCGGAAAGCAGGCGACCCTGCGCAGAGAAAGCTGACAGACGTGCTGCTGCTGAAAACCATTGCACGCTATCTGGCGAGCATTGTTGGCAGCCCGGTGTCTATTCGGCGCATCACCGATTTTCTGACGTCGAACGGCAGAAAAATCTCGCCGCATACTGTGAGCGATTACGTCACGGCGCTGACAGAATCGTTTATTTTCTATCCGGCAGAACGGTTTGATATTTTCGGCAACCAGCTTTTAAAGGCGAAACGCAAGATGTACAACGTTGATCTGGGGCAGCGCAACCATAAT
>CAUDRX010000009.1 GCA_958451915.1 uncultured Peptococcaceae bacterium
ACGGCCATATTGTTAAAGCTGGCCAGGCTGGACACAGGAATTTCGCGCACGGTCTCACCGCTGTCAAAATCCAGGATTTCGTAGCACCACATGCCGCTGTCCAGGTTTTGCCAGTAACCGTAGAGGTAGCCGGTGGCTGTGCTGAGCTTAATCATCGAAGTGTCGCTGACATCGTCGCGTGTCCAAACGGTTTCAGCATGATAGCCATCGTCGTCTTTGACAATGTCCACCCGCTCAACGCCAGGCGCGATGTACGCATTGCCCTTGGCGGTCCAGTTGGGATCATAGAGGGTATCGTAGGATTGCACCGAGGAGTCAGCATCTGGGTCAGCAAGTCCGGCATTGCCGGCGCCAAACCAGTTGCAGACCAGCACCGAAGTGCGGCTGTCGTCTCCTGAATAAACAAGGATGGAGTTTTCCACTGCCACCGGTGTGTCGTCTGGAAGGTCATCGAGCACAGGCGTTTCTGCCACGATTTCACCAGTTTTTGAAGACAGCGCAAGCAGGTTGACTGGGTCCACGTTGTCCGTAAAGAGCACAAGGTTCTTTGTTAAGGTCGGCGTGGTGCCGCTGCCCCAAGACAGACCACCGCCAGTATAATCCGAGTCAGGCTCGGCGTCGTTGGCGCCATTGCTGTCGTAGGCAGTGCGCCAGACAATGTCCACGCCACTGTCGGCGCGGAGCATGTAGCAGGCCAGATTCGTAAGGATGACGGCCCCGTCTTCATTGGCAGAAATGCCATTTTCGGCGCCTTCACCGTCTGCGAGGCGTTCAAGGAAGATATTGCCATCAAGAGATGGTGACTGGCCGGAAAGGGCTGCATCAATGTACTCCCGCGACAGATAGCCAATGAAACCGGCAGGGTTGCGGTCTGGATAGATGCGGAAACCGCCGGTTACAAACCATAGGTTACCGTCATAATCGTAGATGATCGAGAGCAGGTTCTGGTCGATGTCCTCTCCCAGGGCTTCAACAGCTGCCGAAACAATGTCCACATCGAAGACCTTGCGCGCCTTCTCGTAGACATTGCCGTCGGCATCCTTGGTTTCCAGCATGATCACGCGCCCATCAGAGGTCGGTGCCACGACACGGCCGTCCTTATCGACAAAGGCGTAGGAAATCTGCAGCGAGTAGCCGCCGCCATCGTCCTGCGCTGGCACAAAAGTGGCCTGGCGGGTGATGGTGTCGCCGGTGAGATCGGTCACGGCGATGCCGCCGAGAAACGGCGTGATGGCATTGCCGTCGTTGTCAAAAAACATGGACGGCGGTGCCTGTTTGTTCTTTGTTTCCAGCGTGGTGCTGACCACCTCGTCAATGGCCAGCGGCATCACCGTATCGGTGACATCGGAGCTGTAGGAATCATTGTGCACCAATGCATCGCCGCTGCTCAAATAAGGGTTTTGCCCCACATCGTTGACTGCCAAGGGTTTGGGTGTCAGGGCCCCTGTTGCAGCGTCGGCATCATTGCCGGCTGTTGTATCACTGCTGCAGCCAGCGCTCAGCAGGAGCAGCGCCGCCAACAACCCGCTGACGATGCCCTTATAGCTGTGCTTGTTCATGCTTCTTCCTCCATTCAGGCGCGAGTTCTTTATGGCTCAACGATGTTGAAGTTTGGATCAAAGGCTGCCAGGTTGCTGCACAAGCCATCCAGCAGTGCCGTATCGCCTTCCTGCTGTACCAGCTCTGCAAGGTTGTCCGTGTTGCCCTGCAGCATTGCAAAGAGGCCAGTTTTCGTCGTGGTCCAGGTGGCATCGCTGCCGCCGATTGGGGCACCTTCATAATACAGCAGTACGCCGTCTCGCAGCGTCAGCGTGTACTCATCGCCGGTGTCGGTCACAATCAGGTCAACGGTTCCGTTGAGGTCTTCTGCGGCGTTGCTGTCAAGGCGAATGCCCAGATAATCCAAGAGGAGCGGAACGTCCATCTTCTGCTGCAAAGCATTGCTCTTATTGCCTTCGTTGGAGTTGATTTCCTCATCATTGCGCAATTCCTGAGCAGCCGTCAGATAGGCGTTGCGCCAGGTGCCGGATTCTGCCTGATAGCCAAGCTGTTCGAGCGCATCGGCGCAGAGCAGGCGCGCGTCGGTATTGTCAGGATCGGCATAGATGAGGGTGTTGGTGATTTCTGCCACCCACTGGTATTCGCCCTTGTCATAATCTTCTTTTGCCATTTCCAGCACCTTGTCGGTGTCACCCAGATATTCCACAAGCTTTTCTGCGTATTCGCTCGGCGCCAGTTCATCCAGGTGGACAGGGTTGGCGTCGTACCAGCCCATGTATTTCTGATACACTGCCTTCACATTGTGGGTCAGTGTGCCATAATACTGGCGGGTGTACCACACCTTCGCAAGCTCTTCCGGCAGCTCAATCATGTCGACGATTTCCGTGTCGGTGTAGCCCTGATTGAGATAGAACAGCGTTTGGTCATTGATGAATTTATACACCGCCGCCGTGTTGGTCATATATTCCTTGATGACATCGTTGCCCCAATGCGGCCAGTTGTGAGACTGGAAAACCACTTCCACATCATCACCATAGCGTCCCAGTGCCTCCATGATGTAGCCGGCCCAGGCGTTGCCGTCACGCACCTCGGCACCACGCAGAGTGTAGAGATTGTGCAGGGTGCCGGTGCAGTTTTCTGCCATCCAGAGGGCATTCTTTTCGGCAATCCAGGTGTTCATTTCCGCCGGCGCTTCGGTGCCAGGCGTCATCTGGAATTCCATGGTCACACCATCAATGGTGCGGGTTTCGCCGGTTTCCTTGATGGTGTCGGTTGGGCTGATATAGGACACGGTGCCTTGGGACTGGCCCATGCCGATGCCGATGGCGAGCGAGCCGGTTTCACCCGGTTCCAGGGTGGTGCCGTACTGATAAGCGGCACGACGGCCCATGGCTGTGCCAGCGTAAACGTTTTCGCTGACGGCGTGCTCTTCAAAGCCCTCCGGCGCAATGATGGTCACCGCGCCGCTGGCCACATCCTCTTCGTCAACAATGCCGCAAACGCCGCCGAAATGGTCAACGTGAGAGTGGCTGTAGATGACCGCGCGCACCGGCAGCTCTCCCAGCTCCTCATCGACAAGTGCCTTCGCCGCCTGGGCACATTCCACGGTCATCAGCGGGTCAAACACGATCCAGCCGCTGTCCCCGCGCACGAACGTGATATTCGACATATCGTAGCCGCGCACCTGATAGATGCCATCGGTGACTTCAAACAAGCCGTAGATATGGTTCATCTGCGTGTGACGCCAGAGGCTTGGATTGGCGGTGTCCGGCGCCTCAGTGTCCTCCAGGAAGCTGTAGGCATCCTGGCTCCAGATGACCTTGCCCTCTGCGTCCGTGATTTCCAGCGATTCCGGTGCCGCGATCAGCCCTTGTTGCGCAAATTCCATTTCCTGATCGTAGTCAAAATCCAGCAAATCATAGACAGCGGCATTGGCTTCAGCGGTGATGTCCGTTGCGCCCTTGGAGTCTGCCGTCAGCTCTCCGTCGCCAGACGCGCAGCCGCTGGCGGTGGCCAACAGCGCCGCACAAAGCAGAATGCTTAACGATTTCTTCATGATGGTCCTCCTTTTTTGAACAGCAGCCGCGCTCCGCGGCCACTTAAAAAGGGGATGAAGCGTGCTGCTTCATCCCCTCCTGTGCAAACATTAGAATTTAGCAATTTGTCTGGTTCTGTAAAGCATGGACAGAATTTGCAGTCTGCTGCAGTCCAGATTTGGCGAGAAGGAATTTTCACCAGTGCCATAGGTGATCTCATAGGTTTGCGCCCAACGTACAGAATCTGCATACCAGTCATCGGCAGACACATCGCCAAAGGTCTTGAAGCTCAGTGTCTGTGGAGAGCCCTGAGCATTCCACAGGAAGGTAACAATTTCTGCGCGGCTGCAAACTTTATCTGGACTGAAGGTGGTGGCGCTGGTGCCACTGGTGATGCCATTTTCCACCGCCCAGGCCACGGCTGTCTGATACCAGTCGCCGTCCTTCACATCGGTGAATGCGAGATCGGTGCTTGCTGGCTCCGGTTCGCCAGCCATGCGCCAGAGGAAGGTCATCGCTTCAGCGCGGGTGCAGGTGTCGCTGCCATTGAAAGCTTCGAGGGTCTCATCGATGATGATGCCGTTGTCATAGCCCCAGTCGATCATGGCATCGACATCGCTGAGCACTTCCACGGTCATCTCATTGGAAGTAATGCCGTCAACAGCAGCCGTCAGGGTATAGGTGCCTGCGTTTTCAGCACTGAAAGTATTGCCATCAATTTCGCCGCCTTCAGTGGTGCAGGTCCAAACCACATCAGCATCGCTTTCGTAAGCATCGCCATACTGGTCGGTCAGGGAGACAGGAACGGTAGACAGATCGTGTTCATTTTCAGCCATTTCCAAAGACTCTGGAATCTGTACGCTGTCAAGGGTGCGTGCAGGCAGTGCTGTCACTTCCACCCAATCGGAATACACTTCATCACAGACGGCACGGATATGATAGGTGCCAGCTTCGCTGAAGGAAATCATGCCGCCATCAACAGTGATGCCGTTCAGCTCACGGGCTTCCCATTCAACAGCATGACTGACTTCCTTGCCGGTGGCATCTTCCACGGTGACATTCAGGTAATCGTCGATGGAGATTGGATCATCGCCAACGATGCCTTCCAATTCGCCGTCAACCAACACGCGGCCTTCACTGAAGTGGTCATTGCCAATAACGGTGACTTCTACAATAGCAGTCTTGCTCAGCTCGTCGTTGGTGGTAAAGTGACCGCTGGTCGAAGAAGAAGTGTAGCAGTCTTCGTTGATCAGATATTTGAGATAAACCTTACCGCTTTCTTCACCTGCAACGAGGCGTGTGTATCCGCTGACAGGATCGTACTTGAGCGACGCAATGGAATCATCCGTCAGCTCGTTGCCATTTTCGTCGAGCAGAATCCAGTGACCATTGAGCTTGTTAAATCCGTAGTACGCCCCGTTCTGGCTGTTGTACCCTTCCAGACCGATGCTGTTGACATAGAAAACGGTATCTGGATACAGGGTCATGTAGTTCATCTGGTTGACCATGGCCACGCGCGCCAGTGGATAGATTGGCGTCAGGCCAGCCACTTCATTGGTCAGCGAATCTTCTTCAACCACAAAGGTTGCGCCAGCGCCAGCCATTGGTGCGGTCGTCGCTGCCAGCTTCACCTGATCTTCAAGGCCAGTGTGGTTTTTGAACAGGTTGTTCCAGTTGATGCGATCCGTGTCCACGATGCTCTTTTCAACAATAGCACGCTGATAAAGGTCGCTGCGTGCACTGCTTTCAAACATGCCAAGGATCTGAGTGCGGCATGGAGCGTTGTTGTCACTTGGGTCGAGGGTATATTCCACAAAGGTGACGTTGAAGTTCAACGCACATGGGCATTCGTAGCTTGAGGTCGTGGTTGTTTTGCTTTCATACTGATTGAGCAGCACGTTGGTGTAGGCCGGCATCGTCACAGTAACCTGATAGGTTTTCGTGTCCGTCACAGTGGTGGCTTCTGATTCTGTCCAGCCCTCTGTAAAACTCTGATTAACACTGATGGTTCCAGAAATACTCATCCCTTTACCGCTGAATCCTCCGGTAATCGCACTGGACAAACCATAGTTTTCGCTGCCGTTGACAGTGCTCGTCACCGTCGTCGTCGTGGTCTGAGCCAGGCTCTGCATACCGGTAACCGATGCAGCGGTTTCGTTCTTCACGTCGGAAAGCATGCTCTTGCCATTGGTGGTTGGCTCCGTCTCAGTGGTTTGATAATAATCATCCGTATATTCAGGCAGCACTGCTGTTATGGTGAAGTTGCTGAAGATCACGCCAAGCGCCTGATAATGTCCCTTCTTGTTGGTGCCGCTTGTTTTGAAGGCACCAGTCAGCAACCAGAACACGTCGTCCTGGTTGCCAGAGTTTGCCAGGGTGGCATTCTGTTTGACGGCCACGTTCTCTTCCTCTCCATCGTCGCCATACATGGCGTTACGGCCGCCGCCTGCGGAACGGTACCAGTTGAAGATCTGTTTTTCCATATCCGTGCCGGCATCGGCCATCGAGTCAGATATATTCAGTCCCGATGAATGAACAGCGTAGGTGTTGTCGCCATCACTGACGGATTTTTCTTTTGCATCAGTATTATCCAAACTGATTGCCAGAACATCATCAAGAACATTGTCAAACTGGTTTTTGAACTTGCCGTCGTCCGTTCCAGCACCATAGTCATCCTGAATTGCATAGCCAAGCTTCTGCCAAAGCGCTGCCGTTGAGGTGTCGTCAATGTTGCTGTTTTTTGCGCTCAGCAAATCCTGAATGAACAGGCGGGTGCTGTCTTCAAAATGCTCACTGCCCGCATCAAAATAGGTGACGCCATCTTCTACCATGACATCCGGGATTGGCTCGTTGTCTTCAGCAAAGGCCGCAAACGGCACTGTGCTGAGCATCAATGCACCGATCAGTACGGCGCTGAGAAATTTTCTCTTTTTCATTCTTTTTCCTCCTTTATTGCTCCTTTTTATTTATCCTGTCGAAAGCCAAGGCTCTCTGTTGCAAAGCAAGAGAAAAGCCATCATTTCCGCAGAATGATTATTTTCAAAGCGCACGACGCATGACGATTCATGGCCCGCGCCTGAAAAGCTATAACAGATGCAGCTTTTCAGCCATGGTTTTGGCTTCGCTGCGGCGTTTAACGCCAAGTTTATACAAGATATGGCTGACGTGGGTCTTGACCGTCGCCAGGCGAATCCCAAGAATGGCACCGATTTCTGCGTTGCTCTTATCGGCACAGATCAGACGCAGCACCTGCAGCTCAGTGTTCGACAGCGGCGCCGTCATATCAAGGTGCGGTTTCAGAAAATCCGGATAAGCCGCCGCCTGATCGCGAGTATCCTCAATAAGCGCATGCAAAAAGGCTTCATCCCTGGTCCAATCGCAGGTCTCCAATAATGGCAGAACCGCCACGCCATATGCACTGATGGTGCGTATAAAATGATATTCCCACGCTGTATTGAGCGCAGAGCACAAATCTTCTTTCCAAGTATCATCCTGCAACCGTTGCTTGGCAATGGCACTGAGCACCTGCAGGTGGATGCTGTCTATATGACGGGCACAAACCTGACAATATGTTTTCAGAGAAGCAATGGTCATCAGCGCATTTCGCGCCTCACCATGAGTCAGCTCCACCATAGCCTGCGTAAAATATTGATAGCGCTTCATCACCTGAATGTGCAGACGATCCTTTGGCGCTTTTTCCCGATACCAATGCTCAACGGCTTCGTCGTCTCTCAAGCGTAAATCCACTCGACAGCGCAACGCATCCAAATTCGGCAAAAAGCGTTCCTCGCCTCGCGCAACAAACTGCTCTCGCAGCGTACTCAATGTATCCGCCGCATCATAAGCATGACCCGCAGCAACCTGCGAACGCACCAGCAAGCCTGCCACAGCAAATTCAATGTCCGCTGTGCCATTGTGCTGGATGTCGCTTAAATGCGCCAGCAGAGTAAACATACGTGGCGTAATGTCCTCGCCTTTTTCAAACTTGCTTACTGCTACCGCCAATTCAGCCAAACCAATGCCATCTTTTCCCAGCACCATTTCCACAGGCTTGCGCAAGGTTTTATACAGCAGGTCATCCTTCTTGCTCCAGTCTGAAAAGTCCTTGCCGCCATTCATGATGCTTGGCAGCGTACTGGTAACAGAAAACGGCGGTAATTCGATCTCCCGATTGAGCATCAGCTGAAACACCGCCGGAATGGTCTTAATCATGCTGTTGGTGCTGCGCTGCGGCAGCCCTATTTCCAGCCACGCCAGCCGCCCCCGCGCTTCGCGCCCGGCAGCATCGCTTTTGCTGCGGCAGCCTATAAAGTCTTTCAAGGCCTGATACCAGCGTTCGGAGGCCTCATAGTTCATATTGATTGCTTCCAGCATGCTCATGCCCTGCATCAACGCTGGTGAAGCAAGTATTTCGCTTTCGGGAAGAGCACGGTAGTAACGCTCCATTTCATAATAATGTCCCATTCCTGGATGCAGCATGGCATTTTTTTCCAGCAGCTCTGACACTTTGCTATGATCGCCGCTTTTCGCATAACATTCCAGAGCATGACCAAAATCCTCGCGCAGCTCATAATACAGGCCGCCACGGTTGTAAATTGCCCGGCACTGGTCCTCCGTGTAGGTCTGACGAAGCTCCCAGCGCAGAAAAAGACGAAATATCGGCCAAAAATGAAAGGTATCGAGACGGTCCTGAATCATCATGCTGGTATCGCGCTGTAAACGCCCAAAAATCTCTCCAACTCGACTATCCCCACTGACCATCTGCGCCAGCGATAAGCTGAAATGATCGAAAGGCGCCAGTTCCAGCAGCAGTCGCCGTGTGGCCAAATCAAAACGATGAAAAACCGCTTCTTCATAATAAAGAAAGATATCCTGCCGCGTTTGATCGGCAATGGTGGCATCAAAGCTGTCACCATCAGCCAGACGCTGGACCAAAATGGACAGGGTCAAAGGGTAGCCTTTGCTTTCCTTATACACAGCGTTGAGCGTTAGATCGTTCACCTTTACACCATAGCATTCCAGCAGCGCACCTGTTGTCTGACGGTCAAAGGTCAATGCTTTCTGATCGAACACCGTCATGATGCCGCTGACCTGGAAAGGCAGCAGCCAGCTCGGCACCTTACCGCGTGACAGACAGACAATATGCTTGTCGGCTGCACTGCGGATGATGTCGCACAGCTTCTGCTGAAAATCAGTCGGCAGCAAGCAGAGGTTATCGAGCACCAAGATTTCCCATCCGTCATGATCGACAGCAGACAGCTGACCGGGAACTTCAGCATTGAGCCAAAGCGTTTCCCTTCCATGCAACAGCATGCGTGTCGTCGCCGTCTTCCCAAATCCACAAGGGGCACTGATAAATATGACGCGGTACTCCTGCAGCGCTTTATTAAATTGGGCTTCAAGCGTCGGTTTAAGAACTAAGATTGGGTCCATGAGCCACCTCCTTCTTGAAATAATTTTCACAACTATTGAAATTCTACCATCAGTTTTCTTTTTTGTAAATCGTTCCAAAGTATGAGTCCATGTCTTGGGCATTCAAACAAACAGTGCCAAATCCCTGCTGAAAACCATGTTTTCAAAGCAGATACCTACAAAAAAACACGCCTGCCATCGACAGACGTGAATTAAAAACCTGTTTTTTGACCAAACACACACACCTAAGCTGAGTGCTCGATGGTGAAAAACAAACATCCGCGCAAATCGCTTTCGCTGAGAATCACCGGTGTTGACCGCCAACCGTCAGCTGCACGAAAGCCTTGCCATTCATAGCCATAGAGCAGCAGGTGGTGATTGTGATACTTGGGATGAAAATGCATCTCCAAATAAACAATCTTTCCTTCCTGCAGCGCCGCGCGCACACGTGCCGCCGTGGCTGGACCGGCAAAGCGAATCCTGGCATCGGCACAGCCAAAATGCTTCAGCACGCGTCGCGGATACACACCTGCCAAGCCGTCGCTGGTACCACCGAGGCGTTTTGTCGCAGCCACATTCCAATAAGCCAGCGACTGCCGCCCCAACGCCGCCACCTCATCAAACACACGCAACGCTTCCTTCGCCAGCTCCGGCCGCAAAGTCAGCACAAGATTGGTGATTGCCGTCGGGCCGCAGTGCTTATGGTAGGCGCGGTCGCGCTTGGCGAACTGAGCTGTGGTGCAATAGCTTTCCTGCACAGGATTATTTGCCAAAGACGGCTTCATAATCGACGCGGAATTTCTCAATACCGGCGGTTGTCAGCGGATGGTTGACCATCTGCTCGATGACCTTGTATGGCACGGTGGCAATGTCTGCACCGGCCAGAGCACACTCGGTCACATGCATCGGATGGCGCACGCTGGCGGCGATGATTTCGGTGTCGATGCCATCCGCGAGCGCAAAGATGTCGGCGATGTCGCGAATGAGAAAGGAGCTGACGAGAGGACGCCTGATTTTTTCTGATTCTGCGATAAGTAGAATAGAGATCTGAGAGCGATAAATCCTCCACAAAAGCACTCAGGAGGCGAACGGGCTCGTTAGCAGGGATAAGGACATCCAATTCCAGAGGAAGTTTTAGTTGATAATACTGGCCGAGCGCGGTATAATCTTTTTGTAAAGTATTTTTAAGCATACAAATATTTTACAACAAAGGCCAAGCGATTGCACGCTTGGCCTTTGCGATTTTTATGGATTGTGTCAAAAAGTAGGTGGCTTATTGCGACAGCCCCTTTCTTTTCAACCATTGAGCCAGCCGATCCAAACGCCGAAGAGCAGCGCCACGACACCGACGATGCGCACGACGATGCGGGCACGCTGGTAGCCAAAGATCTGGATCATGTTCGGCGTGGCAAAGGGACAGAGCAGAATGGCGATGCCAAAGAGGAAACAACCAACGCCTGTGAGCTCATGAAGCCCCGTGAGCGCACCGACGACCATAGCGATCACCGCCGCCACCGTGGCAAACATGAGAAATCCAGCGCGGGAGGCATCACGACGGGCAAAAGCATCGTAAGCTTCCTGACATTCCCTGCTGCAAAAATAACTGCCTTCATCGGCGTCAAAGACCTTATGACAATATTGACAACGTTTTAACATGGTTCACTTTCCTTTCCTGAAGCAGTGCAGCGCGGCAGATAAAGGGCAAATGTACTGCCTCGCCCCGGGGCGCTGCTGCACTTGACATAGCCGCCCTGGCCCTGGGCGATCTGGCGCACGAGATAGAGCCCGATCCCCACCCCTGGCTGGCCATAGACCGCCGGACTGCGGTAGAAGCGGCTGAAGATCTGCGCCTGCTCAGCCTCGGCGATGCCGGGACCGTCATCACGCACGCGCAGCACACTGAAAAATTCATAACTGGCGGCCTCGACATGCACATGGCCGCCGGATGGTGTATATTTGACAGCGTTATCGATAAGGTTGGCAAGGGCTTCCTCCGTCCATCTGGCATCACAGACAGCGACGCCGGAGACATCCCCCTGCGTCAGGGTGATGCCGCGTGCACGGGCTTTGGCGGTGTACTGCTGCACGGCGCCTGTGATGATCGGTGCGAGGGCATTCTCCTGCGGATGCAGGGCGAGGATCCCCGTCTCCAGGCGCGAGCTCTTGACAAGACCACTGATCAGGCCATCCAGTTTCTCGCTCTGAGCAGCGATGACCGCAGCGCACTCCGCCGCCTGAGGGGTCAGCGGCTCTTCGGCGAGAAGCTGGCTGTAGAGGCGCAGATTGGCGACAGGCGTTTTTGTCTGATGTGAGACATCGCTGACAAGCGACGCGATCTGATCGCGCTGTACCGCCAGCCGCGCCGAAGAATCGGCACCTGCCTGGAGATACTGAGCCAGCCGGCTCTCCAGCGCCGAAAGCTGCGTTTCATCGTAGTCCCGCACCCGAAATCGCCCTTCCACAGCCGCTTCGAGCATGGCATCGAGCCGCGCATAGAGCGCCCGCTCCCTGCGCCGTCGCCAGAGGAGCACCCTCGCGCAAAGGAGCACGGCGAGCGTTGCACAGAGCCAGCCCGTCATGTCTCCTGCCCCCATTGATAACCGATGCCGCGCACGGTATGCAGCCATTCAGGCTGCGCCGGATCGCGCTCGAGCTTCTGCCGCAGCCGCTTCACCGTCACCGACAGGGCATTCTCCTCAACAAAAGCCGCTTCGTCATCCCATACACGGTCGATCAGATCGGCGCGGGACACAGCGTGGCCGCGGTTCTCCACAAGCATGCGCAAGAGCCGCTGCTCTGTTTTCGAGAGCGTGACGGATGCGCCCTCACAGCTGAACCGCATGCGTGCAAAATCGAAATGATAGGGCCCCATTGTCAGTACCTCTTCCTGCACCGCCTGCGCACGCAGCTGTACGGCCACGCGCGCGCGCAACACCGCGAGAGAGAAAGGTTTGGTGATATAATCATTGGCGCCGGCCTCCAGACCCACCACCTCGTCCATCTCCAGATCGTTGGCGGTGAGCAGGATCACTGGCGTCACGTCCCCTTCGGCGCGCCAGGCGCGCAGGAGATCGAGGCCGTTTGCATCTGGCAGGTTGATGTCCAGGATCACCAGATCAAAACGTGTATCGGCCCGGTGCGCACGCGCTGCGGAAGCCGTCTCTGCCTGCACGATCGTGCGATCGTCTGCCGCCAGCGCCAGTGCGATGCCTCGCGAGAGTGCCGCATCGTCTTCGACGAGTAAGATGTATGCCATCATCGCCCCTCCTTTGTGATAGTGCCATTATAACGTAAATACCGTGAACAGAAAAGCGCCGCCAGGGTAAAACAGATACAGAAACTCCGTGCTCCCGGAAAACGATCGATCCTGGTTTTAGCTTTTGTGACCGCTATTCGTTCCTGATCTGTTAATTTGGTATTGCGCATAATAATAGCTCCCCATAGTGTAGGCTCGATTTTTGTTATTTCGAGTATCTACTCTATGGGGAGCTTATCACACATTGGGGCGCACGTTCTTTTTTCTCATTCCTCGCGCAGACGCTCGACGATGCTGCGGCGCTGCATGAAGCGCACAGCAACGAGCGGGATCAGCGCACCGATGAGGGCGAAGGCTGGCACAGCGACGAGCAGCGGCCAGTAGGTCGGCCGGAAACTGAACCAGAAGAAGAGCCCGCTCACCGCTTCGCCAGCAAGCGGCGATACCGCCAATGTCAGTAAAGCCGCAATAAACACTGCGCCAAGGGTGTACAGCAGCCCTTCGATCACAAGCATACCGCGCAACTGCTTCGAGGTCATGCCGATGGATTGCAGCATCGCCAGCTCGCGGCGGCGGCTCGTGATGCCAGTGAGAATGGCGTTGAAGACATTGAGCACGCCGATCACGGCGATGATCGCCGCCAATGTGCCGCCGAGGAGGGCGAACATGTTGCGGAAGCCATTGAACTCGTCTACAAAGAATTTCGTACTTTCATAATTGAGATCTGGATTGACGTTTTCCGTGTAGTCGGCGAGGAAGACCTCCATATCGTCGGTGGCAGCATCCTCGGTGTCGAAGGCGTAGTACAGGATATCCGACGTGCCGGTTCCCTGACAGAAGGCGTCGGCGCCCATCACATACTGGTCGTTCCCAAAGTAGCGGTAGCTCAGAGAATATGGCACCGCCACCGTCGCCACCACGGTGTAATCCACGGTGCGATAGGTTTTGGCGCGCGCCTGGACATCGTTCGTCGTGGCGTCATCTGGCAGGTTTTCCTCAGAATACACTGCGCCAGTTGCGATGTTGACGTATTCCCATTCGTCCACATACACCAGGCACACCGTGTCGCCGACCTTGGCCCAGTGCGAATCCGGCTCCGGATTGTTGTAATCGTCTACGCTGTAGGCTGCAGCAATAGCGTGCTGAGATGGATCATTGAGCGCACTCAGGTCGCCATCGATGACGGTGAGCTGATCGAGGCACGCCTGTTCCATGCCATAGACCATCGCGTCCGCAGCGATGAGACCATCGTCATTTTTCAAACTGCGGTCGACGATGTCGTCAATCGCCGCATCGATGTCGTCGACACCGCCCATCGCCAGCCATTGCTCATTGATCACGCGGAGCTGGTCTTCGGTGATGAACTCCTGAATGCCGGTGCTCTGTCCGTAGGTGCGGCCGCCAGATGTGATGCCACCAGCCGCTTCGATGGCGGCGATGTCGTTTTCGGACAGCGCCATGTCCGCATTAAAGCCGCCATAGGACTGGAAGTAGCTCGCATTGGCCACATCAAAATCGGTGGCAAGGTTGCGGCTCACGTACTTGTCCATGTCGAATCCGCCCACAAAGGTCACGACAAGCTGGAAGAGCACCACGGCCAGCGCCAGCGAAAAAATCGTTACAATCGTTTTGCCGCGGCTGCGCCCAAGGTTGGCCCAGGCCATGGAGAAAAGGGAGACCTTTTCTTTCCTGCGGCTGCCTTTTGTGCGGCCGCCGGACTCGGTGTAGCGCAGGGCTTCGATCGGCGACACACGCCCGGCCATGCGACCGGGGCGGAAACAGGAGATGAATACGGTTACCAGCGCAAAGAGCGCCGAACCTGCAAAGATCCACGGACTTGTCGAAGTCACCGTCTCCACGCCGTCAAGCTGTCCCACAACGACCGGCACCAGCGCTTTACCGACAAGCCAGCCCAGCACCAGCCCCAGCGGAATGCCCACGACCGCCAGCAGCAGCGCCTGCTGGCGGATCATACGGCGGATCTGCCGCGGCGTCGTGCCGATGGTTTTGAGCAGGCCGTAGGAGCGCACGTCCCCCGCCACCGAGATCTGGAAGACGTTGTAGATGATGAGATAGCCCGTAAAAAGAATAAGCAGAAGCATCACCACAACGAAGATGACCGTTATCGGATCGGCATTTTCAGCGATCGTCGCGCCGGTATAGCCCCAGTTGACGCCGGTGCCAATGTAGTTGTCGGCGGTGATGTCCTCGCTCTGGTAGCCGTGGTTGGCAAGGATCTGGTTCAGGTCCGCCTCGATGTGACGGCTGCCGCTTTCAAGCATCACATTCATGTTCCAGACACCGGTGTTGTTGTTGTCGCCCGGCGGCGTCACGCCAACTTCGTCAAGCACCGCGTTGACGCGGCTCTCTGGAATGACCACCTGGCTGGCCGGTGACGCTTCGTCCTTCTCCCACCAGCCGCTGAGTGTGAAGGTTTGTGTCGTTTCATGGCCGTCCACGTCAAAGGTCATGGTGAATTCGGTGCCCAATTCCGGGTCCACACCGAGCAGCTCGAGCACGCGCGTATCACAGGCGGCTTCGTTCGTTCCTTCTTCCGGCAGACGCCCCTCTTCCGGCTCTATGAACCACAGTTTGGCCAGCGTTGCGTCGGCATAACCGATTTCGCAAATGTCCTTATTGAACGGCGCCTCCATCGGTGAGCCAAGGTAGCGGCGCAGGCCCTGCTCGGCGATCATTGGGTCGTCCTTGAGTTCGTTGTACTGGGCCTCGGTGAGCTTTTTGAAACTCCCGTGGGCATAACCGCCTGCCTGGCGAAAGTTCGCCTGCTGGAAGCCTTCGTTGATCGACATGGCGATCGTAAACAGCGAGGTGAAGAGCAGCGCCGTCAGCGCAATGGCGAGAATCGCCACAATGTTGCGGGTGCGGTTGGCCGACAGGCTTTTCCAGCTGAGGTGGCGGATGATTTTTCTATTGCGCACCTTCATACGCTCACCCCCTCACGCCTGCGTTACTGACGCGAGATCGTGAAATCGAGCTGGCCGAAAAGTTTGCATTGCCGACAATGTGTCCGTCTTCGATGCGCACGATGCGATCGGCCATCTGGGCGATCTCTTCGTTGTGGGTGATCATCACCGTCGTCTGGGCGTATTTCTGGCTCGTCACCTTGATCAGGCCGAGTACGTCCTGGCTCGTTTTGCTGTCGAGGTTGCCGGTCGGCTCGTCGGCCAGGATGATCGCCGGCTTCGCCGCCAAAGCGCGTGCGATGGCCACGCGCTGCTGCTGGCCGCCGCTGAGCTGGTTCGGAAGGCTCCGGAGCTTTTCGCCCAGGCCCAGCGTGCCGACGATCTCGTCGAGAAACGCCGTATCCACGCTGCGTCCGTCAAGCTGCAAAGGCAGCACGATGTTCTCGTACACGCTCAGGACCGGCACCAGATTGTATGCCTGAAAGACGAAGCCGATCTTGCGGCGGCGGAAGATCGTCAGCGCCTCATCGGAAAGGTCGAAGATCTTCTGCCCGTCCACCGTCACACTGCCCGAGGTCGGCCGGTCCAGACCGCCCAGCATGTGCAGGAGTGTCGACTTGCCGCTGCCCGAGGTGCCCACGATCGCCACAAACTCGCCGCTTGCCACACGCATGTTCACATGGTCCAGCGCTCTTACCTCGGTGGTGCCGCTGCCATAGTATTTGCAAAGGTCTTGTGTTTCCAGGATGTTCATAAAAATGGCCTCCTTTGTCGTTTCTTCATGCGCCCATCATACCACGCCCGTCTTTCCAGCCCG
The DNA here is from genome assembly GCA_958451915.1 of uncultured Peptococcaceae bacterium. Taxonomy (GTDB): domain Bacteria; phylum Bacillota; class Peptococcia; order Peptococcales; family Peptococcaceae; genus UMGS1590. The sequence goes on from CAUDRX010000009.1 coordinate 15,946, forward strand.
TGTCCGGAAGGTGTCAGTTTTGACAGAAAACGCAAACGATCCCCGCCGGGATCGATGTCCCGGCAGGGATCGTTCTTTAATGCGTCTGTTTCGCGTGGTAGAGGGCTTCATCCGCCTTGGCGCGCAGCCGCACGAAGGCCCCCTCGTTGAACGGGGTGACGGCATCGTAGCTGCCCATCGCCCAGCCAGCGGACACCCCTTTGGACGGCCAGGCGGCATCCCATTGGCTGGCGATCACCTTTTCGAAGCGTGACAGCGCCTCCGGCACTTCATCCACCCAGCGGTCGTAAACGAGGACGTCGAACTCTTCGCCGCCGGTACGGTAGCAGTTGCCTAAGATGCCAAAATCCGTCTGGATCTGCTGCGCCACCAGCCGGATCAGGGCGTCGCCCTCAGCGCGGCCCAGCATGTCGTTGACCCGCTTGAGGCCATCAATGTCAAAGACCACGACTGCCACCGCTTCCGGCGCACGCTCAAACAGCGCGTTCAACTGCAGATCCATCGCGTAGCGATTGCCCAGTCCTGTCACCGCATCCTCCAGGACCAGGCGATAGGTGCGCTCCGCAAAACTCTTGCGCCGCCAGAAGCGCCCGAAGAGCAGCAGCCCGTCTGCCGCCATCGCCGTCAGGAGAACAGTGAGCCCGATGATGTAGAGCGAAGAGGCGTTGCCCGCTACGAAAAAATGCATATAGAAGAGCACCAGCGAGACCAGTACGCAGACAGAGACCACAGCCACCCCTACAGCCGTGAAGCACATCCGCCTGCTGCGGTTGCGCCAGAAAGCCAGATTCGAGGCAAGGATCGCAGCCACGATGATACCATGCACCACCGCCGTCATATACGGCAGCATGATAAGCCCGCTCAGATGCAGCACAAAACCGCAGACAGCATTGGCCAGCGTGAGCCAGATGAGCACCGTAAAGAACCGCGTGCATTCCTGGGTGACTGTGCGCACATAGAAGATATACGGCGCCGGCAAAAGGAAGAACGCCGCATAGCAGAGAAAATATGTCACCGCAAGATTGCCCCCGACCAGGTCGAGGATCTTCGCATCCAGAAAGACCCACATCCCTGAGAGAAATACAAAGGCCGCCAGCGCCCACAGCTGCCGGTACGACGCCGTGCGCCAGCGATAGAGCAATCCGCCGCAGACTGCCAGCCCCAGCGCCAGGAGCAGGCAGAAAACACTGAAGACGCCCACCATCGTATTCTCTTCAAGCAGCGTTTGGTAGATCGTCTCCGCCCGATCCAGGAGCGGCGCATCGAGCCAGTAGACATTGTCACCATAATAGCTCTGCAAAGCCACCGTCAGCGTGCTCGCGCCCTGACATTTTGACATCGGGATAAAATGCCAGACGCTGCTCGGCACATGCACCTCGTTGTCCGGCGAAGCATAGATCAGTTTCTCATCTGCCCAGACGCGGACCCCCACATAATTTGCGTGCAGCGCCAGCACCTTGTCGGCGTTGTTCATCGACGGCGTCATCGCATGCTGCAGGACGAGCGTATCCTCTTTGCCCTCGATCTTGACCGGCAGCGGCACCAGCGGCCGCGCCACGCCATCCTCCACGATCCGCCAGCCCTCTGCGCAGGTTGCTGCCGGTGCCGTATGGAGGCCAGCGAGCGGCGATACAAAATGCAGCGACGATGCCGCCACCAGAACAAGGACCAGTGCCACAGCCGCCAGCCCAGCAGCGATACGTCCCTTTCGATACCGCGTTGTCTCCATCATCGCGTTCTCTCCCCTCATCCAATCGATCTTTTGATTATAACACGGTGCGCCGCAGTCAACAATATCCCTGCCCGGCGATTTCGTGCCTTTGCGCCGCGCCTGACCAGGATGAACAGAAAAAAACACCGCCCCTGCGAATGGGCGGTGACTGGAAGAATATGGGTCATACTCCTTCGCGCTGCCAGCTCAGGGCGCAGGCAGCATAGACGGCGGTCTCGACAGGGAGCGCCTTTTCGTTGAAGCAGACCTTTGGATGATGTTGATTGTAAACAGGCCCGTCTTCGACTTCGGCACCAATGGTGAAGAAAGCAGACGGCACCTTCTGAGAAATGTAGGCAAAATCTTCGGAAGCCATGTTGTGCAGGCCTTCAAGCAGATGGATGTCCGGGGACATGCCTGCGATCACGCCGGCAAACACGTTCTGCAGATCGGTATCGCAATAGAGCGGCGGCAGGTCGCTGAGGACCTTGATCTCGACTTCACTGCGGTAAGCGTGAGCGACAGCGGTGACCACTTCTTTGAAACGCGCGATCATCTGCTTGCGCAGTGCATCATCGAAGACACGCATGGTACCAGACATGAAAGCCGTATCCGGCACGATGTTGCAAGCGGTACCGGCATGCAGCTCACCGATGGTGAGGGTGAGTTCCTTGCCGGCAGGCACTTCGCGGGCCAAAAGCTCCTGCAGAGCGAGATGGATATGCACAGCGGTGTTGATCGGATCGACGCCAAGCTCTGGCATAGCGCCGTGGGTGCCTTTGCCCTTGATGGTGATCTCAAAGATAAAGGCGCCAGCGTTCGGTGCCTTGCCGTAAACAACAGTGCCGACCGGCGCGATCGAAGCCACATGGGTGGCGACAGCCGCATCCACGCGAGGGGCCTCAAGAAGGCCATCATCAATGGCAGCCAGCGCCCCGGCAAAGACTTCCTCGCCCGGCTGGAAGAAAAGCTTGATCGTGCCCTTGAGCTCAGATTCGTGTGCTTTCAGGATCTTCGCAGCACCGAGCAGAGAAGTGGCGTGCATGTCATGGCCGCAGGCATGCATGTTGCCGTTGGTCGCAGCAAAATCCACGTCGGCTTCCTCGCGCATTGGAAGCGCGTCCATGTCTGCACGCAGCATCAGACACTTCTCACCCTGGCCGAGCTGGGCGACGACACAGTTGCCGTCAACGAGCGTCTTGAACGGCACGCCCATCTTCGTCAGCTCCTGCTGGATAAAGGCGCTGGTCTGAGGCAGCTCAAGGCCGAGCTCCGGTGTCTGGTGCAGCTGACGGCGCCAGGCGCTGAGCGTATCCTGCATGGCCTGGGCTTCATTAAAGATCGATCGATACATGTTTATCATGTCCTTTCCTGCGCCAAGAGGCGCTTTTTCTGACATTATTGTACTATACAAGACGGCCGCTGTCTCATTCAGATCGTTAACAGATCGCCGCCTTTTGATAAGCATTTTCTAGGCCTGGGACGCATAGAGGGCATCGAGCATGGCCAGGTAATCGGCATCCATCGTCTCTGCGAGGATCGTCTGGAAGGTCTCGCGCAGCTGATAGACTGGCCGGTCGCTGGCCAGATGCATTGGCAGGATCGGTGAGACCGGCGCAGTCTCTGCGGCCGCGAGCCATTTGGCAAGGATCGTCGGCAGAGCGCCGTTCATCTCTGACTGCCACTGCCCCCCGCGCCTGACAAAGAAGCCGAAAAAATGGCGGTTGGCCTTTTCATCGGCGAGACTTTTTTTGACATCGAGCACAGCTTCCCGGGCCGGCTGTGCCATTTCAAAGACCGGTATCGTTATGATCCCGACGATGGCCGCATCCTTCTCATGGCTGCGCGGCCTGGCCAGAGCCCGCGTGTACGCTTCCAGCGGCGCCAAATCGACCGGCTTCGGCTGGAAGGGTACCGGCGCCGCGGCAAGGGTCTTGCGCAGTTCATCTTCAAGGATGCGCCGCGTCTGATCGATGGCCGCGCGTTTCTTTTTACAATGTCTGTGCACATTTGCCAGCCGCGAAGGACCTGCCCCTGCTGCCAGCGCCAGCAGATAGGCTTCGGCACAGGCCTGTTCATCCTCATAGGCATAGAGCGTCCCGTCCCCGGCAAGGAAGCCGCAAAGCGTAACGTCTTCGCCGTAATACCCCGACTGGGCCATCTCCTCTGCGACCATGCCGACATAGAGGTCACGGTGGATCTCCGGGGTGTCGTTCATACGATCATCTCCTAAAAAACAAAGGCAGCGTCCCCCCACGCTGCCTTGTCGACGTTTTGTCTTTGTATAAGGAAAGGAAGTTGGTATTCATGGTTTAGTCTTCCAACATCTGGTAGACCGGGGCGCCTTCGCAGTCTGCCGGCATTGGCACGCCGAGCAGTGCAGCAACGGTTGGCGCAACATCGGTCTGGCGGACGATGCGCTTCATGTTCTCGACATGTTTGACCCCAGCCCCGCAGGCAACGAAGATCGGCGATACGCTGGTGCCATAGTAACCGCGATAGGTGGACAGGCCCTGACCGTGTTCGGTGACAAAGTGTTCGCGGTTCATGTAAATGATATCACCGGTATAAGGCCCGTTCAGCCCGATGACTTCAGCGTCTTTGTTGTGAAAGGCCATCGCGATGATGCGGTTGCCGTCAGCATCGCGGTATCTGTAGAGATCGTCGATGATCTGCTCTTCCAGATCATACTTGTCGGCTGGATCGACGATGCCGTATTTGTCACGGCCTTTGGTATTGATCCAGATGTAAGAGGTGCGGACTGCCAATGCTTTGGTCTTGGTGAAGTCGACTTCAGCGGTGTCCTTGCCGTTCTCGTCCTTCTTCATGACAGTGTAGCCGAGTTCGCGCATGATGCCTGCGCTGACGCCGCCGGCAGAACCAAGGCGTGCAGGTGGCATGGTGTGGATCTGTTCGCCGTGGTCAGAAGTGAGGATGATGGTCCATCCTTCGTCGATCAGGTGCAGGTAGCTGCCAACGTATTCATCAGCGACTTCGTAGGTCTTGTCGATCTGCTTCTGGTATTCTTCTTCCGGTGCCATGCCTGGTTTCTGCAGGGCGAAGTTCCAGAACTGATGCGCACTGTGGTCGATGAAATGATGATGGCTGAAGACCACATCGAGATCTTTTTCCTTGATCAGATAGTTGATCGCACGGGACTGCCACATGGCGTTGTGTTCCCAGCTTGGGGTGAGGATCTTCTGAGCAAATTCCAGCGTGGTGCCGCCCATCTGGGTGAATGGTGGCACATAGCCGCAGTTTTCGATGACTTCTTTGTAGATGGATTTTGGGGACCATCTGTCGTCGCAGTCCACTTTGAAAGCCGTGCTCATCCACATGCGCACCTTGCTGCCGTCTGGCGCGATCTCCAGGCACTTGTAGGAACGGCTGGCCATGGTTTTTTTGCCGTGGTCGAGGTTTTCATCGAGCACATCGGTGACCATTTCTTCGCCCTTGAGCACGCAGAGTGGTTCGGCGTCCTTCTTGGAACGATAGACTTCGACGGTGTCATAGATGCCATCGGCATTCTTCAGCACCAGGCATGGACGACGCATCTGACCACCAGCGATATAGGTGATGAATTCACGGGCGCCTTCCGGCAGTTCCTTGGCCCACTTGGTTGGTTCGGAGATGACGCTCTTGATCTTGTCAAATGGGACCTTTGCGAGCTGTTCCATGGCTGCGCCGCCCTGTTTGTGGAAGTCGACGTTCTTGATGCGTTTCATCTTGTAGCGGTTGAGCAGGAGTTCGGCGCGGTTGGTCTTGGCATCGACTTTGGACGCGTCGAATTCAGCATACTTATCGCCTTCTTCTTCGTCTTCGAGATCGAGTTCATCGATGACGCAGTCGGTGGCAGCATCGCCAAGGTTCTTGGAGCCGATGTGGTCGATGAATTCATTTTCGGTGAATTCAGTGGAAGCTTCGACATATTTTTCGATGTCGATGTTCGCGATGGAGTAGTTGACAGAAGCAGGCTGGGTGCCATCGACGACCATGAGGTTCTCACTGTCGGAAGATGGTGGCCAGGAGCTGCCAGGCCACTGCCATACGAGGGTCTTGAGCCCTGCGCGGGCGGTGACGTTCCAGAGCTGTTCAGCCTGGCAGAGACGGCTGTCAAGGCCGTAGATGATGGTGTCAAGGTTTTCCGGGTCCTGGTTCCAGAAGTCGGTGATGCCGTGCACGCCAGGGTTGCAGCCGCAGGCCAGGGTGGTCCACTGTGCAGGGGTGATGGTTGGCATCGAACCAAGGAGTTCAAGGTTTTCACGGGCAGCGCCGTTGTCTACCATCTTTTTCAGGTTTGGCATCTTACCAGCGTCCATGAGACGTTTCGCAGTATATGGTTCCATACCGTCAAGGCCGAGGACCATGACTTTTCTTCCAGTTTTACTCATTGTAGATTTTCCTCCTTCAAGAAGTTTAGTATCAACTTGTTGGTTACATTTTATCAGTCCTCTTTATGGGACGATGTTGCCACCACAACAGAACACCGAAAAATCGCAAAATAAAAAAACGTTCCCAGAACCCTGAGAACGTTTCCGCCAGCACCGCATAAAAAAGCCGCCTGTCCGACGACAGGCGGCTTTTTGCACCATTATAAAAGATTGATCGCGCCCACACCGATGAGCATGATCGCCACACCGGCGATCTTTTTGGCATTGATCGGGCTCTTTTCCGCGCCCAGCATGCCGAAATGGTCCACGACCAACCCGCCAGCCGTAGCGCCCAGAAGCAGGATGAGCACGCTCATGCCCGTGCCGATGGCGCCAGAGATGACCACATTGGCCAGCACATAGAGGCTCCCCAGCGGACCACCGATCCACATCCACCATGGCCGGTTGCCCGGGATGCCCTTCTGCTTGTAGCTTCGCGTCACCAGACAGATCACCACAAGGAGCAGCGAACCCACGATGAAGGAAAGCAGCGACGCCTTCAGCGGCGATTCGATGGCACGGCCCAGGTAGCCATTGACCGCTGTCTGTGTCGCACTGAGCATCCCCGCGAGCACGCCCGTGATCTGCCAGAGAACGAGGCCACCCGTGCGCGCCGCACCTGCGCCATCCTTCTTCGCCTTCGCCAGGGTGACGATGACCACGCCCGCGATCACCAGGATCGCCCCCACCGCACGCACCACCGTGAGGGAGGACTGCACGCCGCGGAAGAGACCAAAGTGGTCCACCGTCAGGCCCATCAGCACCTGGCCCAGCGTCGGCAGCACCACCGTCTGCACGCTCCCGATGCGCTCAAAGAGCAGGATGTTCAGCGTCAGAAAGACCACGCCGCAGACCCCGCCCAGCCAGATCCACCACGGCAGACCGAAGAGCTGCGCCCAGTCCAGCGCCACCCCTTCGCCCACCACGATGAGCAAGAACACCAGGAACACCAGCCCCGCCAGAAACGAGATCAGCGCCGAGCTGTACGGCGAGCCCGTGCGTCCGCTCAGACGCGCGTTCGCGCTCGTCTGCAGCGGCAGACAACAGCCCGCCAGGATCCCCAGGAGATAAAACATGATTTTTTCCCTTCCTTTTTTGAAAATGATGTCATATCAACAGACTTCTATTATACGAAAAGCCCCCGCCCCGCGCAACCACCAAGCGCCCGCCCGGACATGTGTGACAGATCGCAAATCTTTCGTGATCTGTCTCACATCTCCCTCTCCATGCAACGAAAAAGGCCGCGGCGATCACGCCACAGCCTCTTTGTACATTCAGCGGAGCAGCAAAAACCACACCAGCGCATACGCCACCCAGAGCGCCACCGCAGCCCGGTAAAGAACACGCTGCCCGCCCGACTGCGCCCGCTTGTACCGCACCAGGTTCAGGAGCATCAGCGCCGTGATCAGCACAAATGCGATCAGATACATAAGCTGTCTGTCCACCGCAGATCATCCTTTCGGGATCATCACCTTCACATCATGCTCTCATCATATCATCCCGCCCCACGCCCGGCAAGAAAAATGCGGCCGCGTCGTCACACAGCCGCATCATGCGCGTATGGGCTTAGCCTTCTGCCGCGACTTTGTCAGGATCGGCGTGCTTGCCGTCACCTGCAAGGAAGTCGCTGAAATCCTGCGCATCCTCGTAGTCGCTGCGCTTGCACTGTTCAAAGGAATAAACCGTGCGCCAGGCCCCGGGATCGTCGCTGGCCGCGACTTCTTCGAGCATCGCGTCGCCGCCGCGGCCGGTGTCGACGATGTTATTGATGAGCTTCCAGTCGCGTCCGTCCTTGATGAAGAGCCAGGCTTCCTGATTTTCCACCAGCACCTCGTCCGTCTCCGGATCATGCAGGGCAAAGTCCACCAACACCTTCGCCGCATCGTCCTGCATCGCGAACTGCGTGATGCGCAGGTACGGCACCCCGTCTTCCAGGCCCTGATCCTTGTACTTCTCTGCGATATAGCCGATGCGCGCATCGAGCTCCGCTTCCAGCCCCGATGCCGCGATGAAGTCCCCATCGACCACCCCAAGGCGACCATAGTATGACGCAACGAGCACCCTAGACACATAACTCCGCACCCTATCTGTGATCTCCTTTGCATCCGCTTGCGCGTCCGCTGCCACATCGACCACGCTGTCGTCCAGGTAGAAGGCATCCCCTTCGCTGTTCGTGATCTTCGTGTAAGACGCCTCCGAAGACGCCGACAGCCCCTCAGCCGCCTCCGTCCCGCAGCCGCCCAACCCCAGCGCCAGGCTCAGCGCCAGGAGCAGGGATATCGTCCTCTTGGTCATAAAGCATCGTCCTTTCAATAGCCTCGTGCGATCCAGAATGTACGTTTATTATTTAAATCCGTACCATGCAAACTGTACGACATGTTACCGTATGGATTTGAGGATACATTAGGTCCATCATGCTCTGCAACATAGATACCACTTCCATTATAATATCTGACGATCGCAGAGTGCACCCATTCACTTCCATTAGAATACTGAATCAACGTTCCACGGTAATCCACGCCAGCAGGGTAAGCCGGCATAGATTCATAATAACCAGCAGACAACGTATGGTTCATGATAAAGTCTCTGAGATCCTGTACGACAGTCCATGATCTGGAATAGTCATTAGCATCGTTATAGTACCAATGCGCAGATTGTGGAAGACCTCCTGCATAAATACACTGGGAAGCAAAATTGGTGCAATCAGCCTCAAACCATCTATATTCATTGTTAATTGTACGCCCATATTTTTCAGCATAAGCATCGCAGGCAGCTTTTGAATAAGCTGCCCGAGGCATTGGATCTAAGAGAGATGGATCGTCATAAGCAGCTGAGTATTCTACATACGGATCCACCAAACTACCTAAGTCAATTTCCCCGTTTTCATCCAGCATATCCGTAAATGTCCTATCATCCTCATACTGATCACGAGATAAGGATTCAAAGTCAAAATCTGCGATCCATTCATCCGAAGAATCGCTGTCCATCAATGCAGCCATCGCATCGTTTGGAAGGCCTTCAGAGTTAAAGATCACATTGACCAATTTCCATTCGCCATCAATTTTCTGAAGTACATAGCCTTCTTCACGCACATAATCAGCATCTACCAGATACTCTTTATCCTCAAAACTGGTTTGAAAGGTAATATCCTGAGTGATCACCGCTTTTGCTTTATCACCATCAATGGCGAGATCATCATAATAGATATCAAAATCATAGGACGTGAACGTAGTGCCTCCGCCAAAATTTTGACCGAGGTAAATACTTCGTGCGTTTAATTCATCTAATAACGCTTGATCAGAAGAAAAAGAAGTGTCCAGAGTCTTTTCATGACCAATGATGCTCAAAAAGACAGTTTTGTTATATTCTTCAATGACCTCCTTGATAGCAGTTTCGTCAGTCGTTTGTGAATTGGTCGCAAAAAGCATCATCTCCCCAGCAGGAGTTTCATCGCTGATAACGACCTGGTCCTCCGATGAGATAATATCACCCAGACAAGTATCTGTCATTTTTGGCAACTTGCTGGATTCATCTATAGCATCTTCATTAGTAGCAGCAAATACATTCGTTGGTACTAAAGGCATACGCATAATAACAATGTCCATAATTTTTTCATTGTAATTTCTCCTTATTTAAATCATTACTACCATTTCTTTAAGCAATCTAACTCTTCTGGCTGCTCTGGCTCAAAAAACGGAAACATGCACGCACTGTTTGCTGCAAAGGACACTGCCAGCATCGCAAACGCTGCCAGCATGGTCCCTCCTTTTATAAGCAGCGCATCGGTAATGGTCTTAACCTTACTCATTATTGTCACCTCCCTTTCTAATTGACAGATCTCACTGCCATAATGGACAGCGTTTCTGCCAAGGATCCGAGCAAAAGCGCGAAAATAATCGTGTTTTCTGGCCACAGCGCCATGCCGATCAGGATCAGCAGCACCTCGATGCCACTGATCACTCGACTGATCCTGCGATAGTTCTGCCGCGCCGCTGGAGTGACCCGGTGGTTGTGATGAACGACGGGCGCCCTGCGCCAGACGACCCAGCCAGACAGGACACACCCTGCCAGCGCCAGCATCCGATACCAGTCCGCTGGAACAAGGACGAGCGCCACAGCAAACACCCCATACACCACCAGCGAGACCAGAAAACAACGCAGCCGTGTACTGGCATGGTAGCCGCCGGCATAGACACGGAGCGGGATAAACGCCAGGAAGAATGCCACCGTCTGCCAGAAATTGCCAACGATCACAGCGAGAAACAGGATGCTCACCAGTTCCAAGGTTGATGAACAGATCGCTTCCAAGCCGTAACGGTACACGGGTACATCCTTTTCCTGAATGACGCCACGATCAGCAAGACGATCGGCGGTGAACTGTGCCAGATTCTGCATGAATATTCTCACTCCTTTGCGTTTGCTAGAGTATAGCATAAAAAAAGCGGCCTGTGCCGGAAAGTGGCGCAAGCCGCAGTTAAGTGTCAGCGAAATGCAATGCATAAAAGAATATTCTTTTTATGAGCAACATATGCAATCTATTATTCTTCATTCAGGAATAGCACAAAGGACAGGGTAAACCATCCATCCTCCCACACCACTTCCGGCGTGCCGCCGTACTTGGCCAGGGCAGTAGTGAGGTTTGCGAAGCCGTAGCCATGGTTTTCTTTGTCAGGTTTCGAGGTGGTCAGGCGATCATCCTGCGGCGGTGGGGCGGTGTTGGCGATCTGGCAGACGAGCATCTCCCCCTGCTGCACGAGCTGAAAGCGGATGCATTTCTCGCCATGGGCGAGCCGGGTGCAGGCCTCGATGGCATTGTCGAGGGCATTGCTGAAGATGATGCCGAGGTCGACAGGGTCCACAGCGAGCTGCTCAGCGATCTGCACGCGCAGGTCAAAGGCGATCCCCAGCCGCTCGGCCATGGCCTGCTTGGTGCTGATGATGGCGTCAAGGGCGATGTTGCCGGTATCGACGGATGGCGCAGCAGCCTCGACATTGCCCAACAGCGTCCGCAGGAAGCGTCGCCCCCCGGCACTGTCGCTGCGGGCAAAGTAGCCGTCCAGGGCCAGGAGCTGGTTGGTGATGTCGTGCTTGAAGGCACGGAGCTCCTCCTGCTTGAGGCGCAACTCCGACTGGTGCCTGAGCTGGGCACGGAGCGCCCGCTGGTACTGCTCCTGCATGCGCAGGGCGGCACTCTGCTGGGCCAGACGCTCGTAGAGATAGAGGGCAAAGAAGGTGCCGAAGAACAGGCCGCACGCCGCAACCACTGCCATGCCATTGTAGGCAGTGGTACCGATCTCGTGGGTCAGCTTGAAGATCAGGAATACAGCCGCAAGTGAGCTGGCAAATAGCAGCACGAACATCAGCCAGTAGGCGCCATCTTCCTGGTAGCGTTTTTCTTTAAACCGTATCCGGATCGCAAAACAGACCGCCAGCCCCAGGATCTTAGAAATAAACGTGCCTAAGAAAAAATATTCAGGAACAACAAGCACTGCTTCTACTTCCATTGAAAATACAAAGGTGATCATATACAAGGTGATCATCTCTGTCACTCCGATGATCAATACACCAAAGACCGCGACCAGCACGCGACGATGCATTCTTCCTTCATAAAATAGTGATATCAAAAATGCCGCGGCTACACAACCACCTATATTTAAAACAGAATATAACAAAAAGTGATTGCACACGGCAATCATCCCTGCCAGCATGAGAACTCCGACGCCATAGCCCCACAAGGGCATCGTGTCCC
>CAUDRX010000010.1 GCA_958451915.1 uncultured Peptococcaceae bacterium
TAAGCAGATTCCTATTAAGAAACAACAAAAGCCAAACTTCCACCGCAATGATAAGCTGTATCTGTAATGATTCTAACCCAACTACATGATAAAAGAACCTATATGTGAGCCAATCTAATTGCCAAAGAGCAAACAAGATGATCAATAATTTGATCCAATCTTTCCTAACCACAGGTTGTCTGCGTGAATGATATATAATACAGCAGGCAAAAACAAACAATGCACCCAAATAGAGCCAATGTTCTAAAGATCCATACCACAATTCCGCTCTGACAGTTCTAGTGCCAATGATCATATCTCTCATCAGTGTCACCCCTGAATCTAAAAAGAAAAGCTGTCTCATTTACAAGACAGCTTTTTCAAATCAACCGTGATTTGGAATGATTTTATCGTATCGATATAAAAACCCCATATAATTAGAGAATTGATAGAAACTTAAGGACACTTCAACGATACTAAATCCGTAATCATATCCCCATCTGGCTTGTCCAATGTAATATACTTGGTTAACCGCTGCATTGACAATAGCTTCTGCTATTGCAATAACTCCAACATCAGGAAGGCTTATACCAGTGGAATCATATATATCGGCACCAAGCAGTGCAGCAATTGCACCTATCGAAGCATCATTAATGAACGTGCTTCCTTGTACAGGGATGTAATCCGTTGTCCAAGTATAGAACGGTGATATGCCTCCTTGTGAAGTATCTGCCCGTCCGGAAATTTCCATCATAATATTTCCAGTCATATCATATGCTGTCAATATATTATTTTCTTCAATAATTCTTGTTGTAAGGTTACCCGCATAGTCATAAATCTCTGCATAGAAATTTTCCGTCATAGCATTATATGCATAGACCTTAAAATTTTCTTTAGAGTCCTCAAAAATATACGAAAATACAGCACTATTATCACTAGTTTCAATAACTTCAATATCAACAATTTCACTTTGGCTTTCAGTATTTCCCCCTATAGCCTCACTACTTTCAGCAGCAAATGCTACACCAGGAAATGATCCTAATAATAATGCAATTATCAAAAGCGACGCAATTTTATTGATCCACCGTCTGCGATACTTACTCATAATGATTCACTCCTTAATAATATAGTCTTTTAAAATATTACATTTTTCTCTTAACGAACATTTCCAACTCTTCCGGCTGTTCCGGCTCGTAGAACGGGAACATGCACGCACTGTTTGCGGCTGCGGATGCTGAGAAGAGCCCACAGGCTGCCAATAACATACATGCCTTCATAACAACATCCTCTTTCCATCTTTTCAAGCTTTCCATGGTTTACCACTCCTTTATCTTTTTTTCACTGCAAGCATCGACAGGGTCTCACTGAACATTCCAAGGAACAGGGCGAAGATAAACGTGCTCTCCTTAAAGATGCATTGCAATGTTACTAATATGATGATCTCTATGGCACAGAGGCCGATGCTGACCTTGCGACAGCGTTCTCTATTTTCCAGACTTACCTTCCTGTTTTCATGCACGATCGGCGCATATCTCAGAACGGTCACAGCAGTGAGCACACTGCCTCCCAGAATCAGCGAAAGGTAGCACGCGACTGGCACAAACGTCAGCGCCAGAGAAAACAGGCCATAAACGGCCAGTGACAGTAGATAGCATCGTGATCGTGTGCTGGCATGATAGCCGCCTGCATAGATACGAAGCGGGATGAAAGCTAGAAAGAACAGGATCGTCTCTACGAGATTTCCAACTATGCTCGCCAGAAGAAGGATGCTCATCAGTTCCAACAGCGAAGTAAAGAGCGCATCCACGCCATAGTGATAGATGGCAACTTCTTCTTTGCGGATGATCCCCTTTGCCTGGAGCTTGGATGCTGCCATGTCCGCCATGAGTTTCATGAATCTTCACATACTTTCTCGTTTTTTCTCAGTATATGGGGGTAACTCTCTCTTGTAAATAGGGGTGGCGTAAACGACAGGTTTCTGGCCGTAAACGACAGGTTCCAGAAAGAAAACACGCAGGAAACGTTCTCCATCGAACGCTTCCTGCGTGTTTTCTTTCTATTCTGCTTGATCGATAAACAATATGAACGAAAGGAAAAAAGTGCCGTTTTCCCAGACGATCTCCGGACTGCAATGATGCTTCGCTAATATCTCATTGATACTGCCGAGGCCAAGTCATGACCACAGCATTCCCGCTCTCCCATTCCACATAAAAGGCCAAACACACAACAGAGCCTCTTTCACGACGTGCAGAAGGAGCGCTGTTGGTTTATGGTTTACAGATGCCGCAGGGGCTGTAGCCCTGGTCGATGAGGGCCTGGCGGGTGGTGGTGATTTGCTGAGGGGCGTTCATCTGCTTGACGCTGCGGCAGGAAGGTTCGTGGAACTTCATGGTGTTGGCGTTGAGCACGTAGGTCTGGGGCTGCTCGGCCTGGGCGGTCTGGGCCGCGGTGGCGGTGCCAGCGGAAGTGCTGCCGGAAGCCTCGGCGGTACCGAAAGTGGCGCCAGCAGAGGCGGCAGTTTCGTCAGCGGTCAGCCAGCTCTCGCCGGTGGCGTAATCGATGGTGATCTCCGGCTGCACGTTGTAGGCGTAGACGCAGTAGCAGATGCCAGCGCCCTGGTCTTCGACGCTGTAGCCCTCCATGAGGACGCCGTTGGCGACAAGGTCTGTGCCATTGAAAACAGGCGTCACGCGGTAGAGCACGTGGTTGCCTGTTTCCTTCACATAATCGGCGACCATGTTCTCAAATGGCAGCATCCCTTCGATGTTGAGATATCGCGTGCCGGTGATGAGGTTCTGTTCGTTGGCGTTCTCGCCGGTAAGCTGGTAACCGATAAGGTGGCAGCGGTTGTAAAGATAGCCGCCGTCGACGTTGTCATAGCGCACGGTGTGCCAGCCGCTCGGCCTGACCTGGCCAATGGAACCGCGATCCTCTGCAGGCATTGTCTCCAGACCCACGCAGGCGGTGGCGACGCCGCAGCGTCCCTGCCAGTCGAGAGGACTGTAACTTTCATACGCAGTGGTCGTCAGTTCTGCCTCGGTAAAATACGGCAGGTTGTCATGGACCACGGTGAAAGCAGCGCCTGTGTCCCCTGGCACCTGGGCAGGATCGAAAACTTCGGCCTGCTCCGGCAAAGCCACCGCTTCACCATCGGCCGCCACATCCGCTGTCACATCAGCGCTGCTCTGTGTATCCGTTGTTTCTGCCGGCGCCGAAACAGGCGTGCCCTCACAGGCTGTGAAGGTGCCCAGGCTGAACAGGAGCGCCAGCAAGAGCGCCAGTGCTTTTCGTGAAAACATATTCATCGTTCGTAATCCTCCCTTGTGATCGTTTCATGAGAATGTCCTGCAAAGTCACGCGCAGATACCAACCGCCATTTCTCAAGCGGCAGATCGAAATGCACGTCCGCCGGATAGTGACGATGCCAGCGATAGACTGTGAGACGATCGATGCGCGCCGCATACGGCGCCAAAGGCCCCGTTTCAACAAAGCAGCAGGCGTCATCCGGTGCCTGCGCGAGCACATCCTCTGCGACACGAAGTGGTGCCGCCCCGCCAAAGAGCGCCGCCGAGGCCGGCGCCAGCCACAGCGGCTGCCCCGCCAGATGCGCCAGGATATCTGCCGCAACAGCGCGGTCACGGCTCTGACGCCGGTGGTTGAACGCCATTCCGCCGCGCTCGTCCAGACATACGATAAGATGCATCAGGATCTTCCTTTCTGGTTCAGTATCAAGCTGGCCCATTATAACATATCCACGCCTGATGTGTGACGAGATTTAAAATTGCGACTATTACAATATGCATTGACATTCGTTTTTATACGGCGCATAATGATACCATCGAGAGCAAGGGTGTTCCGGTCGACGGGATGCCCTTGCTCTTTTTTGTTACCCCCCAGAGTCTGTAAAGGAGGCCCACCATGCATAAATATTCTAAAGAAGACATTATCCGCCTTATCGAAGAAGAAGATGTCGAATTCATCCGTATGCAGTTCACTGACATTTTCGGACAGATGAAAAACGTCGCCATCACCCGCGCACAGATCAAAAAAGCACTGAACAACCAGATCATGATCGACGGCAGCTCCATCGAAGGCTTCACCCGCATCCACGAATCCGACCAGTATCTGCACCCCGACCTTGACACCTTCACCATCCTGCCCTGGCGGCCACAGCACGAACGCGTCGCCCGCCTCATCTGTGATGTCCATAATCCGGACGGCACCCCGTTTGTCGGCGATCCCCGCCACGTGCTGAAAAACGTCCTCACCCACGCTGCCAAGCTCGGTTATACCTTCAACGTCGGTCCGGAATGCGAATTCTTCCTCTTTGACACTGACGAAGCAGGCCGTCCAACCACAAAGACCAGCGATGAAGCCGGTTACTTCGATCTCGGCCCCCTCGACCACGGCGAAGGCACCCGCCGCGAGATCTGCATTGCCCTGGAAGCACTCGGCTTTGAGATCGAAGCCTCCCACCACGAAGTGGCCGCCGGTCAGCACGAGATCGATTTCAAATACGCCGACGCCCTTACCGCCGCCGACAACATCATGACCTTCAAGCAGGCCGTCAAATCCATCGCCCAGCGCAACGGCCTCCACGCCACCTTCATGCCAAAACCGATCTTCGGCATGAACGGCTCCGGCATGCACACCAACATGTCCCTCTTCCGCGACGGGCGCAATATCTTCTTCGACGAGCGCGGCGAACGCCAGCTCTCCCGCGAAGCCTACAGCTTCATCGCCGGGCTGTTGGCCCACGCCCGCTCCATCGTCGCCATCACCAACCCACTCGTGAACTCCTACAAGCGCCTCGTGCCAGGCTATGAAGCGCCGGTCTACCTCGCCTGGAGCGCTTCCAACCGCTCTGCTCTCATCCGTATCCCAGCCGCCCGCGGCCAGAGCACGCGCGTCGAGCTGCGCTGCCCGGACCCATCCTGCAACCCATACCTCGCCCTGGCCGTCTGCCTCGCCGCCGGTCTCGACGGCATCGAGCGCGGCCTCGTGCCACCGGAAGAAGTCACCGAGAACATCTTCTCCATGGACGCCGCCACCCGCGCCTCCAACGGCATCGACAACCTGCCTGGCACCCTCTTCGAAGCGCTCCAGTGCATGGAAGACGACCCGCTCATCGAAGAGACCCTCGGTGCCCACGCTTACAACAGCTTCCGCACCGGCAAGTACCGCGAATGGGACGCCTACCGCACCCAGGTCACGACCTGGGAGATCGACAAATACATGGTGATGTATTGATCCACAACAAAAGGAGTGAGCGACATGATCCGCACGATCCTCGCATTGGACGACGCGCAGCAGCGCCAGCAGATCGCCCAGGCCCTGACGCGCCGCGGCATCGAGATCCGCTGCCGCTGTCAGAACGGCGCCGAAGCCATCCGCGCCGTGCGCCAGATGGGCGGCGGCGTGGTCATCTGCCCCTTCAAGCTGCGTGACATGAGCGTGCTCGAGCTCGCCGACCGCCTCGCCGGGCAGGCCTTCTTCCTCGTCATCGTCAAAGGCAGCCAGCGCGACCACTGCGACCGCGACGACCTCTTCGCCCTCTCCGCCCCCGTGCACACCGCCGAGCTCGCCGGCGCCGTGCACATGCTCCTGCAGCTCGACGCCCGCCGCGCCGCCCAGACCATCCCCAAACGCAGCGACGAGGCCCGCACCGTGATAAGCGAAGCCAAAGCCCTGCTCATGGCCCGCCATGGCATGACAGAGCCCCAGGCCCATCGCCTTTTGCAGGATCGCAGCATGCAGAGCGGCATCCCTATGGCAGATGTTGCCCAGATGCTCCTCGCCAGTCAGGACACCCCATAAAGAACACCGCAGCGGCCATTCCAAACGCTTTCAGTCCCCCAGTTTGAGGCCGCTGTTCTCTTACAATCTCATCCTTGCCGAAAGGGCAGCCCATCCTCCGGCCTGTCCTTTCCATGACACGAAAACGCCGCTTTCCGTTTGGAGAGCGGCGTTTTCGTGCCTCTGCGTCCCTGACAGCACCAGCGGGAGCGGTCCCGACATCACCGCAATGTCGGTGGAACAGCAACGGTCACTGCCCATGCCAGATTTCTTCACAACACAGCCGATGGGCCCGCTTTTCTGGTTGACAAGCCGTCGGACGGCTCCTATAATGGGCATCATTACTCTCATGATCCATGATAGGAGGCCTGTATACCCTGTGAACCTGTATGACACACTTCAACTGGACCCTGCTGTGCTCAAACAACGCATCGCACACGCTGAGAACACGCGCGAACGACGTCGCTATCAGGCGGCGATGGTGATCCGTTCGCTTTTGCTGGTACTCTTTGCGATCGTTTTTATCGCGCCTTTGAACGCGCTCTTTGGCAGTGAGAACAGCGCCATGGCTGTGGCGATCTTCTGCATTCTGCTGGCAGTGCGTTTTGTGGACTTTAACTGCCGCGTTCAGGACGCCCTGATCAACCTCGCTATCGTCTTTCTCCTGCTCTGCTTCGCGCCAATGCTTGCCGAACGACTGCCACTGGCAGCAGGGATCGGCGTGCACTTTGCGGCACTGCTCCTCATCCTCATCATGACCTGCGACCGTCCTGAGATGGGCAACGGCGGCCTTTACGGCTTTGCCTACGTTTTTCTTGCCGGAAATCCTGTCAGCGGCACAGCGCTGTGGGCGCGTTTTCTCATGACCTGCCTGGGATTTGCGATCTGCGGCGCGATCTATTTTGCCAAACACCACGGCAAACACCACAAAGTACATTTCAGCGACCAGTGGCGCCATTTCGATCTGCGCGCACATAAACACCAGTGGCAGGTGCGCATGGCCCTCGGCATCAGCCTGATCCTGGCCATTGGCGCCGCAGTGCACCTGGAACGTTTCATGTGGGCAGGTTTCGCAGTGAGCTCGATCCTCGCGGACCATCGCGAAAACGCCGACATCCAGGAAAAATCCACCCACCGCCTCAGTGGTGTACTCGCAGGCTCTCTGCTCTTTTATTTGGTCTACAGCCTCCTGCCGCCCTCACTGTACACGCTGCTCGGTCCGCTCGGCGGCTTCTGTCTCGGATTCTGCACAGACTACCGCTCGAAAACAGCGCTCAACTGCTTCGGTGCACTCATACTGGCAGCGAGCATCTACGGCCTGGACCCCTCTGTCATGCTGCGCCTCTTCGACACGCTGATCGGTGTGCTCTTTGCCCTCGTTTTCTATGTGCTCTTCAACCGCACAGCAGCCCGTGTCTGGCCCGGCAGATCCTGAGCTTTACGGGATCCGCTGTCCCCGGCCTGCGCTTTGTGCTACAATAGTGCCAAGGATTATGACAA
Source organism: uncultured Peptococcaceae bacterium (assembly GCA_958451915.1). Classification (GTDB taxonomy): domain Bacteria; phylum Bacillota; class Peptococcia; order Peptococcales; family Peptococcaceae; genus UMGS1590. The sequence goes on from CAUDRX010000010.1 coordinate 7,276, forward strand.
GGAGTGACCCATTATGGCTACGATTGAACAACAGGTCAAGGATCTCAAGAAAGAAAAGGATTATTGCTGCACACAGATCATGTACCAGCTCGCGGGCCTGGACGCGCTGGAGCTGGACGACCCTGTCGCTCAGAAAGCGCTGCGCGGTCTCGGCTGGGGGGCGCGCACACAGCTCACCTGCGGCGCTATTACTGGCGGTGCGATGGTGCTGGCGCTCTACATTGATGACAAGGAGCAGATGATCAAAGCGATCAAGGAGTACACAGAGTGGTTCAAAGAGACCTTCCAGCACACCCTCTGCGGCGACCTCCTGGGCTGGGGCAAGGAACCGGACGGCACCTGCCACGACAAGATCGTCGCCCCTTGCGTGACTCATCTGCTGGCGCTGAAAGACCAGTACCAGGCGCTCAACAAAAAACCCGAATAATCTGCAGCACAAAAAAACAGGTCCGATGCATCATGCATCGGATCTGTTTTTTTCATGTGCAGTCGCATGCCGCTTCAGCGCGAGGAGTTCGCGGATCACAGCAGCAGCATCGCGGTTGATCGAGACAGATTTGTCAGCGATGGGCCGCGGGATCTCGGGATAGGCGATCTCGATCTCGCTCTCGGGATAATCGACGGTGACGCGGAAGAAGCGCGCTTTCTCACGTTCGCCGGTGATGCGCTCAAAGGGCACACGGATGACCCCGGCACTGTTGAAACCAACACCGAACTCGATAATGCAGATCGATGCCTCCTCACTCTTGCGCAGAAAATCATGGTAGCGCACGTCACCCTCGGCGTGTGCGCGCGTGTCGCGGAAAGCAGGCCGCAAAAGAGCGCCGCAGCGCGGACAGCGTGGCAGCCATGCTTCGGCAACTGTGAGGTCATCTGCGATATGCGGCCATGTTGCCGCGATAAAAGGCGCAATGTCATACTCGTCATCGGAGCAGCGGTCTGTGCAGACAAGCTGCCCGTAGCTGCCCTGTGCTTCAAAAACGCGCTCCGCCGGAAAGCCCGCCTTGATGAACTGATGATCGACATTCGATGTGACGACGAAATAGTCCGTCCCTTCCAGGAGCGCCTTGAGCTCGAAATAAAGCGGCAGCGCCGGTGTGTCCAGCAGCACATCCCTGATGTGGCGTGCCATGTACCCCCAGCGCTGGCCAGGCAGCCAGCCCTTGTAACTGAAAGTCTGATAGTCGCTGTGTACCCCCTGGGCCCAGAGCGCCGGATAGTGCTGCTTAAAGGCGCGCTCGTCAGCAAAGCTGATGCCCGCCGCCGCAGAGAGCCCCGCCCCGGCACCCACGAGCACATAGTCGCACGTGGTCAGCGCATCATATAACCGATGGATGGCGTCCATAAAAAAGCCTCCTTGTTTGTTTTTCTTTATCATTATAGCACGCGGCAGCAAAAATTAAATCCTGCCCGCAGGCGCGAGCAGGATCGAAAAAACGTTATTCCACTGATTTCAGCGACTCGGCCATGTGGATCTTACTGATCTTACGGCGCATGATGAGCTGGGTGATATAAGCAAAGACCATGGTCAGCACGAAGGCGATGACATAGTTCTGCGGGCTCACGTAGGCGTCGAAGGTGAGGCCGTCGACGACGATCTGCGCCATCACGAAGGCGTGGAAGAACTTGCCGAGCACAAGTCCGGCGAGGGCGCCGAAGATGGTCAGCGCGGTATTCTCGCGGAAGACGTAGGCATTGGCTTCCTTGGCATAAAAGCCGAGGACCTTGAGGGTGGCGATCTCGCGGATACGTTCACTGATATTGATATTGGTCAGGTTGTAGAGAACGATGAAGGCAAGCGCACCGGCGCAGAGGATGATCACAAAAACGATGATGTTGAGGCTGTCGAGCATGTCGGTGAACATCGACATGGAATCGGCGGTGACGGAGACATTGGTGATGTTCTCGTCGGCGCCCATGAGATCGGCAGCCGCCTGGTGCACATCGGCGTCGCCTGCGAAATTGAGATAGGCGCTGTTGACATCGGTCTTGCCGAAATCATCTTCCAGGGTCTGGCGGGAGATGTAGGCATTGTTGGAGATGTAGTTGTCATAGACGCCTGCGATCGTCAATGTCGCCTCGTGCATGTCACTGTCACGCACGGTGACTTCGTCACCTGCCTGCACGCCTAAGCGGTCGGCAAGGCCACGGTCGAGGAGCATCTCGCCGTCATCCGGGATCCCGAAAGTGGTGCTGTCATCATGCCAGCTGAAGAAATCACCAAGATCATCGCTTTCCACCGGCGCGTTCATGGAGACGCTGTGGGTGGTGCCATTGGCGGAGATGTCCATGTTGCCTGTGTAGGAGAAGAGTACGCCATCGAGACGTTCGCCGTTCTCATCAAGGAAGGCATCCATCTCTTCCTGGCTCAGGCTCTCGTTGAAAGATGCGGTGGCGTCGTAGAGATCGATCTCATTGAACTGCTGATCTGCGACACCCATGAAATTGTCCTGAAGCGCCAGTGCAGTGACGATCAGAGCGGTACAGCCGCCAATGCCCAGGATCATCATAAAGAACCGCGCCTTGTAGCGGAAAAGGTTGCGCACGGTGATCTTCTGCAGGAAGGAAAGCCGTTTCCAGACAGGCGTGACACGCTCGAGCGGATTGCGCTTGCCGGCTTTCGGCGCTTTTGGCCGGATCAGGTTGGCAGCGGTCTGCGTGAGGGCGCTGCGCCCGCAGAGCCAGGTGACGCCCATGGTGCAGAGCATGGTCACGACCAGCGAGATCAAAAGCAGCTGCCAGTTGAACACATACATGATGTTGTCCGGCAGGGCATAGTAATAGCGGTAAGCGCTCCAGATGATCACTGGGAATCCCCAGGTACCGGCGAAGAAACCGATGAAACAGCCTACGATGCCGGAACTTCCGGAATAGAGCATGTACTTCATGAGGATGCTGGCGTTGGAATAGCCCATTGATTTGAGCACACCGATCTGGGTGCGCTGCTCGTTCATCATGCGGGTCATGGTGGTGACGCAGACGAGGGCGGCGACAAGGAAGAAGAAGACCGGGAAGACTTTGGCGATGGAACTGACGATGGCAGTGTCGCTCTTGAAGAACTGGAACCCAACATCTTCATCGCGGGTGAGCACGTAAACCTCCGGCTCTTCCGGCACGGTGAGATCATCGAGGATCTCCTGGGCCTCGTCGCGCTGGGCGCGGATCTCCTCGAGCTGAGAATCCGGCAGACCGGCCTTCTCGCCGAGGGCAAGGGCTTCATTGGCCTGATCGATGCCGTCCTGGGCCTCTTTGCGGCCGTCTTCGATCTCCTGAACGATCTCATCATAGCGATCATTGATCACAGCTTCGGTGTCCTCGGTGATGGATGGTTCTGCATCATCGATGCTGGTGTCGTAGGCGTCGCTGTAGATCTCACCTTCGGTATCAGTTGTGAGATAGACCTCTGTATAATATTCAGAGGTGAACGCCTCTTCCGGTACATAGAAAACAGCTTCGACCTCACCGGCTCCGATCTCGCTGGAATAGCGCCCCATGCGCATATAGAGCGGTGATTCGGCGATGCCGACGATCTCCATCTCGTGGCTGTCGAGAGCATCCAGAGTGTCGCTGTCATTATCATCGCTAAGGACAACGGTCTTTCCGATATCATCAGACGTATAGTAGGTCGCATCGGCGACACATTCGTCTGCATTCTCCGGCAGGCGCCCATCCTTGAGAGCAAGCAGGTTCACTTCAGCGGTGATGGAATGGAAGCGGCCGACCTTTTCTTCATCACCGCCATCACTGACGAGGGCATCGGTCTGGTAGGCGCCATCGGCGAGGACGACATGTTCATTCTCAGCGATGGCTGCGACCTCCTCCTGCTCGAAGCCGAGGGTCGACATGAGCCTGAAATCGTAGAAATGCTGCTCATGCAGATAGGTGTCGCCGGTCTTGAGCATGGCCTCTTCGCTGACCATGAGCCCGGCAAAAAAACCAACGCCCAACGCCACGATGGCGAGGATGGCGATAAAGCGGCCGAAGCTCGAGCGGATCTCTCGCAGAGCGGTCTTGAGTAAGCTTTTTGTCATGCTCCTCACCTCACCATTCGATATCGTCGATGGACATAGGCTGGGCGTTAAGCTCGACCTTCTGGATCTCGCCGCTCTTAACATGGACGACGCGGTCGGCCATCGGACAGAGCGCAAGGTTATGGGTAACGATGACGACGGTCATATTATTCTTGCGGCAGGTCTCCTGCAAAAGTTTGAGTATGAGCTTACCGGTGTTGTAGTCCAACGCACCGGTCGGCTCGTCGCAGAGCAGGAGTTTCGGATTTTTGGCAAGGGCGCGGGCGATGGCCACGCGCTGCTGTTCACCGCCTGAGAGCTGAGCAGGGAAATTGTCCTTGCGTTCGCCAAGGCCGACTTCTTCCAACACCGTTGCCGGATCAGCAGGGTCTTTGCCGATCTGAGTGGCAAGCTCGACATTTTCCAGCGCCGTGAGATTTGGGATCAGGTTATAAAACTGAAAGACGAAGCCGATGTCATAGCGGCGATAGGTGGTCAGTTCTTTCTCGTTGTAGCCAGCGATGTTCTTGCCATCGAGCCAGACTTCGCCGCTCGTAAGCGAATCCATGCCGCCGAGGATGTTCAGGAGCGTTGTCTTGCCGGCGCCGGAAGCGCCGACGATGATGCAGATCTCGCCTTTTTCCACTTCAAAGTTGACATCGTGCAGGGCAGAGATATCCACACTGCCAACATGGTAGGTCTTGTTGACATTTTTAAATCGAATGAATGGTTCCACAGCCATGTTCCTTTCTGTTTTCAGCCACTCGGTCATACTATAATCGGTAATAATCATTATACCACGCCTCTGGGGGCTTTGGCGCGAAAATTATGCGGCTTTCTTTACAAAACCGCACCGTTTGTGCATGCGCAAGCGGCAGATGCTAAAATAGAAACAGACCATACAGAAAGAAGGCATGTATCATGACAGATCTTCTCACCCTCATGAGCGAACGCTGCTCTGTGCGCAAGTTCAAGCCAGACGCCATCGCACCGGAGGCCCTCGCCCGCATCCTCGAAGCCGGCCGCCTCGCGCCGACCGCCTGCAACAATCAGGCTGTACACATCTACGTGCTCGAGAGCAAAGATGCCCGCGCCGCAGTCGCCGGGCTGACCAGGTACACGTTCGATGCACCTGCGATCCTCCTCGTCTGCGCTGATACCGCGCGCACCTGGAAAAATCCGCTCGAAAATGGCGTCACTTCCGGCGAACAGGACGCCGCTATTGTCGCTTGCCACATGATGCTCGAAGCCTGGGCCAATGGCATCGGCAGCTGCTGGGTCGGCTACTTCCCGCCAAGCAAGCTGGCAGCGGCGCTGGCGCTGCCGGAAAACCACCGGCCTGTTCTCCTGATGCCGATCGGCGTGCCAGCCGATGATGCGCAGCCATCGCCGCTGCACAGCCAGCGCAGAACCCTCGACGATCTTGTGACCCGGCGCTGAGCGCCGCCCGCCCGCCTGCAGGCGGGTGTTTTTTTTGTTTCTATGAGACTATCTGTGCCCATGCGCTTGTGCTATAATAGTGCCCGAACAAAACACACGAAAGGCTGGTGGAACGATGATCGCAGCAGCAAGTCTCACAAGCGAACTGCAAACACGACTGAAGAAGATGACGCGCGGCGACGTCCTGCGCGTGCGCACCTGGAAAGGTGACCGCGGCTTTAGCGTCACCTGCACCGGCGAAGACCAGTTCTCCCTCGCTGAAGACGGCTTTTTGGCGCAGACCCAGGACGGTCTCACACGCCAGGCGGTGCTCAAGGCATCCCGGCCGATCGCGCGCCGCGAATTTCCACGCAGCAACAAACTACGTCTGACTCTTGAAAAGGAAGCGAACTGATATGGACAGCTTACAATTTCTCGGCACCGGACACGCCATGGCCTACCACTGCTATACAACCTGTCTGGTACTCAAACACGATGACCATCTCTTTATGACCGACGGCGGCAGCGGCAATGGGGTGCTCCTGCAGATGGAGCGTGCCGGCATCGCCGCAGACGCCCTCACCGATCTCTTTGTCTCCCACTGCCACACCGACCACCTCATCGGTGCCATCTGGCTCGTGCGTACCGTCGGCCAGACCTTTGGCCGCGGCCGCACAGCACCATTCACGATCTATGGCGAAGCCAGCGTTCTCCGGACCCTGCGCACCTGCTGTGAGCTCCTTGTCTCAAACCGCGTCACAGCGCTCTTTGACAAAGACATCCGCTTCCAGGCGGTGGGCGACGGTGAAACCTGCGCCATCGGGCCATGGCAGGTCACCTTTTTTGACACCGGCGCCACCAAGACTGTACAGTACGGCTGGCGTGCGCGTCTCACAAACGGTGAAAGCCTGGTCTTCCTCGGCGACGAACCACTCTATGACCGCGGGCTGCCTTACGCCAAAAACTGTGACCACCTCATCCACGAAGCGATGTGTCTCCAGGCAGATGCAGACAAGATCAATCCACATCGTATCAGCCATTCCACCGTCCGTGATGCCGCAGAGAACGCCACCAGGGCTGGCGCCAGACACCTCATCCTCTTCCACAGCGAAGACACCGGCCTCGACACCCGCAAAGCCCGCTACGAAGCCGAAGCGCGCCAGTATTTCGATGGCCCGGTCGACGCACCGAACGATCTCGACGTGATCACACTTTAAACCATGAAGGAGGATTCCATGGACTCTATCTTCAACGACCTTCCGCCGACGCTGAAAGACACGCTGGAAAGCACCTTCAGTATCACTGCCCCGATGCCGGTTCAGACCGCGTCTTTCCCGCTCATCCGTGAAGGGCGCAACCTCGTCATGCAGTCGCGCACGGGCAGCGGCAAAACCCTGGCTTATCTCCTGCCTCTCCTGACAAAACTCACCCCCGGCGAGAGCGGCAACAAGCTGCTCATCGTCGCACCGACCCAGGAACTCGCCGTGCAGATCGGCCATGTCATCCGTGATATGAACGCTCATCTCGATACCCCCTACAGCCTCGCCCTCATCGGCGGCGGTGCCAACATCAGCCACCAGCTTGAAAAACTGAAGACAAAACCGCAGATCCTCGTAGGTACGCCGGGACGCATCCTCGAACTCTTTGACCGCCGCAAGATCAACGGACAGACCATCGAGGGCGTCGTCTTTGACGAAGTTGACGCTTTACTGGAGCAGGAAAGCGGGCGTCCTCTCGCCGCCATCCAGAAAGCCCTGCGCAGGAGCACCCAGACCATTGCCTGCTCGGCATCGATCGATGCTGATGCGCGCGCCTGGCTCTCTGCACACATCCCGGAAGCAGAATTCCTCATCAGCGACAGTGAGGCCGCCCTCAACCCAAACATCGGCCACTTTTTCCTGCGCTGCGAAGCCCGCAGGAAGTTTGACAACCTGCGCAAGGCGCTCGCTGCCATGGACGGCAAAACACTGATCTTTTTGAATGGCGATGACGAGATCGCCCATCTCCAGGACCGCCTTGCCTACCACCACATCGAAGCCGGCGTGCTCTCGGCCGATATGAAAAAGCTCGAACGCCAGAAAGCCCTCGAGACTTTCCGTCAGGGTTTTGACGGCATCCTCATCGCCAGCGACCTGGCAGCCCGTGGTCTGGACGTGCCGGATATCGATCAGGTCATCAATCTCGATTTTCCGCTGGAACCGCTGACCTACGTGCATCGTGCCGGCCGCACCGGCCGCGGTGATGCCGATGGCGCCACGCTTTCCTTCGTCAGCGACCACGACGAAGCCGCCATCCGCATCTATCAGCGTGACCTCGGCATCCAGTTTGAAGAAGTGCATTTCTCCAAAGGCATGATCGTCGCTGGTCCGGCGCCTGAGAAACCAAAGAAAAAACCGCAGCACAAGCCTGCTTTGGCAGCAAAACCAAAGCACAAGGACCGCGCCCGCAAAGCCAGGGCCAAAGGCGCACCAAAGCGATTGAAACGAGGTGACCACTGATGGCTTCACAGGCCAGCGGCCAGGGTGCCAAAGGAGAATACTGGGACCTCTTTGACAGCGACCGCCGTCCCACAGGCGAAACCCTGCGCCGCGGCGAACCGCTGCCCGATGGCCGATATCACACCATCATCGGCGTCTGGACGATCCATGACCGCCTCGGCCGCATCCTCCTCACCAAACGTCATCCCGCCAAGCTCATCTGCCCCAACCAGTGGGAGAACACCGGCGGCTCCATCCTTGCCGGCGAAGCAAGCTGTGCAGGCGCTGCCCGGGAGGTGCGCGAAGAGACCGGCATGGACTGCGCTTGCAGCGACCTCGAGCACATCCAGACCATCCGCATCCCTACGGCCTTCGTTGACTGCTACATCTACCACACCACGATCGATCCCGACGGCATTGTCCTGCAGGACGGTGAGACCGTTGACTGGCGCTGGGTCACTCTCGAAGAGCTGGAAGCCACCATCGCTGACGGCACCTTCTCCGACCCGGAGATCGAACAGTACAACGCCTGCAAAGCTGCGCTCATGGACGCGCTTCGTGCAGTGATGCCTTAAAAGCGGCAGCCCGGGCTGCAGAAGGCGCTTGCGGAGAGCCTGCAAACGCCTTGTATCTCTTTGTATCGTCATGTATGGAGGCCTGACAGCATAAAAAAGCACTCGCATTGCGATATCTCATGCAATGCGAGTGCTTTTGCTTTTCAGGGGAAACACTGCGCCCCAAAGCGCTCACTGCCTGCCAAGCCGTTCACCCAATGCATATGCGCGCTGGCATTCCTTCGGGAACTCGTTCTCAAGCCAGGCTTTTTTCTTTTCGGGGTCAAAACTGCTGGAAGCATATTTGCTGTAGTCGTCGAACTGATAGGCATTGAAAGCATTGAGGGTCTCCGTGTCGCCAAGAAAGCGCTGAAAGCGGGCGGCGTCACGAGCGGTGGTATCATAGTTGGTCTTTTCATGGGCAGCCTGATCAGGCACGCCCATGGTATAGATGAGCCCGACGCGGATGCGGCGGCCATAACCCTCGTCCGGGGCGCTGCCTGTATAGTGGTTTGGCGGAAAGAGCAATCGTTCATAGAAATTGCGCACAGCGCCAGGCACCTCGCCGTAATAGATCGGCGCCGCGACGACAAGGGCATCGGCGGCAAGGATCTTCTCGAGCACTGGCGTCAGCGCGTCCCGCTGGGCGCAGCGTGTATAACTCGGACCGCCGAGGCGCTTGCAGGCGAAACAGCTGATACAGCCGCGAAAGCTGAGGTCAAAAAGATCGATGCGTTCCACCTCTGCGCCTGCGGCCTTCGCACCATCGAGGGCATGATCGAGGAGCTGGGACGAATGCCATTTTTTACGCGGGCTGCCATTGATTCCGATGACTTTCATAAGGATCCTTCCTCTCTGTGAGATTTTTCCTCATTATAGCACAGCCGCTGCAAGGTGTCATTCCCCGCCGACATCGCGCCGCGCCAGCAAGCGGATGGTAAGGATGGCGAAGACAAGCATGCAGACGGCCGTCGATACAGCGAGCTGAACGAAGTCGACCTCCATCTGCGGGTTGTTGGCACGCATGCCGACGGCAAGCAGCGAATATGGAAAATACAATCCCCAGCCCTGGGCCGTCACCATGAGCCCGGCAATGCCGCCCAAAAGGCCGATGGCCACTGGGATCGCAAAGGAACGGATGAGCAGGCTCAGAAAGAGCTGCACGGCGCAGATGGCGATGCTGCCCAGCGCGCCGCAGCCGAGCCATTCGACGAGTTCCGGCGGTAAGGGGTCACGGATGCCTGCAAGGAAGCCACTGGCGATGAAGAGCACCCCGCAGACAAGCTGCGTCAGAATGCTCACACCGATCGCCGGCACGAGCTTGGCAAGATAGAGACCGGTCCGCGAAACTGGCGCAGTGAGAAAGCTGTTGAAACTGTGATCGGTATTTTCCAGCCGCCATTCCCAGGCGCAGTAAACAGCAAGCAAAGCCGGCAGGAAAAAGTACGACGCAAAAAGCGTGTGCTGGGTCCAAAGGCTGTACCAGCTGCTTTTAAGCAGTGCCAGATTACCGAGATAGTTAAAGGTGCCGAGCACCGCCGGGATCAGCGGCAGCACGATAAAGGCCAGCCATACCGGCGCACGATGCGCCTTGATGCATTCAGCACACAATGCACGGATGATCATCATTCAGACCTCCTTTCGCACGAAAAGCGTACGTCCAACGATGAAAAACACGAGGGCCCAGATGGCGAAGAGCACCACATCGATGGCCGCCGGCGTGCGCCAGTAAAATTCTGTGTAGCGCGTGGCTTCATCCCACCACATGGCCACCTGACTGAAAAGCCCGTAGTAACTCCAGGGCAGAAGCCGCTGCACCACATTTGGGAAGAATAACCCCATCAGCCCGAGGAAGCTCCCGGCCAGGCCCACAATGAGCGGCACGGCCTGGTTGGCAAAGCGCAAGCTGAGCCCCTGCTGCAAAAGATAGAGCATCATCGACACCGCCCAGCTGACAATGGTAAAAAAGCCCCAGGCCTGGTACGGGATCCCGCCAGGAAAAGCTTCGTAGTAGCCCACGCCGAGAAAGAGCCCTGTGCGCAGGAGCATCAACAGCCCCAGCACGATCGCGCCCCAAAGGAGCTTGACATTGTAAAGGCGGCCCGGCGTTGTCAGCGTCTCCAGACTTTTCAGCGTACTGCCCCTGTGCTCGATCTCACAGTTGCGGCTGGCGATGACAGCCGTCGCCAGTGGCAGCATAAAGCTGTCGACCATCGCCAGATCGTAGAGCAGCCACATCCATCCCTGACGCAGGTCGGCTGCATCCATGCGCAGGATCGACGTAAAGATCCAGACAAGCTGTGCAGCGATGAGCGCCAGCCCGACGAGAAAGATCTTGCGCCGGCGGCATTTGAAAAATTCCAGTCTCAGGAGACTCATAACGTCGCCCCCTTCCCGGTGAGTTCGAGGAAGATGTCCTCCAGGCTCTTCTGCCGTTCCTCCAGACGCAGTACGCCAATGCGCTGCGTCACGAGCAATTCCGCCAGCGCTGCCGTCGTCTCGTCAGTGAGCAGCGGCAGCACGAGCCAGCCTTCTTCGTCTGTGCTCACACGCAGCCGACGCTCGCGCAAGAGCTGCCCGGCGCGGGCGTTGTCTGTCGTGCGCAGCGCCAGATGGTGCTGGCTCTTGCTGTGCAGGGCAGCGAGGCTGTCCTGGAAGACGAGCTCACCCTCGCGGATAATGCCAACGTGGTCGGCCATCTGGTCGATCTCGCTGAGCAGGTGGCTGGAGACGACGACCGTCATGCCGAAGCGGCTCGGCAGCGCCTTGATGAGCTCGCGCATCTCCTGAATGCCGGCAGGATCGAGGCCATTGGTCGGTTCATCGAGGATCAGGAGCCGCGGATAGCCCAGCAGCGCCGCTGCCAGACCCAGCCGCTGCTTCATGCCAAGGCTGTAATGAGCGGCACGCTTGTCCTTTGCATCGGTGAGACGCACGATCTCCAGCACCTCGCGGATATTCTGTGCCGGCACACCGCGCATCGTCTGCACGATGCGCAGGTTTTCTTCACCAGTAAGATGGCCGTAGTAACTCGGGCTCTCGATGAGACTGCCGATCTGCGAAAGGATACGGAGACGATTGCGCCGCGTCATCCCTTCGCCAAAAACAGCGACATCGCCGGCTGTCGGCCGCACAAGGCCAAGGATCATCTTCAACGTTGTCGATTTACCGGCGCCGTTCGGTCCGAGGAAGCCGTAAATGCAGCCCTCCGGCACGCGCAGGCCGAGGTCATTGACGCGCAGGACGCTGCCATAGCGTTTCGAAAGATGGTGTGTCTGTATGATGGATGTTGTCATGTTTTTTCCCTCCGTTCTTGATCTGATGCATCCATCATACCCGGCCTGCCTTAAGGACCGCTGACAGCTGCCTTACGATTACCTGAATTCTGCCGTTCACACGGCAGAACGACCAGAATTGTGCTATGATAAAGTCATCATAAACCGAAAGGGATGATCCCACATGTCTTATAAGATCCTCATCGTCGACGACGAGCCGGCTCTGCGTGAGATGATCCGCGCCTTTCTCGCTCAGGCTGGTTACGAGGTCGTGAGCGCCGCCACCTGTGCAGAAGCACTCGCTGCTTTTCGCAGCGCGCACCCGCACGCTGTGCTCCTCGATGTGATGCTGCCCGACGGCGACGGCTTCAGCCTCTTTGGCCAGCTGCGCGCCCTTCGCGATGTGCCGACACTCTTCCTCTCGGCCCGCGACGAAGACGCCGCCCGCCTCGAAGGGCTCGGTCTCGGCGCCGACGATTACATCACCAAACCTTTCCTGCCAGAAGAGCTTCTGCTGCGCCTGGCTGCTGTGCTCCGCCGCAGCTACACGGCAGGTGCTGCCGATGCGGAAACGGCCCGGCTCGGCGATTGCACCATCGACTGGGGCAAGAGCCTCGTGCGGCGCGATGGCAAAGAAACGCCGCTCACTGCCAAGGAATACACCCTGCTCCGAAAGCTCTGGGACAACCGTGGCAACATCGTTACCATCGACGCGCTCTGTGATGCCCTTTGGGAGGGGCCGAACATTGGTTATGAAAACACCCTCATGGTGCACGTGCGCCGCCTGCGCGCCAAGATCGAAGCAGACCCATCGCATCCACAGCACCTGCTCACCGTGCGCGGTCTCGGCTACCGACTGGCCAGGGGGGACGGATCATGAAGTGGCGCAGCATCTGGCGCTCGGCACTGGTGATGACACTCTCAATGGCGCTGATCTTTGTGCTCTTTATCGCCGGGATCATCGGCTTCATGGTGATGGCGTTCAAACTCAATACGGACGGCAATTTTTCCACCAACACCATCGACGAAGCCCTGGTGCAGACAGCCGACGGCTACCAGTTCGACGCCGCCTTCGCCCTCGACGGCAAAAACCAGTGGGCCATGCTCATCGCTGACGATGGCAGTGTGGTCTGGAGCTATAACAAACCTGAGGACATCCCCGACCATTACAGCCTGCGCAATGTTGCCAGCTTCACCCGCTGGTTTCTCGATGACTACCCGGTGCGCACGCGCATCCGCGAAGACGGCATCCTCGTCATCGGCGCACCGAAATTCAGCCTGCAGCGCTACTCCCTGGAGATCCCAACCAACACCATCTGGCCGACACTGCTCTGGTTTGGCGGGCTCTTTTTCGTCATGCTCATCTGCGTGCTCGGCGTCTCAGCACTGCTCCTGCGGCGCTGGTTCCACAGAGACCAGGCCCGCATTGACGCCGCCCGTGCTGAATGGGTGAACGGGGTGAGCCACGACATCCGCACGCCGCTCTCCCTCGTCATGGGAAACGCCGCCCATCTCGAACACGACCCGTCCCTTGCCGCCGAAGCACGGCAAAAGGCGCAGATCATCCGCCGCCAGAGCCAGACGATCCGGGACCTTGTCGGCGACCTCAACCTGACCATGCGGCTCGACTCAAGCATGCAGCCCCTGCGCCGGGAAACTGTACAGCCGACGGCACTGCTGCGCCAGTGTATCGCCGACTTCATGAACAGCGGCCAGGCCGACGGTTATCCCCTTGACATTGACCTGCCAGAGACACCGCTGCCGCTGCTCAACGCTGATCCCGCCCTGCTCAGCCGTGCCCTCACCAATCTCCTGAACAACTGCGTGCGCCACAATCCGCCTGGCTGTACCATCCGCGCCGGCGGTTTTGCTGATAAGCGTCACATCATCCTCTTTGTCGAAAGCCAGGCGCCAACCAGCGCTGCCACGATCGGCCAGGATCCCGGCACCGCTGCCGACGGCCTCGCCGCTCATGGCACCGGCCTGCGTCTCGTACGCCAGATCGCCCAGGCACACAAGGGGGACGCCCGTTTCGACACCGAAGGCCATTTTCGCTGCGAGCTCTGGCTGCCGGCGAGATAACACCTGCCCCTTATTTCAGATCAACTTTATTGCCGGCATCCGGCAGCAAAAAAATCGCCCGCCAGAGATCTGCTTTGCACAGATCTTCTGGCGGGCGATCGTTATCGCATCATAAAAGCCCGACCAAGTGCCAGTATGGCACAGCGAGGATCATCAGAAAGAGGATGCTCAGCACCATCTTGACGGCGCCAAACTTGATGAAATCTTTCATCTTGATCATCCCAAAGGAAAAATAGATCAGGTAGATCGCATATTCATACGGGAAGAGCAGCTGGTCGAGCCCAAAATTGAACGCATACAGGATCGGATACGGCTCGATGTGCAGCGAAAGCGCGATCTCGGTGATCGGCACTCCGAAGGAAGCCATCGCTGCCAGCGGTGTCAGCGCAAAGTTGACGAGCATCGCCATCAGCCAGGTCAGCCCGACGACACCGGAAGTGCCCATATCTTCCATAACAGGGAGAACGAGCTCGGCAATAGTGTTATTGATGCCGGTGGAAGCGGCAACAAAACCAATGGACATGCAGGTGACAAGGAAGAAAACGAACTTGAAATTGAGGGCATCAATATCCTGCTTCTGGACCACATTAAAGCAAGGGAAAGCCATGATCGCCGGCAGGAGCACGAAAACATAGACAAGATCCTGGCCATGGATGTTAGCAGTAAAAATATAGAGCACAATGATGATCAGCGCCACGGCGGAGATCTTTTCTTCGCGGCTCATCTTACCGAGAGCATCACGTTTTTCGCGGAAGAGCGACTTGCTGTCGATCGGGATGTCTGGCTTGAACATGCGCGCGATGACCTCGATCATGAGAATGCCAAAAAGGATAAAGACTGCGTTATGTGTGAGATACTTGACGAAGTTAAGTGAGATCGACGGGTCTACTGAAGAAGCCACGGAAACGAGCAGCCCAAAATTGGACGGCACATAGATGAAAAAGCCTGGCATCAGATAACCCATAGCACCGGCGAGAGTGATGCCAGTCGCCGTCCTGGACTGAGTCAGCCCCAGGGTTGAGCAGATGCTGAAAGCAAAGGTCGCCATGGCCACGCAGGACCCCCCTGGTAAAAAGAGGTTGAAAACAACGCCAAATAGGAACATCCCCCAGAGCACGCCTTTATAGGTACAGTTCGTGCGCAGGATACAGAAATAAGCGATACGCTGCAGGAGCCCGTTGCGCATCAGGGCATTGACAAGCAGAAACATTCCCAGGACCTGCCAGGGGATAGACTGGTACCAGCCCGAAAAGGCCGTTTCCCATGGCGCCACACCAGTGACCATGAAAAGGATCGGCATGATGAGACATGGGATAAAGTTATCTACAAGCTCAAAAGCAAACATCAAAATAGTCCACAGGGTGATCGAAACAAACAATTTCTGCTGCATCGTGAACGTATCGTTCGTCGGGATCAGCAGAACGAGCAGCGGCACGACGAAGATGATCGCCCAGAACAAAAGGCGTTTCTGACCGCCTGCACCGGATACAGTACTCATAACAATTCCTTCTTTCTCTCTTTCTTTGATGCAGCGGCGCGGGCTTTGCGATTGCTGCAAAAATCCCCTCGCGCTATTATATCCATAAATGAAATCATTGCATCGTCTAAATTATATTTCTATCACAAAAAAATAACAACCCATATATTGCAATAGCCCGTGATCAAAAAAAACGAACGCAGCGCCTTCCCCGCGTCCGGGGAAGGTGCTGCGTTTATTTTTGTACCATTCAGCGAAGGCCCAGCACTGAGCAGACCTTGCGGCGGGTCATGCGGTAAACGACCCAGAGCAGCGCGCTGACAGCAGCTATGACGAGACCACAGAGGCCGAGCCCATAGCATTCGCCAGCGGTGAGCTGGTTGTCATTGAAATACATCATCATGCAGTAAAAAGCGCTGATGACAATGGTGCCGAAAAGCGCCGGCGTAAGGAAGACACGGCGCACCTGGCTCGTCGCCGAGTGGTGCAGATAGTCCGGCGGTGCACCGAGATGCCGCAGATCGTCATAAACACTGCGGTTCGTCAGCGCGATGGTGAGGCAGCGGGTATAGGCAATGACGAAAACCGCTGCGAAGCAGACAATGGCGATAAAGACGAAGATCATCATGAAGACGGCGTAGGTCTGGAGCAGGTCGGCGTCGTTCAGCACGCGGAAGGCCGGCATATACAGCCAGTCCGAACGAAAATCGGTGCCATCACGGTTGTCGTAGTTGATACCCTCGAAGTCATATTCTGCAGCGTTCTCGGGGTCACACCAGTAGCTGCCGTCGGCGGCGATGTCACGCGCGCGGATGACAGGGTCCCAGGCATCAATGAGCTCCACTTCCGGGCCTGACCCATCGACAATGGCATTAAAGAGCGCATCGGCAAACGCATAGGTATCATCCACATCCGCTACGTTGAAAGCAACGAGGTTTTCCAGCCATTCCGGCGGAAGGCCTGCACTCCACCGCGCATAATCGTTATCGTCCAGAACATAGTAGCCGAGCAGACTGTCATTGATGAACGGTGCCGCGACGGTGACCGGGTATTCTTCTCCAGTGACAAAATTCGTCACGATCGTCACATCTTCGCTCAGCTGGTAGTTGTCGAATCCGTCGCTGTTATAGACCGGCACGATGGTACCCGGTTCGACATCGACAGCCGCACCACTGAGCGCTTCATAGCCGCTCTCAGAGAGGAAGAGGTTGGACTGAAACTGTTTGGTGTAAAATTTTTCGTACGTTGTGCCAAAGGCGGTCTCGGTCTCCACAGAATACATACCGTCCACAGCCAGCCGCGCCATCGGCGCTTCGGCGTAGCTTTCGATGGTGACATCGTATTCATCGGCGAGGGCGCGGATGGCGCTTTCGTCAGGGATCTCGTGCTGATCGGCACGATAGTGGAAGAGATAATCGATCGGCAGCGCGCGCGCACCCGCATCGGCACTGCCCATCATCATCGGCATGTAGAAGCTGGCGAAATAAGCGCCGGCAATGAGCAGCGTCATCACGAGCATGTTGCGCACGGTCTGACGCGCCTGGAATTTCATCATCGAGACAGAGATGATATCCTTGTAGCGCTTGCGTTTACCGCCCCAGCCGTTGCCGACGGTGTGCAGAAGGATCATATACAGCCCCACAAGCGCCGGTGCGAAACAGATGGCATCAACGATGCCCGGTGGATACCAGTGCATCCTGAGGATGAAGAAACTCGGCATGAAGTAACCAAGCGCGGCACCGGCCGCCACGAGAATGATGCCTGCGGGTCCGTACCAGCACGGTACAGCACGGATCGGCTCGCTCTTGTGGCTCTCCTGGATGACATCGATGATGTTCGTGCCGCGTACTGAACGACGGCCGAGAAAGAAGAGCATCACCGTCACAAAAAGCGCGAAAGCGAGCACATACGCATAGGCTTTGAGATCGAAATGAAGGGCCATTTCTGCGGTATCAACGATGACGGCGCGGAAGATCTGCCAGATGCCTGCCGCTACGCCGATACCAAGCAGTCCGCCGCCGATGCAGCTGCCCAGCGCTATCAGCGCAAGCTCCTTATAAAGCGCACGGGAGAGGGTTTGGCGGCTGGCGCCGAGGGCGAGGAAAATGCCGGTCTCGCGGCTCTTTTCACGGAAGAACAGCCCGGCGGCGTAAGTGGTGAAGACAGCACAGCCGAGGATCGTGAGCACAAAGATCATCGTTGTCTGTTTGCGGCTGTCGCCGCCCTCCGGCAGCACATCGAGCACCGTCGGCGAATACATCATCAGGCTGTAAGCAGTAACGAGGGTTACGGAAAAAAACGTACAGAACAGGAGCAAGGCGTAGCGGTTACGGTTCATTTTTCGCAACCGCGCCTGTACCTTATCGAAAGTATTGAGGCTGGTCATGATGATCACTCCCCTCTGGGCACACCAGGCCCTGCCTCGGTAGCCTCTCCCATTTCGCGGATGGCGTCGAGCAACGCGTCCTGGAAAGCCAGACGTGCTTCCTGACCGCGTTTGAGCACACGCCAGACAACACCGTCACGCAAAACGATGACACGGTCGCAGAAGCTGGCAGCATAAGAATCGTGGGTGACCATGAGAATGGTAGCATCCATCGCCTGCTTGGCCTGCTGGAACGCATCGATGACAGCGCGAGACGACTTGCTGTCGAGGTTGCCGGTCGGTTCATCTGCGAGGATCATCAGCGGTTGATTGATGAGGGCACGGGCGACGGCTGTACGCTGTTTTTCACCACCGGAGATCTCTGCCGGATACTTGGCTTTGATGTGCGAAAGGCCAAACACCTCG
>CAUDRX010000011.1 GCA_958451915.1 uncultured Peptococcaceae bacterium
TGCGTTTAATGGTTCATTTTCTTTGCGCAATTCTTCAAGATCTTGGGTCAGTTCAGATATTTTTGTCTTATCCTCTTTAGAAGTATCTGCTTTTACAGTCTCTGTGATTTCCCGCCATTCTTCAGCACGCTGGTTCCAAAATTTCTCTTCAGCTTTAAGTTTATTTATCCGTTCTTGCACTGAAGTTAACTCAGGAATGCGATCCTTAATTTGGTCAAAATAGTTGATTGCGACTTCTTTCGTCAGAACTTTTTTTATTTCTTCATTCTCTAGAGCATACTGCACTATGCTACTTACATATTCCTCTTTTTGGCTAATTCCTTTAAGTAGAGTGTGTATCTTCGATATACGGTCATCTGTAAACTGCACTCCAAAACCGCTTGCAGAAAGCTGGTGTACCATTTCCTTAAGCTTGCGCACCTGATCACGTGTGTAAGAGTTTTCCGTACGCAGTGAATCAATAAAACTATCAATTAGCGTTATTTCATTTATCCAATCATACTGGATTTCACACTCTTCAGGAGAAGGGATTGAAGACATTGGAATGAGGATAAGAGCTTCTTGATCATTCTGGTCTTCAATCACCAAAAGTTCGTCATTATAGTTTATCGCACTATATTCACCAACACTATACTGATAATCCTTCATACCATTAAGCGGAATTTTTTCTTCTTCTGCCTCTCCACACTCAAAAGGACCATACAATATATTTTCGTATCTCAGCAAAACAAGAGTTGTACGGACTTCAAAATCAGGTGCCGGTATCGAACGCTCTTTTTGAAGAACTTCAATATTGTTATTAACATCAATAATTTGATAGTAACCTTTACCGGAAAATTTTTCTATCCAAATCCCAGAATTGGTTCTCCCAAAATTAAAGTTGTACCTAAGACTGTACATATTGTTTCCGTCATAGTTCGGATTAGGATCATCCTCATTGATTTTCAAACTAACAAAGGAACCAAATCTATTAAAAATATCCTCCGCAGTTTCACCGCCATAGATATTAACTCTAATAGCACCGTGCTTTGGGAAATCCTCAGGGTTAATTAAATCAACACTTTCTTTATTTACCAATACACGTGGATAAACATAGCACACAGTATTATCTTTATCTGGATTATAATACTCCGGATCAAACCAAAGCCACGCTAAGATATCCTTATTTCTATATCCTTTCAAACCCATTGATTTGCTCCTTTCTAAACATAATATTTCTCAGTCTCAAAGTTAAAGATCTCAGACGTACGATATTTCCCAATTTAAATTCAATTATATCATTAGCAACGTAATTTTTCTATATTTTCAACAGATTCTAAAAATATCCCAGAAGGATAATAGAAAAATCCTTCCAAGGGTCCAAACGCAAAAAAGCCTCCAGAAAATCCTGAAGGCTTGAAAAGTATGACAGTAACACATCACTCCCACTCGATGGTTGATGGTGGCTTGCTGGTGATATCGTAAACGATACGGTTGATGTGGTCAACTTCATTGACGATGCGGCTGGAGATCTTGTCGAGCACATCGTATGGGATGCGTGCCCAGTCGGCGGTCATGAAGTCGGTGGTGGTGACGCCGCGAAGGGCGAGGGTGTAGTCGTAGGTGCGGAAATCGCCCATGACGCCGACGGTGCGGGTCGAGGTCAGGACTGCGAAGTACTGGTTGATGGAACGATCGAGACCGGCACTTGCGATCTCTTCACGATAAATGGCGTCGGCATCGCGGAGGATGTCGAGTTTGTCCCTGGTGATCTCGCCCATGACGCGGATGGCAAGGCCTGGGCCTGGGAATGGCTGGCGCCATACGAGGTAATCGGCAAGACCGAGCTCGATCCCGAGCTGGCGCACTTCATCTTTGAAGAGCATACGCAGCGGCTCGATGAGGCCTTTGAAATCAACAACTGCCGGCAGACCGCCAACGTTGTGATGACTCTTGATGACGGCAGCATCGCCGGTACCGCTCTCGATAACGTCTGGGTAAATGGTCCCCTGGGCGAGGTAATCGACGGCGCCGATCTTGCGCCCTTCATCTTCGAAAACGCGGATAAACTCTTCGCCGATGATCTTGCGCTTGCGTTCTGGATCGGTGACGCCTTCAAGCTTGCCAAGGAAGCGATCGGCGGCGTCAACACGGATGAAGTTCATGCCGCTGTTTGCAAAGGCGGCTTCCACTTCATCGCCCTCGTTCTTGCGCATGAGGCCATGATCGACGAAGATGCAGGTGAGCTGGCTGCCGACAGCTTTGGAGATGAGCTGTGCTGCCACAGAACTGTCCACACCGCCGGAGAGGGCGAGCAGCACTTTGCCGTCGCCGACTTTGGCACGGATGTCTTCGATGGCGCGCTTGGCATAGTTGGCCATGGTCCAGTCGGCGTCGCAGTGGCAAACTTCCATCAGGAAGTTCCTGAGCATGGCGGTGCCGTTTTCAGTGTGATTGACTTCTGGGTGATACTGCATGGCGTAGAGGCCCTTTTCCACATTCGCCATGGCTGCGACCGGGCAGTCGGCGGTATGAGCGATGGCTGTGAAGCCCTCTGGCATCTCTGCCACGTAATCGACGTGACTCATCCAGGTGATCGCACTGTCAGGCAGACCTTTAAACAATGCAGCACTGGTGTCAAAATGGGTTTCCGTCTTACCAAACTCGCGCTTATCAGCTGCTTCGACCTTGCCGCCAAGGGTATGGGCCATGAGCTGCATGCCATAGCACAGCCCCAGCACTGGAATGCCCAGTTCAAAAATACGGCGTTCTATCTGAGGTGCGCCTTCACCATAAACGCTGTTTGGACCACCAGTAAAGATGATGCCCTTTGGCTGCTTTTCTTCAATGGCAGCAAGAGCTTTATTGAACGGCACGACTTCGCAATAGACGTTGCACTCACGCACACGGCGTGCGATCAGTTGGTTATACTGGCCGCCGAAATCGACGACGATGACCAGTTCCTGTTTGTTTTCCACGATTATTTCTCCTCCTCTTCAAATACGATCGCGCAGATATCCGGCAATTCACGGTACTGACCGTCAAAATCCAGCCCGTAACCAATGACGAATTTATCCGGCACTTCCAGTCCGAGATAGTCCACCGCCATCTCCACCTCCCGGCGCTCCGGCTTGCTCAAAAAACAGCAGGTCGCCACGCTTGCCGGGTGAAAATCGGCGATCGTGTTCTTGATGGCAGCAAGGGTATGCCCACTGTCAATGATGTCATCAACGAGGATGACATCGCATCCCGAGAGATCATCAAAGCTTCTGTACTTGATGTTCACCTTGCCGCTGGACACGGTGCCGCTACCATAGCTCGATGCCACCATCGTCTCCAGGCGCAGCGGCCGGTCAATGGCACGGATGAGATCGGCCGTAAATGGGATCGCCCCCTTGAGGATCGAGATCACCACCAACGGACGTAATGATTTTTTTGAATAATCTTCCGTGATCTGTCTGCCCATCTCCTGCACCCGTCTGGCGATGGTCTCACGGTCGATCAGGATTTCTTTCCTATAGCGCTCCAAGCTGTTTCCTCCCTATCATTCATCTGATAATCTTTAGTTTATCATAGTCGTCCCCTGCGGGCAACTGCGGCAAGCCTTCCAGCATCGATTTTTCGCCGTCACTGCGCCGTCTGTGCTATAATAAAAGGAGCGTTCACTGAAAGGAGATTTTGCCATGACCCGCGACGAAGAAACGTATTTTCTGCGGCTCATGCAGGTCGCAGACCGCGACACACTGCTCGAGCATTTTACATTGAAAGAGCATCTCACTAACGCCGACGGCTCTCGTGAGATGCGTTTTGAGGCCCATTACGGCCATGACGAAGGCTATCTGAACATCAAATATGACGCCCAGACCCGGGAACTCCTGATCTGCGAGATGAATGTCGGGTTCCCGACCATGATCGGCCTCAACCGCAGTCCCCTCGAGCTGCGCATCCTCTGCGAGCATGTTCTCGATCTTCTCGGTGACCTTGACGCCTGACGCCCGCCCCTTTCGGATGAAAGGGGCTTTTTTGCGCGACGGGGCAGTATTGTACAGGCCGATTTCATCAGATAAAAATACGCCAGGACCGCATCGGTCCTGGCGTATCCATCCGCTTATCAATATTTCACTGTTCCAGGATCTGGTAGACCGGCGCACCTTCACATTGTGCAGGCATCCGGACCCCTGCAAGCGTAGCGATCGTTGGCGTTACATCCACTTCCCTGATCACACGCTCCGTCTTATAGCCTGTCTTGATCCCCTCGCCTGCCGCAATAAAGATCGGTGATACGGAGGTATCTCTGTAGCCACGTGCTGTTGGCATCGAATCACCATGTACACGGTTAAAACCTTCTGCCAGCATATACACGATATCCCCACACTCATCACCGTTCATACCGATGATGGCCGCCTCACGATTCCGTAAAGCCAGCGCGATGACCCTGCGCCCGGTCTTCGGATCGCGGTAATTGTAAAGGTCACTGATGATCTGATCTTCCAGCAAATATTGGTCCTCTGGCCGCACGCATCCTGTCTCATTCCTGCCTATGAGGTTGATCCAGATATGGCCGGCACGGGAAGCAACCGCCCGCGTTTTTTCCCAATCGATCTTTCTCAGTTCTTTTCCATCAGCATCCTTTTCCAGAACAGTATAGCCAAGTTCCTGCATCACCCGAACATTAACACCATACGCATCCCCGATCAGCGGTGGTTCATCCGGGATCGTCGTCATAAGACCATGATCAGAAACGATAAAGATCGTCCATCCTTTATCCAGATAATCCATGAAGCTCCCTAAGTATTCATCCGTTTGACGGTATACTTCCTGCATAAAGCCCTGGTACTGTTCTTCATCATTACCTCGATCTTCTCTATGCTTTCCAAGATGCCAGAAGAAGTGACCGCAGGCATCAACATTATGGATGTGGGTAAATATCATCTCATATACATCTTCATCCATCAAATGATGCAAGGCTGCTGATTGCCACTGTGTATATTTTTCCCAACAAGGCAGCATGAACCGTTCAACGATCTGTGGGTTCATCCCGCCGCCTGCTGCCACTGGCGGAAGAAGACCTGCGTGATCGATCACCTCCTGATAGAGAGACCTTGGATGCCACACATCGTTGTCATCGATATTCATCGCCACCCCCGTCCAAAGATGCACACGGCTCCCGTCGTCTTCCATATCCAGGATGCAAAAGTGACGATTTGCCCGCAGCGTAGCGCCCGTCTCCGTTTTGATCTCATCGACCACGTTAAAAGTCACAGCATCTTTTTCGACCACTGCCACTAAACCCTTCTCGGTCTTTGATCGATAGATCGCCACTTTTTCAAAGATACCTTCGTCGTTTGGCTGGAGCAGACAATATCTTTTTATCAATCCTGACGATAGGATGATCGCAAACTCTTTCGCGCCTGTGGTATCAAAATCCCACCCTTCTGCCGGCCGGATCGGTGACTGCACAAGGTCTGGCACCATCGCTTCCAGAGCCAGTTCACCTTCTTCATGTGACAACATGATATTCGTCACTGGTTGATTCCCGACGGATGCATCAGCAATATCCAGGTCCTGTTCTTCGGCATCTTCGACATCAAGATCTGTGATAATGCATCCAGCGCCATTAGACTCGGTTTTTGCTTTTGGTTGATAGCTCAAGCCATCGATCGTTTCATCGGCAATAATGTTCTTCTCCCAGTCTACGATCGCATTACCATATTGGATGATCGGCGGGCTCGTCCCATCAACAACGTGCAGATATTCGCTGTCGAGAGATGGCGGCCAGGAGCTTCCCGGCCAATGCCACACCAATGTTCGCCTGCCTTCTTCTGCAAATACATTCCATAATTGTTCTGCCTTGCATTTTCTTGAATCAAATGCATAGACAAGGGTGTCCAGATGTTCCAGATCCTGGTTCCAAAAATCCGTGATCCCATGGGTGGCCGGATACGCACCTGTAGCCAGAGTAGTCCACATTGGCGGCGTGACAGTCGGCATCGCTCCGAGCATGACGAGATCTTCCCGACATGCACCTCTTTCGATGTACTTCCTGATATTTGGCAGCATGCCTTTCGCTAGATACTTTCGCGTCAATGAGGGATCCATACCATCTACACCCAAAACAAGGATCTTTCGTTTTTCAGCCATTTTATCTCAACTCCTATCCTGCTATAATTCAAAAGGCACTAATATTATTTGTACCAATTATACCAGATCCTACATCGTGATCGTTACAAAACCTTTCAACACTTGCAGATTTATACAAACGATATTTGTAGAAGGAGGCACCCAGTGACACTTGAGCAATTAACATATCTTGTCGAAATAGCCAAATATCATTCCATGAGCACTGCCGCAAAAGAACTGCATATGACCCAGCAAAACATCAGTCATGCTGTAAAAAAACTCGAAACCGAACTCGATCTGATGCTCTTTGAGCGTACCCCGCAAGGTGTCCGTCCCACTCAGAACGGGCGGATGATCATTGATTCTGCGCAGAGGATCTTGAATGAGATCAATGACATAAAGGAATATGCTTCCAGATCGAACGCTCGTCTCTCTGAAGCCGATGAAGAACAGATCAAAGGGGATATCCACCTGTTATTAGCACCATATTTTGCCCGAGAACCACTCATGAACATGGTCAACAGATTTCTAAAAGACCATCCATTGGTCAATCTCGATCTCTACGTTAATTCCACTATGAGCATTCTGGAAAGTTCAAAGAATGATAAAAGATTCATCGCATTGGTCAATATGACTGCCAACCAATTAGCTGTTATACAGAAAAGCGAAACACCATTACATTGTGAAGTCATCAGCAGCGATCAGCTTGTGATCCTTGCCAATGCCCATTCTAAGATTGGCCAGCAAAAGAGTGTCTCGATCAGCAAATTACTAAAGCAGCGTCTATTGTTTTATAATGATTCACGTGTCCAGGACGATTGGCTATTGGAATGTTTCAGAACATACGGCGAACCTCAAACGGTTATCCGAACCAACAATATTGAAATGGGGGTCACCAGCTTAAAGAATGATGTCGCCATCCTTCCCATGGCAAAAGCAGCAACAAGTCATTTTGCGACCGACGAATATATCGCCATGATACCAGTTCGTCCACGCGTTGATGTATTTAATGTATTTCTCAAACCACATGACCATGAAATGCAGGCTGCAGAAAGGCTCCTGTTGCAGCAGATCAGAAGCAGCATTTGATCATCATCACACTAAAAATGCACAAAAAAATCGACCGTGGCATCACCACGGTCGATCTGTTATGCGCACAAAAGATCAATAGGATTTTCTGCGATTGTTCTTTCTAGCGGCTTCAGATTTTTTCTTACGCTAGGCTTTTCATAATGTTCGCGCTTGCGGCATTCAGCGAGGACGCCAGATTTCTGGCAGGAACGCTTGAAGCGGCGTAATGCGCTATCTAATGATTCGTCCTTACGAACCTTAATTTCTGATGACATTGACTATTTCCCTCCCTCCGGAATCAACAGGAGAAATCGGGACTGTTGATATCTGGACTTTGAACACAACAAATATTATATGATACAAAGTCCGTAAATGCAAGCATTATCGGCAATTTCTGCACATTTTATGCATCATGCACCGACCTGCTGCACGCCGCCGAAGCGCAGGAAGACCTTCAGGAACTGGGCCTGCAGGAAGGTGAAGATGAGCCCGCAGAGGACCGCGCTGATGCTGTAAGTCGCTGCCCCCGAGAGCAGAACGACGATGTTGATCACCATCATCGTGGTGGCGATCTCAAAACGTGCGTTGTGCTTATTGAGGATCAGAGCGATGGTGTCAAAGCTGACAGCAGTCGCCTGCGAGGCGATGCAGAAATAGTAGCCTGCCGCCACCAACAGCGCTGCCACCGGCGTCGCCAGTACCGGCGTGCCAAAGAGTTCCGGGAACGGCAGTTCCCAGCCCGTCCAATGGAAGACATTGAACAGGCCCATGTAACAGATACTTGAAAACAAAGCGCCTACGAAATAATTCTTCCCCAAGAATATATAGCTGATGATGATCAACAGTACAGAAAGGATATCCACCAAAATGGCAACATCGATCCCCGTCCAGGCTTCCAGCACGAGCGAGAAGCTGGTGACGCCGCCGTTGAGGATGATCTTCGGCACAGTGATGAAGGCATAGGCCCCTGTCAGGAGGATGTTGCCCAAAAAGATGCGAAAAAAACGTAGCCAGCGTTCTTCACCTGCCTGGGCAGGCTGGAAGACACGCTTCCACAACGCTGGCTGGATCTGTGCAGACATGGAAGACGATCAGCCCGGAGGCCATTTCATGTCGCGTCCGCCGAGCACGTGAACGTGCAGATGCGGAACGCTCTGGCCGCCCTGTTCCCCAGTGTTGGCAACGAGGCGGTAGCCTTCTTTGATGCCTTCGCTCTCAACGACATGATGGATGGCGTCGAGCATGGCGAGCATCAGTTCACCGTCTTCTTGGGTCAGTTGGTTCACGCTCTGGATGTGACGCTTTGGCACCACGAGCACGTGGGTCGGTGCCTGTGGGTCGGTGTCACGGAAAGCGCGAACGAGGTCGTTTTCGTAAACGGTGGTCGTAGGGATCTCACCGTTCGCGATCTTGCAGAAAATGCAGTCGCTCATATTATTCCTCCTTTTCAAGTTGGATAAGCTCACCCTGCAAGCGGCCACGTCCGACCTCTGTCAGCTTCACGCTGACGAGGTCGCCGGAATGGAGCCCCTCACCGGGAAAGATCACGTAAAGATAGTTGGAGCTGTGGCCCGTCCAACTGCCGTCCTCGAGCTGCTCTTCCACGAGGATCTCAAGGGTCTGGCCGAGGAAGCGGCGCTCGTACTCGAGCTTGTTCTTATGGGCCACATCGGCCATCTGCTTGGCACGACGCTCCTTGACCTGCGGATCGACCTGGTCGGTCATGGCCGCAGCTGGCGTGCCGCCGCGCATAGAATATTTGAAGATGTGCATGTTGCTGAAGGCGATGTCGTTACAGAAGACGAGGCTTTCTTTGAAGTCCTCTTCTGTCTCGCCCGGAAAACCGACCATCAGGTCGGTGGTGATGGCGATGTTCGGCACACGCTGACGGATCCGGCGCATCATCTCGCGGAACGCAGCCGTGTCGTAAGGCCGGCGCATCGCCGCCAGGGTCTTGTCGCAGCCGCTCTGCAGCGGCAGATGCAGGTGTTTGGCCATGCGTGGGTCCGTGGCGATGAGCTCGATGAGTTCGTCGGTCACCTCGATGCCTTCGAGGGAACCGATGCGCAAGCGCGCGATCTTGGTCTCTTCGAGGATGCGGCGCACGAGGGTGGTCAGGTCACAGGTCGTGTCCTTGACACCACGGCCGTAGGCGCCGATGTGGATTCCCGTGAGGATGACTTCCTTGTAACCCTTGGCCACGAGCTCGTTGATCTCGGCGATGGTATCGTCGGCATCGCGTGAGCGCAGCGGCCCACGGGCGTAAGGGATGATGCAGTAGGCACAGAACTGGTCGCAGCCTTCCTGGATCTTCACATAAGCGCGGGTCATGCCGCTGATGCGTTCATGCGGCAGATCCTCATAGATGAAGAGCTCATCATCGTCCGGCATGTAGGCACGTTTGGCATGGTCGGCGCGGAACGCCTCCACAGCTTCCACGACTTTGTGGCGCTCGTTGGTGCCGATGATGAGATCGACCTCATCAAGGGCGGCGAGCTCGTTGCGTGCCGTCTGCGCGTAGCAGCCGCAGGCCACGATCGTCGCATCCGGGTTCTCACCGGCGGCGCGGCGGATCATCTGGCGCGATTTGCGGTCGCTGAGATGGGTGACGGTGCAGGTATTGATGACGTAAACATCCGCCACATCGTTGAAATCCACGACCTCATAGCCGGCGTCCTTGAAGAGTGCCGCCATGATCGCGGTATCATGCTGGTTGACCTTGCAGCCCAGCGTGTGAAAAGCCACCTTTGGCGGCAGGAGATTTGACAAAGGTTCCACTTCCTTTACGAGCGCTCAGAGCGCTCTTATTTTTATGCGAGAAAGCTTGTGAGCGCGCTCGCGATGAAGTTCAGATAGCTCATCATGCCGTTGCGCAACGTGTAGAGCGGGCCGCTGAAGACGCCGACCGCCAGGAGCAGAAAGAGCAGCACAAAGCCCCACTGCTCGAGCTGGAGGTATTTGATGTACCAGCGCGTCGGCAGGAACATGGCGATGACCTTGGAGCCATCGAGCGGTGGCAGCGGGATCAGGTTGAAGACGCCGAGCCCCACATTAACCATCGCAGAGAGCATGAAGAATTGGTAGATGTAATAGACCACGAGTCCGACGCTGCCGCCGCTCACCGCCGCGATGGCATTGGTGATGATCAAGCAGACGAGCGCCAGGATGAAATTGGCCACTGGCCCTGCCAGCGCCACCAGCGCCATGCCCTTCTTCGGATCGCGGTAATAGCCGGGATTGACCTGCACAGGCTTGGCCCAGCCAAAGTTGAAGACGACGAGAAAGAGGGCGCCGATCGGATCGATATGACGCAGCGGATTGAGGCTCAGACGTCCGTCATACTTTGGCGAAGGATCGCCGAGCTTGTAGCTGACCAGGCCGTGCGCGTATTCGTGGATGCACATCGCCGGTACGATCGCCAGGATGGTCAGCAGAAGATCCGTCAGACTCGGTAGAAATTGACTCATTGAGGGTCCTCCTATCGTGTTACTGCCCCTATTATACTGCATCTGCTACCGGATTGCCACCGTTTGTCAGCCATAGCTGCACTTGCCGGACAAACAAAAAGCCAGCGCCCGTTCACGGACGCTGGCTTTGGATCTGTCAATCTCAGATGCCGAGCTCTGCCTTGAGGGCTGCTTCCTTGGCAGCTTTTTCGGCAGCGGCTTCTTCGATGGTCTTGTCGACCGGCAGGCCAACCTTGACCATCTTTTCACGGAACTCATCTTCGTAGTCGTCATAGTAGTGGAATTCGACGACTGGGTTCCATGGGTTGATGTGACGTTTTGCACGGCTGTTGTTGACCATGTTGCGGGTAGGGCTCATGAAGACGCCGATGGCGTGCATGAGCTTGCCCATTGGGAAGTAGATCAACAGGGTGCAGACGAGTGCGAGGTGCATGTAGAAGGTCACACTGATCGGTTCAGCAGGGATCGCTGGGTGGAAGGTCACGAGGGAGACCATCAGATCACCAACAGCGTTGATGTCTGCATGACCGAGATCGGTGTAACGCATGACCATCCCCATCAGGCCGATGCCGAGCAGCAGGCAGAGTGGGAAATAGTCGTTCAGCAGGCTGATGTAACGCACCTTGCCGACCCAGAGACGACGCAGCAGGAGCAGTGCGAGGCCGCCGACCATCATGAAACCGGTCAGATAGATCGGATGCAGGTCGACCATGAAGACGCCGTCAACTTTTTCGATCCAGCCGACCCACGCAGGCACATCCGCGGTGAAGAAACGGAAGTGGCGCAGCAGGGTGAAGAACATCCCCCAGTGGAAGAGCAGGGCGAAGATCCACAGCCATTTTTCCCACTGGTACTTGATGTCGCCGTCTTCGGTCAGTTCCGCTTTGCTGTTGCGGAAGAGGGAACGGAAGACAGTGACTTCGAGGATCATACGGATGACCATCCCGGTGCGGGTGGTTGGGTTATCGATCGGATTGGTCTTGATAAAGTCAAGAGACTTTTCCTGACCGCAGGTGGTAACGATGTTAAATGGGACAGGAGATTTCGCCCATTTAATGATGCGATAAACAACACCTACGAGGAAGAATGCGATTGCAAAGTAAGGCAGGATGATCCCGAAGAACACCTGCAAACCGGCAACGGCTACCCCAACGTAAGTGATTGCCAAAATCGCAGCGACAATGACAATTGCAACAATTAATCCCATTGTTCTTTCCTCACTTTCTTTGGTAGTCGTTACGCCTCAGCAGGCGCGTCGGCGCCTTCATCCGGCGCTTCTTCTGGTTCTGGCTCTGGTTTTGGACGGGTGTCCACATAGGTGCCGGCTTCTTCGTTCAGGCGATAAGCGAGACGGGTACGGTCCGGCTTATCAGGGAATGCGCCTTCATCATTGTCGTATTTAACAACGGTGACCATCTTGAGCAGCAGGCTCAGGATGAGGATACCGATGGCAAAGACACCAACGATGACGAGGAGCTCGATCTTCCCAGGGATGTAGTCGATGATCTCACCGAATGGGTTTTCAGAGAGACCACCGATGACGAAGGTCAGACCTTTTTCGATGTACATGGACAGGAAGAGCGCGATGCAGCCAACGATCATCGTTGGTTTGTTGTAGCGGAGCTTCGTAGGGATGAGCAGTACGAGGGTCACAACAACACAGACAACGAAGAACATCATCAGCGGCACGAACTCATTGTGGCCATGCCAGCCGGCAAAGAGATAGGTCAGCGCGATCTGGTGCGCTTCCACGCCGGAGTAGTAAGCGGTAAAGAATTCACCGGCCATCATGATCATCGTTGCGATGTAAGCATAGATGGCAGTGGTAGCGAGCATCTTGATGGCTTTTTCACCTGCGTCGAAGCCAGTGAGCTTCTTGAGCAGGAGGCAGATCAGGATGATCAGTGCAGGACCGGTCGCAAATGCACTGGCAAGGAACTTGGCAGGGAGCACAGCCGTCAGGAAGTAATGGCGGCTAGGCAGACCAGAGTAGAGGAATGCTGTGACAATGTGGATGGAGAAAGCAACTGGCACAGAGATCATTGCCAGAACTTTGACCCACTTCTTGTAGTGCAGCCCTTTGTTCTCAGCCTGCAGCACCTGATAACCAACGATAAGGTTCAATACCAGGTAAGTTGGCAGGACCAGAGAGTCCCAGCAGAGCATGGACTTAGGGGTCCAGTAGAGCCATACGTTGAAGATCTTGGTTGGCACACCAACGTCGACTACGACGAAGAGCAGTGCCATGACCAAAGCAGCGATGGCAAGAAATTCACCGATAACGGTGATGCGGCCATAGTCCTTCGCATTGTGGAAGTAGTATGGCAATACGATCATGACGCCCCCGGCGGCAACCCCGACGAAGAAGGTCAGATGACCGATATAGAGACCCCAGGAGATATCACGACTCATACCAGTGACCTGGAAACCAACGGTCATCTGGTAGATGTAAGCAGCAAAACCAACAGCGATCAGCGCGACGAGGAGTATGATCCACGCCCAGTATTTTGGGCCGCTGCGTTTGACAAATGTTTTTTCAATCATTGTTTACGCCTCCCCCTCATTCAAGCTGACGCGATAGTATACGCAAGGTTCGGTGCCATAACTTTCGCCGCGGACGATGGTCATGTTCTCTCTGATCAGTCTGGAGATCTCGGAGTTTTCATCGTCCAGATCACCGACGACGATGCCGCCGTTGGAATTCTCAGCGCACAGTGGCAGTTCACCCTTGGACAGTCTGTCGTAACAGAAGTCACATTTTTCGACAACACCCTTCATACGGGTTGGGTACTCTGGGTTGATGTGATCGAGGTAATCACGAGGCTCCACAAAGTTGAAACTTCTGCTGCCGTATGGGCATGCTGCCATGCAGTTACGGCAGCCGATGCAGCGGTGCATATCCTGCAGGATAAGGCCGCCGTTTTCGCTCTGGAAAGTTGCCTGCGTTGGGCAGACCTTGACGCAGACAGGCTTGCGGCAATGGTTGCAGGTGGTCACAAATGGCGTATCAGCATATTTTTCCTGGACGCCTTCATGAGAAATGTCTTTGAACAAGGCAGAGAATGGTTCTGCCCAGATCCATTTTACTTCGTGGCGGGTATCCGGAACGGTTGGGACGTTGTGTTCTTCGTGGCAGATGCGAGCAATAGCATCGATATCATCGACCTGTTCCATATCGATGAACATCCCCCACTTACCAACGCTCTTTTCGCTGGTCGAGGTGGTAAATTCACCGCCACCGATCGGCGTACTCTTGATCGTGGCGCAGCCTGCGAGGGTCACAAGCCCTGCGGAAAGCGCACCCAGTTTCAGGAACTTACGTCTGGACATGTTTTCCATCAGTTGGCCACCTCCTCACTCGTCATACCGAGATCTGCGGATGCATCGACTGCATCGCCATATTCCGTGCTGGAGTTGGTATGGCAGGTCCAGCAGTTAGGATCGACACCGTTGGCGTCATGGCATTTTTCGCAGAATTCATCGTAATTGGAATGGCACTCCAGGCAGGTGTTCTGGAGGCTCATCTCATATTCGTTGCCATCTGGAGCAACGTAGGTGCGGTTACCGTCACGAACAACCTGGACCTTCCACTGATGCAGGATCTCCATGTGGTTCTTGAGCATGTAGTCCGTGTCATAGATGCAGTGTCTGTCTTCTTCGGACAGCGCATTGATGGCTGGTGTGTCGAGACTGACCTCTACTTCGCTGGCTTCAGCGCTCTTGCCCAGATTGAGCCAGATCGGAGAAGTGACAACGATGAGGAAGACCAGCACGCCGACAACAATGTTTGTCTTATTACGCATTTACACCGACCTCCTTAAGATTCCTGGTTCTGCAATGGTTCGAAACGCAGGTTTTCGGTGCGATCAGGTTTTTCACCCTTCATGACCAATGCATTCCCTAAGAGTTCGTGTACGCCGCAGACTTCGACCCCAGGCACCCAGTAGCGCATCAGTGGAGGCAAAGCCGCACGGTCGATGGCGCAGACACAGGAGAGCATGTTGACGCCATACTTCTTGTTAACATATTTCACAGCATTCGCACGTGGGAAACCGCCGCGCATACGCAATTCCATGTCTTCTTCTGCGTTCAGCCCGGAACCGGAACCGCAGCAGAAAGTCTTTTCACGAATGGTGTCTTCAGGCATTTCATACCATTCAACACAATGATCGAGGATATAACGTGGTTCATCCAGAAGCCCCATCGCACGCGCAGGGTTGCAGGAATCGTGATAGGTCGCGATGATGCCTGCGTTTCTGGATGGGTCCAGTTTGATCTTATTATGACGGATGATATCAGCAGTGAATTCGGTGACGTGGATCATCTTGGTGGAACGTGCATTTTCAAACACGGTACCGGTGATCGGGTTCTTTGGCACTTCCAGGAAGTCCGCAGGACCGTTCATCGTATCCATGTACTGATGGATGACACGCCACATGTGACCGCACTCACCGCCAATGATGAACTTAACGCCGAGACGTTTGGCTTCAGCATAGATCTTCTGATTGAGACGTTTCATCATCTCGTTGGAAGTAAAGAGACCGAAGTTACCACCTTCAGAGTTGAAGGTACTAACGGTGTAATCCAGCCCCAGTTCGTGGAAGAGCATCAGCTGGCCCATCAGGGTATAGTTCCCTGGGGTCGCAAAAATGTCCCCGGATGGTGGTACGTAAAGGATCTCGGCACCTTTTCTGTTGTAAGTCAGATCCAGGCGGACGCCAGTGATGTCTTCGATGTCATCGAGCATCATGTCGTAACTGTCGACGATCCCGTGTGGCTGGATACCAAGGTGGTTGCCCTTGGAGAAGCAGTTGGATACCGGCGTGATAACCCAGTCGATGTTGAGACCGACAAGGTTCAAAAGTTCACGCACGAGCATCGTGATCTCCGCCGTGTCAATGCCGTATGGGCAGAAAACAGAGCAACGGCGGCATTCGGAGCACTGGAAGAAATAATAGAACCATTCTTTCAGCACATCTTCAGTGAGTTCACGTGCCCCGACCATCTTGCCCATAAGCTTACCAGCCAAGGTGTATTCTTTACGATACACACTGCGCAGAAGTTCTGCGCGCAGGACCGGCATGTTCTTTGGATCGCCGCTTCCGAGGAAGAAGTGACACTTGTCCGCACACGCACCACAGCGAACACAGCAATCCATAAAGATCTTCAGAGAGCGGAAACGATCAAGGCGGTCATGCAGCCCTTGAAGAATGATCTCCTGCCAGTTTTCAGGCAGTTTCCAGTCTTCATCCGGCACACGCCACTCACGAGCGTTTGGGAGGCTGACATTTGCAGCACTTTCCGGTTTCCCGGCATGGCAGTACATCCCTTCCCGGAACTCCACAGGCGTATCCATCCAAGGAGTTTTCGGTGGGTTATAACTAATGTCCAGCAGCTCCGCAGGTTTTGGAAGTTTTGCCATTTCATTACACCCCTTTATTGTATGTTACCCTGGCACTGACTCGAACAGGACGCGCATGCCTCCGGGGCACAGCCCGTGTTCGCTTCAGTGTCAAGAGAACTACTGCATTGCATAAAATCTTCCATGTCGAGCGCCTTGTCAACAAGGTCGGCTCTGACCAAGATGTCGTTGGTCTGTCTGATCTGATCCAAGCGCATCTTGTAGATCAATTCACGGCTTTCACTGTAACTGTCGAAAGCATAGAGGCCAACGGTATCGATGTCGCTGTAAAATTCCAGCCACTCTGCCGTCGGCACACCGGCGTCCGCGAGCGCTTTGCCGCAGACGTCTTCCACAATCTGTTTCAAAGCCGGCACAAAGGACACTGCTTGGCTAGGCAGCACTTCCTGCACCGCTTTGATACGGAGGATCATATGCACGTGTTCATTCACGACATCTGCATCGGGTGCGTCAGATATCAGTTCGTGCAATAATCCGCCAAGGCTATGGTATAAATTAGCGCCCACAGGATTTGTGAAACCGCTATTGACCTTCTTAAAATACTTTCTTGCTTCTGTTGGATAAGAATGCATCATCTGCTCAAACCAAGCATCATGCAGGCTCTTTTCATGGGCCCGCAAAACCTCTTTCATTCGGTTTGACAAAAACAAGACCCCCAAACTTATTGAATATAGCTATGTAATCCTGGTAACAGGTAGCTGACCCCAAATAATGTAAATATCACGGCGAAAAGCCCGATCACATTGATCCATGCGATCTTCTCTGCTGACCAGCCGCGCAGGCGAAGATGCAGATAGACAGCATAGATGAGCCACGTGATGAGCGCCCAGGTCTCCTTCGGATCCCAGCTCCAGAAGGACCCCCACGCATACTCTGCCCAGACCGCGCCAGTGATGATGACAATGGTCAGAAGGGCCAGACCAATGACGCAGGCGCGATAGGCCCATTCATTGAGCACTTCTGTACGAGGCAGGTTCTTGAACTTTTTCTTTGTGTTCACCAGGAGCATGACCGAGAACACAAAGGAAAACAGGAACGCCGTATACGAAACGATCGCTGTCGATACGTGAAAATCCAGCCAGTTGCTGCGCAGCGCAGGTGCGACCGCCGTCTGCTCCATGCTGAAGCTCGTCATCCAAAGCCCCAGCGCAGCAGCGACAGGATAGATCAGAAAACCGATCGCATGGACTTTCAGCTTAAGGGTCATGACACAGGATGCTGCGAGCATCAGTGCGCAGAGCCAAAAACCAAAATCCAGCCCGGATGTAAAAGGCAGTCTGCCGACAGCAACGATGCGCGCGATGAGCGCACAGACAGCGATCACAGCAGTGATGACGGCGAGCCATTTGGTCACCGAGGTTTCCTGGAGCTTATGGCGATGCAGGAGCAAGAGCAGAAAGCTGCCCACGCACACACCCACGATCGCCCAGATCAAGAATAATTGTAAGGTTTCTATCATCAGGTCTCTTTATCCTCCTGCTGTCCGTCTGCACCGAACAGCGCCAATTGTTTGCGTCTGAGATAAGCGCTCTTATTGAGCACATTCAGCCGTACGCGTCCATCGTTCGAAACAAATGCATCGAGCTCGCTGTAGCGCCCCAGGAGCATCAGGAGTGCGCCCAGGCTCGCCAGGATGAACCCGGCAAAGACCACCGGTGTTGCAAGACTGTATTTGAATTCCAGAACAGTCGCCGAGAGCGGCTGAATGTATTCGATGGTCGTTTCATCGTCAACCTGCACCGTTGTGCCTTCGCGGAAGGCATAGGTACCGATCTCCTCATTGTTCTCGTCGAACACATAGAGCAAGGCCACGCCATCGGTCATCGGTTCAATGTCCAGCGTGCGCGTGCCCAGCGGGAAGCGCTGGCTTTCCGGGATCGCGTAGTCCCCGGTCACTTCCTCTGCACCTT
Source organism: uncultured Peptococcaceae bacterium (assembly GCA_958451915.1). Taxonomy (GTDB): domain Bacteria; phylum Bacillota; class Peptococcia; order Peptococcales; family Peptococcaceae; genus UMGS1590. The sequence continues at coordinate 17,970 of CAUDRX010000011.1, forward strand.
CGATATGCACCACATACATGTTGCGGTAGGCCATCTGGTAGATCGAAAGTGCCCCTTCCTTGTAAGGGTGGTTGACGCTCGTTGTCACATCAGTGGCAACGGTCTCACCGCCAAGGGTGAGGTCAAAGGTGGTGACCCAGTTCTCGATATCGCCGCCCTCATCATAGTCGGTAGAAAAATCGTCAACCGTGATCACGCCATCGCCCACCTTCTCGGTAATGCGTGATGGCAAAGGCTGCGATTCACCCGGTGAAAGCGAGAGCTGGCCAGTCACTGAGAAAGATGCGATAAAAGCACCCACGATGATGACCAAAAGTCCCACATGCAGCACATGCGGCGCAAAGATCGCCGGCACGTTCTGTCGGGACAGGATATAGAGGCCGTCCTCAGTCTCATGATGATACTGCTTTTTATAGCGGTTCTTTTCCATCGCCGCTATGAACGCATCCTTATCCAGGGTGCTCTCCTTCATGGTCTGTTCACGGCCTGCCAGATCTTTCGGACCACGGCGCAGTGTGCGCGCCACCTGTGGCCAGAGCTGCACGCTGCAGGTCAGGAGATTGACAAAGAACGCCGCTACAAGAATGCGGAACGGCCAGGATTGGTACATCTCTGGCAGATCGTAGATCGTCGCCGCCACAGCCAGACCAGCCAAAGCCGCGATGATGATCACCGCCAGTCGTACAGATGAGATAAATCTAAGCATTTTTCCCTCCATGTTGCAAAGGGCAAGTTGTAGTCTTGTGATATTTTTCTTTAAAGCAAAGCTGAAAGCCTTCACATTTTCTCCATATTACAAGCTACACTATCTTCATTATAGCAGAACCCGCCCGCGTACATCAACGATTAAACCCCGCGCGCACCATTTTCAGGAAAATAATTATCAATCTGATTTATAAATGAATTTTTTATTTTTTATGCGTGGCGCGTTTTAATTCTGAGACATCCAGTCTCCATAATAGCCATTCGAACCGCGGGGCAAAAAAATCACCTGTGAAACCTCCACAGGTGTTATTGAACTGTATCCGGGGCGCTTTCTTCAATACGCGCCTGAACGATCTCACAAAGCAGCGGATCGGCACCGATCGGCGCCGTTGTGATGAATTTCACAGCAGGAAACACCGCTTCCAGTTTTGCCATACGATCCGGCAGGTCCTTGGCAATGTGATGTCCAAAAGACAAAAACAGCGGTACCACGATGATCGTGGCCATTCCCGCCTCAGCCAGCGCCTGCACGCTCTCTTCAAGCTGCGGATGCGCCATCTCGACAAAACCATGCCCGATCACGAGCTCAGGATGGTCATCCTGATAGCGTGCTGCTGTCTTCGTGATCACCTGCAAGCCTTCCGGATACCGGCTGCCATGCCCCAGGATGAGCACGCCTGTGCGTTTATCCTCAGACATTCGGTACTTCCTCCAATTCACTATCCGCCTCCGGGATGATCCACGCCAAAAGCGCGTAGGCCGCTATCACGATCAGATGGTTGAACGGCGGCACGAGCGCCATCGCCAGCCACGCCCAGCGCACATAACTGACATCTACCCCAATGCTTTTTGCCAGTCCGGCGCAGACACCAGTCAGTTTTTTTCCTTTTTTTGCACGGCGCAGTTTCTCCATGCAGCCGCCTCCTTTCCTTTGCGCTTCTTGTACAAAGCGGTCAAAACATGTAAAATACATGTGTCAATTCATTTTATAATAATCCTAAAGGAGAGACAAGACCATATGCGTATTTTTCTTTTGATCCTCTCATTGATCGCGGCCGCTGCCTGCGTATTTCTGAATGTTCTCGGCTATAACGGCACCCTCTCACAGATCGAATACATTCTTATCACCGCAGCGGTAGAGATCCTGCTCTGTCTTCTGCTCGGCCACTTTGCGTACCGCACTTACGCCAACCACAAACGTGCCAAAAAGCTCAGCCAGACCCTGACCAACGCCCAGGCCGCCTTGCAGGTCCAGGAAAGTGAAGAAACCCCATCCAAAACCCGCCGCGCCGCGCACGAAGAAACCCCGGCCAAAGAACAGGCACCCACCGCTGCCAAGCGTACCCAGCACACACCGGATCAAAGTGCGAGCGAGACGACCCGCCCACTCACACCAAACACTGCCTCAGCCACCGACCCGGATGCCACCACCCTCTATCAGACACCGTTCAAAGACTGACAAGGAAATAAAAAGACCGAAACGATCCCCTCTGATCGTTCCGGTCTTTTTATTTAACAGCTTGCGCCCTGCCAGCCGATCACGATCTGCTCCTGCGCCAGCAGACGCTCATGCATCTGCTCCGCAAGACGCGATACCTCTTCCTGGATCTCCTCCTGGGTGGCTTGGTAGAGCTTGTGCAGGCAGCGCGGATTGCATTTTGCCTGTGGCAGCTTAGCATCATCGGCCAATGACTGGATGCTCTTGGTCACGCTCGTGCGACGCACTGGCTCGCCATAGCGATTGACAAAGAGCGCCCCTTCTCCGATCCCCTCCTGACGTATGAAATGGGCAAGCTCATCGTTGAGCAATGCCGGGATCTTCAGCGTGTGGCTGGCATCCACCTGGATCTGCCCTTCGCGCACCGACTCAACCGTGAGCTTATCCATATCGCTGACACCGAGGCCAGTGATCGCCAGGACCTTGATCATCAGGTAGGTGCGTTCGTCACCCGCCGCACGGGCCGCCAGTAAGAGCTGGAGATATTCGTTGCGCGTGAGTACTGGCTGGGCTTCGTCGTCCAGCTCTTTAAAATGTTCCGGACTCTGGTAATCTCGCAGGTCCAGGTAGCCCAAAAATCCGTTGACAGCCGACAGGCGCAGATTCACGGTGCGGGGCTTATAGCCATTCTCCAGCAGATAATCCCGCCACCTGGCAACAGTGTCGCGCTGGATGCGTCCATCCGGCGGCAGGAACTGAAAAAAATGCTTGAGATTGCGCCGATAGATCGCCACCGTTTCCGATGAACTGCTGCGGGCTTTGAGATCCGACAGATAGGCTTCTGCCTGATCCCAGTTCAGGCATTTCCCTGGATACGCCGTCGAGTACGCAGACATCGCAAAGACTTGGCTCATGCGAAGCCCTCCCTTCATTAAAATCACACTTCCGTGGTTGGTTTTATGTTTTCCGTATTTTATTACTCTTTCATGGGGTTCATATTATACTGTGCTACACACATGATGACAACCCAGAAAACAGTTCACGTTATTACGCATCATTTATTTCCTCTATAAGCATTTTTTGTCAAACAATCCCCTCCGGTGCATCGATGATGCGACACACCGGAGTAAGATCGTTCCATCACCGCACATCATTCAGCAAGGAAACGCTGCAGGATGGCTGCGACCTGCGCACGGGTGGCATGGCCCTTTGGTGCGAGCTCAGTATCGCTCATACCGTTGATGAGCCCTTCTGCATTGGCCCAGCTCATGGCTTCTTCGGCCCAGGCACTGACGCTTTCGGCGTCGCTGTAGGCGCTGAGGTCGGCGCGGGCGCTGACATCCTGTCCTTTATACTGGGCGTAGTTCATGAGGATGGCGGCCATCTGTTCGCGGGTGATGGCGTCATTTGGCCCGAAGGCGCTGTCGCTGTAGCCGTTGACGATGCCTTCTGCTGCGGCCCAGTTCACGGCGTCTTCGTAGTAGGCGCCGCTTGTTACGTCACTGAAGCTGGCGCTGTCACATCGCTCATCTTCCCGAGGGCGGTCTGATCGAGGGTGACGGTGCCGACATCGGTCTTGACGCTGAGGCTTGGGGCGTTGTTCTGTGCGAGGGACTGGGCGGTCTCTGCTGTGACGGTGAGGGCGGCGGAGGTGGTGTTCTCAGCACCCTCTGTGCTGGTCAGGTCGACGGTCACGCCGCTGTTGCTAACTTCGGAATCGCCGTCGTTATCGGTACCATCTTCGATGGTGGTGTCTGCACCGGTATATTCCCCTTCCAGGGAGGCGCTGACTTTGCCTGTTTCATCGGTGGATGGTTCGACAACGAGCTTGTTTTCCATTGGCTGGACGCGGTAGCCGTTATCGATCTGAACGACTTCGTAGTTCTCTGCGACATAATCCGCCAATGGCGCAGTTTCCCCGGAATCAATGCTTACCGTATCACTAGAGAAGGTGCCGCCTTTTACGATGAGTTTGGCATTGTTATCGCCACCGTTTGGATTGGTGACTTCCACCTTACCCTGGATGACAGAGTCGCCTTCCACGGTCACGGTCACACCTGTATATGAACTGTAATCGCATACGTCAAAGGCAACATTTTCGTCAGCTGCTGTGATCGTGCTGTCTTTGATCAGGACGTCTCCGCAGTTGTTCGACATGGAGTAACTGCCGCTCGGCATACTACTGCCGTCGACCGTCATACGGTCCAGCGTCAGATCGCAGTAGTTCTGGATGATCATTTCGGCAGAATCTGCACTTTCCTTCAGCGTCCCGTCTATAAAGGTCACTTTGTTGTCTCTTTCAAGATGGAAGACCTGGGATTCTGTCCCTGTCAATCCGACTGTTTCGCCGGTACAGGTATACGTATGACCGTTAAAATCGATCGTCAGGTCAACACCTGTGTGTCCTTCGCTTTTAAAAAGTCCAATACCGCTGCCGGATGCAACGGTTCCTTCTGGGATCGTCGTCTCCTCTTCCGCAAAGGCGCCGGCCGAACAGCATCGCTGCTGAAAGCACGATGCTCAAATAGCGTTTGCTCTTTCTTTTCAACACAATTTTTCCTCCTTTATGAGATCTTATCGGTCGAAGCCAGAGCGTCAGTATGGAGTCACTGCCCTCCTTTTTTGCATATTGGACAGAATCTAGCTTCTGTCCAATATGTGATATGAGCAGATAAGACCCACAAGCGTCTGTGGACACTGTTCACTCAGGATCATTGGATGCCTGTCATTGTCACTGTCATTTGCCGTTTGCTGGCTTGTTTTAGCGACTGAAAGCTGTTATAATGATGGTAATGTCAATCATATTTATTATATCAGATAGATATGATTGCACACAGAAGCTAGATTCCGTAAGGCCCCTCGGCGCTCAACTCACGAGTTGAAGACGCTCGAGGGTCTTTTTATGTTCATCGCTGGTCGTAATGAGATAAAGCCGCGTGGTCTCTACAGATGTATGGCCGAGCACATCGGCAAGCTGGGCAAGGTCATGAGAGGCTTTGTAATAGGTGCGGGCAAAAAGGTGGCGCAGATTATGCGGAAAAACTTTGCTCGGCTCGATATCAGCGAGAATGCAGAGGGCTTTCATCTCACTCCAGATCTGTTTGCGCGACAGCGGCGTGCCATTGCGGGAGACAAAGACCGGACCGCTCTCGATGCGCGCTTTGCGAGCGTATTTATAGATCTTGCGGGCAAGCTTGCCGGGCAGGAGGATGGTGCGAATCTTGCCTTTGAGAGAAATGGTGGCGCGCCCCTGCGCAGCCGCTTCCACAGTGATGTGACGCAGCTCCGAAACGCGGATACCGGTGGCGCAGAGCGCCTGCAGGATCAGCGCAAGGCGTTTTTTGCCCCGGGCTTCAGCGGTAGCAACAAGCTGAAGGTATTCCACCTTGGAAAGATCGCGCGCAGTATCGCGAAAGAGCCGGCGCTGCAAACGCAGGTGATGGACCTTGCACTCGCTGCGTCCGATGCTGTCAAGCCAGCGGCCAACAGCCGTGAGCTTGGCATTGATGGTAGATGGCTGGAAACCCGCCGTGACAAGGTTTGCTTTCCAGTCGCTGACGGCCGTTTTGTCGAGTGGCATATCGCCAAGCCAGCCGGCAAAGCGTTGGAGGTCGCGGCAATATTTGTCAATGGTGGCAGCGCTGCGCTCTTCTTCTGCTAAAAAGGCAGCAAATTCTTTGATCTGAGCGGTCGTGATCGTCATGATACCCACTCTCCTTTTTCTCTTTTTCTCTTATGTTACAACAATCTAAAATAAAAAGCACTTGGCAAAATCGCGGTAATGTCAAAAGAACCACGATTTTCTGCCAAGTGCTGAGAACACAAAAAAGCCCAAGGTCAATGACCTTGGGCAAAATGCTTCGAGCCGGAATCGAACCAGCGACACGAGGATTTTCAGTCCTCTGCTCTACCGACTGAGCTATCGAAGCATCCGACGCAGATGGGTCTCGAACCCACGACCTCCAGCGTGACAGGCTGGCGCTCTAA
>CAUDRX010000012.1 GCA_958451915.1 uncultured Peptococcaceae bacterium
ATGACCTATATGAAAAGGAATTTACAATTATATTATAGGGAAAGATTCTTAAAATAACCTTAAATACGGGCGCCCTTCCTTACATTTTCGGAAATCTTTGCATCTGCGCAGCGTTGACGGCGGGCTGCCAGGCAGGCTACAATAGTAGGCATGAGAGAAAGGAGTGGCACCATGAGCTATCAACACAAAGTCCAGTATTATGAGACGGATCGTATGGGTATCACCCATCATTCGAATTACATCCGCTTTATGGAGGAAGCGCGGACAGAATGGATGGAGAGCATGGGCATGAGCTATGACACCTTCGAACAGCTCGGTCTGACGTCTCCCATGCTCTCAGTCAGCTGCAACTATAAGAGACCGACGACCTACAGCGACATCATCGATATCGCTGTCTACATTAAGGATTGCGCGCATCTCAAGATCCGCGTTGCTTACGTGATGACCTGTCGCGGAGAAGTGGTCTGCACCGGCGAAAGCAGCCATTGTTTCCTTGATGAAAAGGGGCGGCCGGTCAGTCTTAAAAAGAGTTACCCGGATGTTTACGCCAATTATGCGGCTTATCAGGCCGCCCAGGGTGAATACAAGCTTTAAGGAGGACTTTCATGACAGTCAAGCATAGCCAATCGATCAAATGTCTTAAGTGTAAGAAAGCAAGTGATTTCGAGTTTTATGAGAGTATCAACACTGCGCTTGATCCGAAGCTCAAACAGCGCGTGAAGAATTTTGACATCTTTAAGTTTGTCTGTCCGCATTGCGGCAGCGAGCAGTTTGTCAATTACAGCTTCCTTTATCATCAGATGGAAGATCAGATCATGATCTTCTATTGCCAGGATGAAGAAGAGGTGAACAAGGTGCGGTCCCTCTACGCCGAGGATTTTGCGACGGCTACAGATGAGAATGGTGTCGAGCGTCCGATCGATACGAGTGGTTATCGACGCCGCATCGTCATCGGTGCGGATGAACTTGTGGAAAAGATCCGTATCTTTGACGCTGGTCTGGATGACCGGCTGATGGAGATCTATAAGGTGATGCTCTTTGGTCAGATGCAGGCAGAATTGGCGGAGATCCCAGGTGGCAGTGATGTCGATGAGGTCTTTGTCGACGAGCAGCTGGATGGTTCTCTGGATCTCGTATTCGTGGCGCAGGGCCGTGCCGTAGGGGCGGTGCCATTTGCGAAGGAGGTTTACGATGTCATCAAGGCACAGTACGAAGCGGCTGTGACTCATCTGGCAGCGGTCGAGCCGGTGATCGATCAGGACTGGGCCTTCGATTTTCTGGCTAAGACGGCGCAAAAACAGGCGTGAAAGACAATGAACTGAGCAGCGAAGATCGTTGCTCTTTTTTTCGGCTTTCAGGCACAGAGGCAAGGCCTTGAAAAATCACCGACAGATGGGTAAACTTAAGGAAGGCAGTCGAGTACTGTGCAAACGAAGGAGGCATTTTCATGTTTCATCCGATCCAACATTTTAAGACCATCACGCATCATCGCCGACTTGTGCTTGAGCACTGTATCAAAGCAGGTATTCCTCTGCAGGGCCTGACCCACGACCTTTCCAAATACAGTCCCACGGAATTTCTGCCAGGGGCGCGTTACTATCTGGGCTATAAGAGCCCGAACGTGCGCGAGCGTGAGCGTAATGGCGCCTCCCTCGCCTGGATGCATCACAAAGGGCGCAATAAGCATCATTTTGAATATTGGGTGGATTATCAGATCAAGACCCGCCGACCAGGACCGGTGCGCATGCCGGACCGTTATCTCATTGAGATGTTCTGTGATCGCGTGGCGGCAAGTAAGGTTTATCAGGGCGATGCCTATGACCAGGAAAAACCACTGGCGTATTTTGAACATGGCAACGCGAAGAACCTCATGCATCCGGACACTGCCCGGGTCCTGGAAGAATGGCTGAGGATGCTGGCAAGAGATGGCGAAGCGGCGACATTTTCGCATATCCGCAGTCTGCATCGCCATGTTTACTGATAAAGAGCAAGGAGAAGAATACGATGCAACTCAAACAAGCAGCAGGGAATACCTGGTATCTGGAAGACTGGCAGGATATCCCTATCTATAAGACATCTGAGCACACCTGTGTGCTCCTTGATTCTGGACTGCGCAGCCAGCGTGATCTGATCGAGCGCACCCTGGAACGCAATGGACTCACGCCGGTGGGGATCCTGGGTTCTCATGTGCATGGTGACCACAGCGCCAATCATCGCTATTTCCAGCAAAAGTACGGCATTCCGGTGGCTCTTTCGGCCGGGGAAGCCGGTATCGCTGTAAGCCCGCTCAATCTGAAGGCGTATTATTTTTATATGCTCCATCCACAGCAGCCATCTACCGATGCCACTGAGAGCGATCTGCTCGTGGAGGCCGATCGTATCATCATGCCATCGGAGATGAAGGTGGAGTTTTGCGGCGTGACTTTTGGCATCATTCACACACCAGGGCATACGCCGGACCATATCTCCATCGTCACACCGGACGATGTTTGTTATCTTGGCGATGCCATACTTACTGGCAAGTTCAACAGCGATGCCAAGCTGCCATATTTCTTCAGTGTGCAGCCATCCATCGAAGCCATGGAGAAACTTGCCCGCACCAACCATCGATTGTACATCGCAGCCCATCGTGGTGTCTATGAGGATGTCAAACCATTGGCCGAGGCCTGCATCGCTTCTGTCAAACGCTGCGCAAACCGCATCCTCGATACGGCTGACTGCGGTCTGACACGCAGTGAGATCGTCATCGCGGCCTGCACAATGATGAAGATGCTCTCATCCAAACCGCGTAAAGCGGCGTTTTACGAGCGCAACATCCATATCTATGTTGATTACCTTGTGGACTGCGGCGCTCTGGAGGTCGTGGTGCGAGATGGTGTGGAATACTATGTGAAAACGGGCAAACGTGCCTGAACGAGACATAAAAAGATCCCAGCACAGTCAGACTGTGCTGGGATCTTTTTTAGTCTTTGATGAGCGGCGCTACGGCCCGCCAGACATCTTCAGCAATGGCTTCCGGCGTTTGACTGGCATCGATGGTGACGACATTGTCATCCAGACGAACGTCGGCGAGCATGCGGTACATCTCACGCACCTGATAAAGCTGGCGCTGGGTCTCGTAGCGTTCGCGGTCACTGCCGCGGGCACCGATACGCGTCAAAGCGATCTGCTCGCTGAGGTCGAAGTATAGGGTGAGATCAGGATGCAGGCGTTTGTCGGCTTCCTGATTGAGGGCAAGGATCCATTCCAAAGTCAGGGTCTGGCTGTTATAAGCCAGGGACGAGAGCACATAACGGTCACAGAGGACGATCTCGCCGGCTGCCAGGTGGGCTTTCATTTCGCGGATGTGCTCCAGCCGATCGGCGGCAAAGAGCAGGGCCATCGTGGCTTCATCAAACTGGGAGGCATCAGCAAGGGCCTGTCGGATGAGCGTGCCGATCGGGCCGGCTGAAGGCTCGCGTGTGACCAGGACTTTGTGGCCGCTGGCTTCGAGCCGGTCGGTGAGGCGGGCGATCTGTGTTCCTTTGCCGCTGCCGTCGATACCCTCAAGGACAATGAGCTTGCCGCTCATGCCTGGACCCCGCCGAGGTTGAGATGCATGGCTTCTTTGATCTTGGCGATGTTCTCGTTGCCGACGGCGTTGGCATGGGCATTGCCTGCGCGGATGATGTCGCGCACATCGTCGAGGTGTGCTTCATAGTAGGCGCGGCGTTCGCGGAACGGATCGAGGAGATCGTTGAGGCTCTGGGTGAGACGCTTTTTGCAGGCGACGCAGCCGATGGTGCCAGCTTTGCAGCGTTCGCAGATGTCTTCATGTTCTTCTGGGGTGAAGACGGCGTGGTATTTGTTGACGACACAGATGTCAGGATGTCCGGGATCGGTGGCGCGGATGCGGCTAGGATCCGTGACGGCCTTGCTGACTTTCTCTTTGACTGTTTCCGGTGTGTCGGAAAGGTAGATGGCGTTGCCAAGACTCTTGCCCATCTTAGCGTTGCCATCGAGGCCGGCGAGGCGTGGGAATTCGCTGAGCTTGATCTCAGGTTCCTTGATCAGCGGATGTTCACCGCAGTAGAGGTCGTTGAAACGGCGCACCAGCTTGCGCGCGAGCTCGATGTGTGGCTTCTGGTCTTCGCCCACAGGCACGAGGTCGGCGTTGCAGAAAGTGATGTCAGCTGCCTGGCTGACAGGATAGCCGATGAAGCCGTAGGTCATGTCGTCGTAGCCGTACTGGGCAGCTTCGGTCTTGACGGTCGGATTGTGGCGCAGGGTGTTCATCGTCACGAACATCGAATAGAAGATCGTCAGCTCGGCGATGGAAGGGATCTGGCTCTGTAGGAAGAGCGTCACCTTTTCAGGGTCGAGGCCGACAGAGAGGTTGTCTATGGCGACCTGCATGATGCTGTCGCTGATCAGTTCCGGACGTTCGAAATGGGTCGTTAAAGCCTGGATATCGGCGATCTCGATGAAGGTGTCGTATTCGTGCTGCAATTTCACACGGTTGGACAGGCTGCCGACGTAGTGGCCGATGTGCAGGCGGCCGGTAGGGCGGTCGCCGGTGAGGATGCGTTTCATAGTCATAGTCTACTCCTTTGATAAAAGCGCTGAAGGCGCCGGATTTACAATGTAATCAATATTAAGTATAAATTTTATGGGATACTTTGTCAATTTTTAGCAGACCATTGCATAAAAAATAGCCAGCTTCGCTGGAGATGCCACCAGATATATTAAAAATCGCGATGGATACGGCCATCAAATCATAGGACGCCGCTCTTGATTTAGACCCAAAGAACATTTATACTATTTTCCAGAATAAAAATGCACAGGAGGAACGGAACATGACAACATTATTAGCCAAGCACGCCCAGGGAAAGGGCGGTCCAGATACCATCTTCGCGTATTCCGCACAGGCAACGGCCCGTGCCAAGGAAGTGGGCAAGGAAAACATCACCAACGCCACCGTTGGTGCATTCCTGAACGCTGATGGCAGTCTCAAGACGATGAAGACTGTACAGGATGCGCTCGCTGCTGTTCCATTCGATGAAGGGGCAAACTATGCACCGATCAATGGTCTGCCTGAGTACATCGCTGCAATGACTGAGAGCGTTCTGCGCGGCCACCAGCCAGCGGGCACCTATACTGCCGGCATTGCCACTCCAGGGGGCACTGGTGCACTGCACAATGGTTTCTTTAACTATCTCAACGAAGGCGAAGTCGCAGTCACCACCAGTTATTACTGGGGCAACTATCGCAGCATGCTCACTGAAGTCGGCCGTGATATCAGAACCTTCAACACCTTTACGCCTGAAGGCCATTTTGATGTGGCTGCCTGTGAAGCTGTCTGCAAGGAAGTGGCAGAGAGCCAGACCAATGTGCTCCTGCTCCTCAATACCCCAGCGCACAATCCAACTGGCCTCGCAGTCAGTGACGATGAATGGAAGGAGATCATCGCCTGCCTGAGCGAGATCGCCAGCAACGGCAAGAATAATGTCATTCTCATGGTTGATACTGCTTATATCGATTATGCTGGCGAGCATGGCCGTGATTTCTTTGAATTCTTTACCGGTCTGCCTGAAAACTTCCTTGTCATTGTCTGCGCCAGCACCTCCAAGGGTTACACCCTCTATGGCTATCGTCTGGGCCTCATGTTCTGCATCGCCCAGAGCCAGGAAATCTGCGACGAATTCGAACGCGCCAACGGTGCATCTGCCCGCGCCACCTGGTCCAACGGCAGCCGCCCAGCCATGGAAGCCGTCACCATGCTGAACACCGATCCAGCACGCCGTGATGCTTTCCGCAGGGAGCAGGATGAATTCGCAGCCAGTCTGCAGCATCGCGCTGACATCTTCATGGGTGAAGCGGCGGAAGCGGGCCTGCCAACCTGCCCGTACAAGAGCGGTTTCTTCATTTATGTGCCAACGCCAACCCACGAACAGGCTGTAGAAATCTTCGACAAACTCGCTGCTCAGAACATCTATGTCGTGCCGCTCGGCAATGGCCTGCGCATCGCCATCTGTGCCATCGACGACGCCAAGATCGTTGGTATGGCTGCAAAGTTCAAAGCCGCTTACGACGAAGTCGTGAAGTAATTTTCAATATCCATGCTCGGCGCTCCGCGTTTATCGCTGGAGCGCCGAGTTTTTTTGCGCCTGTGTATTTTTTTGCATATTGCGCCGGAATAGGCAAGTCTTTATAATGAATGAAAAAGGTAAAAGGGAGGACGCATTCATGAACAATAAAACGAATTTTCTCCTGCTGGGGCTGTTTTCATTGCTTTTAGGCGCATTGTCTGGCGTGGTATTGTGGGCAGTGCTGCAGGTGATGAACGGCGGCATTGTTCTGCTTTGGGAAGTGGTGCCGTCATACCTATCCCTGGGCGACAGTGTTTTCTATTCACTGGTAGTGTGTATGGTCGGTGGCGTGCTGGTTGGCATGATTCAGAAGCGTTATGGAGCGATCCCAGAAACCATGCATCAGGTCATGGCAACGGTCAAAGCTGAAGGTGGCTATGCGGGACGACGCGTGTGGGTGTTGATTGTAGCGTTGTTGCTGCCCATTGTGTTTGGTGGTGTCATTGGTCCAGAAGCAGGGCTGTCGGGCGTGATTGCAGCGCTTTGGACTTTTGTCAGCCGCAATATCAACATTCGCGGCCTGCAGCTTGAAGCCATGGCTGAAACAGGGATTGTCGCCACCTTGGGCGCCATCTTCGGAGCGCCCCTGTTTGGGATTGCGGAAGCGGTGGAGCCGAATGATGCCAGCGAGCATTATCGCGACAAGCTGCTCTCAAAAAAGGCGCGCATCTATCTCTACGCCCTTGGGGTCATCGGCATTTTTGCAGCCATGAAGCTACTCTCGCCGCTGGGCAGCGCCAGCGAAGGGCTGCCGCGCTTCTCGCGCTATCACGCCATTGGCTGGAGCCAATGGAAGTGGTCGTTGGCGCTGATTGTGATCGGCATGCTGCTGGCCGTGCTCTATGCCGTGTTCAATGGCTTCAGTGAAAAACTGGCGGCTCGGCTGCAAAACCATGGTGTTTTGGCGGCGGTGCTCGCTGGTGCTCTCTTGGGGCTGGTAGGATTCTTTGTGCCGGAAACGATGTTTTCCGGTGAAACCGGGCTGCATGCGCTGCTCGGCGACTGGCAAAGTTATACGGCTGGGGCGTTGTTGCTGATTGCGGTGCTTAAAGGACTGCTGTCTACTTTTTGCATCAATCTTGGCTGGCGAGGCGGGAACATCTTTCCTATCATTTATATGGGCGCTGCTGCGGGGTATGCTTGCGCACAGGCTGTAAATCTATTCGGCAGTGATGCGACGCTGGACGGTGGCTTTGCAGTTGCACTGGTGCTCGCTGCCATGTATGGCTTCCTTTCGCAGAAACCTGTGACGGTCGTTGCCGTGCTGCTGCTTTGTTTTCCGGTGACGTACGTTCTTCCGATTGCGGTGGCGGCATTTGTATCGGCCAAAGTCTCGCAATGGTTCAGTCGTTGGCGAAGTCGTGAAGCTTAAGCTGATGTGATGAAGAAAACTTTTGCAAAATAAAAAACGGTAGTCTCTCATTTGAACTGCACCCCATTTGTTAGACAGTATGATATACTGGACAACAAGTGGGGTGCTTTATTATGCCAAAAGGAATACCAAACAAACGCTACACACCGGAGTTTAAGCAACAGGTTGTAAAGGCTGTCATGCAAGATGGACTCAGTTACAAGGAAGCTGCCAGGCTTTATGACGTTCAAGGACATGACCGAATTCAAAGTTGGGAGCGGATTTATTTGGAAGAAGGGCCAGAGGGAGCAGGATGAATTCGCAGCCAGTCTACAGCATCGCGCTGACATCTTCATGGGTGAAGCGGCGGAAGCGGGCCTGCCAACCTGCCCGTACAAGAGCGGTTTCTTCATTTATGTGCCAACGCCAACCCACGAACAGGCTGTAGAAATCTTCGACAAACTCGCTGCTCAGAACATCTATGTCGTGCCGCTCGGCAATGGCCTGCGCATCGCCATCTGTGCCATCGACGACGCCAAGATCGTTGGTATGGCTGCAAAGTTCAAAGTCGCTTACGACGAAGTCGTAAAATAAATCCGTATCGTTTGCCCGACGTGTCTTACATAAGATGCGTCGGGTATTTTTTATGCGAAGGTACTGGTCTCCGCAGTGGATCGCTTGACGCAGATATGGCGCAGGCGTATAATTTTGATAAGAAATGATGTCACCCGCCATGGTCTCGCAATATGGGAGACGGTGGGTGATAACATAAAGGAGGTGGCCATTGATGAAAATGCGTACATCGGATCTTTGTCTGCTGGGCGTGTATGCACTCGTGATGGGGGCATTGGCTGGCGTTTTTTTGTGGGGCCTTTTTGAGATCATGGCCTACGGGACAAAGTTTATCTGGCAGCTCCTCCCGCAACGACTGGGCCTCAGTGATCATCTGTCCTATTACCTTCTGGTCTGTATGGCCGCAGGGGCGCTGATCGGTCTTCTGCAGAGATACTATGGTGCCTATCCTGATACAATGCCTGGTGTCATCGCGAAGGTCAAAAACAATGGGGGATACCCTTATGACCGCTGGTATCTGCTCGCTGCTGCGTTTCTGCTGCCGATCATCTTTGGCGGTGCTATTGGGCCGATGGCGGGCGTGGCCAGTGTAACGGCAGCGATCTGGACCTTCATCAGCCAGCAGATCAAGCTGAAATGGCAGGCGCTGTCGATGCTCGCACAACCAGGGCTGCGTGCGCATCTGGCAGTGATCGTTTCTTTCGGCCCGGGCAGTGCACAGGAAGCCCAGCGCATCGTCCTGCCGAAGAAGGTGCGTTCGGTTCTCTACGCGATCGGGCTCGGTACCCTGATCGTTCTCTTGAACGTTCTTGTCATCACAGGTGGCAGCATGGCAGTGCCGCGCTTTGACCGCAGCCACGCAGTCGGTTGGAGTCAATGGAAATGGAGCCTGCTGCTCTTAGCGTTCGGTATGCTGTTCGGCATCATTTATGGCATACTGGATCGGTTCACACAACGTTTGTACAAATACGTGGCATCACACATCGTGCTTGTATGCACACTCATTGGAGCGGCGATCGGATTATCGGGATATTATCTGCCAACGATCCTTTTTGCTGGTGGAGAACAGCTCCAGGCTCTCTTCGGTGCATGGACGCATCTGGCCGCAGGGGCGCTCATGGGGGTGGCCCTCCTCAAGGTGATGCTCAGCGTGCTCTGTCTCAATCTGGGCTGGCGCGGCGGTCCTTTTATGCCGATGATCTACAGTGGTGTGACGGCAGGGTTTGGCATCACGATCCTGATCGACTGTCTGAGCCCTGGTGCTGCGCTTGATGGCAGCTTTGCTGCCGCTATCGTCGTTTCGGCGATGCTCAGTTATTATTTCAGACAACCTGTGCTTATTATCATTCTACTCCTGCTCTGTTTCCCATTGACCTATATCGTGCCATTGACCGTGGCGGCTTTCGTTTCTGCGAAGATCGCAGAATGGGTCGGGAAAAAACGTGCGGAAACGTGAGTGATTTCTTTGCGCAGAGACTTGACGCGCCTGGGTGAGCGCGTTAAAATGGATAATCATAAGAAATGCATTGACGAGGAAGGTGCCTGCACCCTCTGTCCTTCCAGAGAAGGCGGCGTTTGCTGAGAGCCGTCTGGACAGCGCAGCGCATCTACCGCCTCTGAGCAGCGCTGGGATGACCAGTGACGTGTGGCGCGCGTTATGTTGCTGTGTGCCCTTTATGGGTAAAAGTGGGCTGGCGCGGTGCGTCAGTCAATCTGGGTGGAACCACGGGAATGTTCGGCGCTCTCGTCCCTTTTGGGATGAGAGCGCCTTTTGTATTTTTGAAAGAGGAGATTTGATATGATTAACATTACGTTACCAGACGGCAGCGTCAAGAGCTACGATGCTGCATCCATTTCCCCAATGGAAATTGCTAAAAGTTTGTCAAACAGTTTGCCAAAGAAGGCCGTTGCTGCGAAGGTGAACGGCGAAGTCTGCGATCTGTCGACGGTGCTCGACAGTGACGCCGAAGTGGCGATCCTCACTTTCGAAGATGAAGAAGGCCGGGAAGTTTTCCGCCATTCTTCCAGCCATGTGCTGGCAGAAGCGGTGCAGCGCCTCTGGCCAGGAACGAAACTGGCCATCGGTCCGGCTATCGAAAATGGCTTCTATTATGATTTCGACAGCGAACACACTTTTGTGCCTGAAGATCTGGAAAAGATCGAAAAGGAAATGAAAAAGATCGTCAAGCAGGGTGCGGCTTTCGTGCGCAGCGAGCTGCCACGCGAAGAAGCGTTGAAATTATTTGCAGACCGCGGCGAGTCTTACAAGGTCGAACTCATCGAAGATCTGCCGGAAGATGAGACGATCAGCCTCTATACAGACGGCGACTATGTTGATCTTTGCGCCGGTCCTCATCTGCCAAAGACCAGCATGATCAAGGCCTTTAAGCTGCAGAGCATTGCAGGGGCTTACTGGCGCGGCGATGAAAAGAACAAGATGCTCCAGCGTATCTATGGTACGAGTTTCCCTAAGCAGGAAGCACTGGACGAATACCTGCATCTCCTGGAAGAAGCAAAACGCCGTGACCATCGCAAGCTGGGCCGCGAGCTGGATCTTTTCTCCTTCGTGGAAGAAGCACCAGGCTTCCCGATCTTCCATCCAAAAGGGATGATCCTGCGCAATGAGCTTGAGAAGTTCTGGCGTGAAGAACATGAAAAGGCAGGCTACAGTGAGATCCGCACGCCGCTGATCATGAACCGTGCGCTGTGGGAACGTTCCGGTCATTGGGACCATTTCTAAGAAAACATGTACTTCACTGAGATCGACGAGCAGCCATTTGCCATCAAACCGATGAACTGTCCGGGCGGCATTCTGCTCTACAACGAGAGTCTGCACAGCTATCGTGAACTGCCGCTGCGCTGGGCTGAACTGGGTCTCGTGCATCGTCACGAGCTTTCCGGCGCCCTCCATGGTCTCATGCGCGTGCGTGCTTTTACTCAGGACGATGCACATATCTTCATGCGTGAAGATCAGATCATCGACGAGGTTGTCGGTGTCATGAAGCTGGTGGACCGCGTCTACAGCAAGTTCGGGTTTGAATACCATGTCGAACTCTCTACCCGTCCGGAAGATTCGATGGGTTCTGACGAACTCTGGGAAAAAGCCACCGAAGGCCTGCGCACAGCGCTCCAGACGGTCGGCAAGGATTATATTGTCAACCCTGGCGACGGTGCCTTCTATGGTCCTAAGATCGACTTCCACCTTAAAGACTGCCTGGGCCGTACCTGGCAGTGCGGGACGATCCAGCTTGACTTCCAGATGCCTGAGAAGTTTGACATGAGCTATATTGGTGAAGACGGCGAAAAACACCGTCCTGTCATGGTACACCGTACCGTTTTCGGCAGCATCGAGCGTTTCATCGGGATCCTCACCGAACATTTCGGCGGCGCCTTCCCAACCTGGATGTCTCCTGTACAGACGATGATCATCCCGATCACTTCCGACAATGCAGCTTATGCCGATGAACTCGCTGCTCAGCTCAGAGCAGATGGCGTGCGTGTTGAAGTGGACCATCGCAGTGAAAAGATGGGTTACAAGATCCGTGAAGCCACTGTCCGGAAGGTCCCATATATGCTCGTCGTCGGCGGTAAAGAAGCCGAAAATGGCACCGTATCTCTGCGTTCTTACAAGAACGGTGATGAAGGTGTCGAAGATTTCGCTGTATTCCGCCAAAACCTGAAAGAAGAGATCGCAGAACGCCGCATGTAAGACACACCGACCGAAAGGGGAAGCGTGAGCCATGAACGAGAGAAAGAACCCACCGCGCCGCGCAGCGTCCGGCAATCGTGCGGCACGACGCGACGGTGCTGAGGCGGCGAAACGTCCGCCGTCTGCAAGCCGGCCTTCATCTTCACAGCATGCGCGCACGGCTTCCACAGATCGGCGGTCGGCGGATCCGGCCAGGCGGCCGTCTGTAAGTAAGGCCCCGCAAAATCGGTCCGCTGCCGGCGCGTCGCAGAAAAGACCAGCAAACAGCGGCACCCGTCCGCCGGGCCGCCGCAGGAAACAACGCTGGCGTCCACGCTGGGGGCGCATCATCGTGCTCCTTGTGATCGTATTCGCCTGCATTGTGCTGGCGGTGACTGTTTTTGGCAGCGTCACTGATAAACAAACAGAGACGACGCAGGTCGCGCAGTCGGTGTCCGCGCCGTTGGTGAGTGATGCCGACAAAGCAGGATTTGACGCCAATATCAACAGCGATTCTGCCATCCTCATCAATGCCGATAACGGCGATGTGCTCTATGAAAAAGATGCTGATACCCAGCGCGCACCGGCATCTCTGGTGAAGATGATGACGGTCTATGTGGCCATCCGCAATAATGATGACCTTGACCGGACGCTGCAGATGCCAGAAGAAGCCTTCGAAGGACTGGAAGAAGGCGCGGCTTCTCAGAGCGGCCTGCAGGAAGGCGAGACCGTGACCCTTCGCGATCTGCTCTATGCGACGCTGCTCGCCTCTGGCGGCGATGCGGCAAATGCGCTGGCTTTGGCGACCAGCGGCAACATCGACAGCTTTGTCGATCTGATGAATGAGGAGGCGGCTGATCTCGGACTCGACAGCACAGTCTTCGTCAATCCGACTGGTCTCGATGCCAGGGAGCAGGTTTCGACCTGCCGCGATATGTCGCGTCTGGTCAAAGGTGCTCTTGGCAATTCCGCTTTCCGCGAAGTCTTCACGACACGCGAGTATACCACCACGGTCAGTGACAGCCATCCTGAAGGGCTCACCTTTTCTCATACGATGGATGAGGACCTGGCTAATTTCCAGCGATATTTTGATACTTCCGGTTACGAGATCATTGGCGGCAAGACTGGCTACACCCAATCTGCCGGCAATTGTCTGGCGACCATCGCTGAGAAGGAAGGGTATCCGAACTATATCGTTGTAACCATGCATGCCACAGGCAATGGAGATCAGTACTATCAGGCTGTGCACGATGCGGTGACCCTTTACGGCGAAGCCTACGAGCGCGATAGCAGCACCATTGAGACCGAGACCACAGAAGTCAGCGGATAAAAAAAGACGTCAGAACGATCGTTCGTTCTGACGTCTTTTTTGTGTGGAAAGATCAACCAACGGTAAGGCCGTAGACATAGTCGTCCATGACGAAGCCATTGCCGATGTCATTGGCTTCAGCGCGCAAGCGGGTGAAGCCGAGGGCTTCATAGGCGGCGAGCGTTGCATCGTTATGCTTGTAGACGTTGAGTTCGATATGTGAGAGGCCGGCGTTTACAGCGGCCTGGATGACGAAGTCGCGCATGGTGCGGGAATAGCCGTGACCGCGCTGATCTTTTTGCAGATAGAACTTGCTGAGATAGAGACGCTCTGGCTCGCGGACATAGGCGAGAAACCCGAGGATGCAGCCGGCTTCATCGCTGACGAAGAAGTATTCATAGCCGTTGGCGAGCTGGGCGGCGATGGCGTCGGGGGTCTGGAAACGGGCGATCATGTAGTCGTTTTGTGCGGCGCCAATGAGCGGATCGAAGTAGTCTTTGACGATCGTCGTGGCGAGCCGGGACATGCGCAGGATCTGCGCAGGATCATCTGCTGAGAGTGGGATGAATCGCATTGCTGTCCTCCTTCATGCAAAAGACCGGCAGCGCTGTGAGAGCGTTGCCGGTCGAGCGGTCGTGGATCATTCAGCGTTTTGGGAGACGTGATCAAAGAAGGCGAGGATGATGTCGCGGCGGGCGAGCAGGCCGATGAGCTTGTTTGAGTCACGTTCGACAACTGGCACATGCTTGAGCCGACGGTCATCCATGAGCGCGGCGATCTCGGCAAGGTTGTCATCGTCGTAGGCGAATTGGACTTTTTTGGTGGCGCAGTACATCACGGAGAGGTCCTGGATCTCTTTGATGATCTCCTCGTCGCGTTCGTAGTAACCTTCGTTTGGCTCGAAGATGGTGGCATGGAAGATCTGTGGAATGCGGTCCTGCTGCTTGGTGCGGCGCGCCAGGAATTTGATGATGTCGCCGTCGCTGAGGAAGGAGACGAGCACGCCGGAAGGATCGACGACAGGCAGACAGCCGATGCGATAATAAGCGAACATATCGATGGCATCCTGCACGGTGGCGTTGTCAGCGATAGTGACCGGGTTTTTGATCATGATTTCTGGGATGGTTTTCATAGGGGGTTCTCCTTTCTGGTTGATTCAGTCGTTGATAGAGCGTTTATTGAACCAGTTTTTATAACGCTGCCACTGCTGATGGTAGAAGCGGTTGATCATGATACGGCGATAGAAGGTCATATCCTTGTCGTAGAGCAGGGTGCAGTCGCTCTTTTTTTCGTTCATGAGACGGCGGATCTGCGGCAAGGTGCGTTCCGGCGCATATTCGAGCACGAGACGGGTCGGAACGTGGAGCCAGAGGGCTGGGGCGTTATGGTAGTGGACTTCAGCGGTATGTTTGTTCTCAATACGGTCGCGCACGAGGTATTCGACCATGTTGCATCCGCTGACGGTGGTGAAGAAACTGGAGCGGCCCTGACGGATATTGATCTCAAAAACTTTGTAGCGGCCGTCGCGCTCGTCATATTTGATGTCAAAATTGGAGAAACCGACAAAGCCGATGGCTTCGAGGAAGGCCTGATATTTGTCATAGACTTCCTGCTTGCCTTCCTGGATGATGGCGTTGTAGTTGCCAATACCGGAAGGGGTATAGTCTTCGAGGACGCAGTGACCGAGGCACATGGCCTGTACTTTTCCGTTCACATCAGAATAGGAGTTGAGCACGTACATGGCGGCATCGTCACCAGGGATGAAGTCCTGAACGATGAGAGTGCCGGTGTAACCGGCGCCGTAAATGTCGTGGAAGATCTCTTCCAGCTCTGATGGGCTGTTTGCTTTGTAGGATTTTTTCTTGCCCGGGAAGTCGAGATCGACGTATTCGATCGAATCGCTGGCTTTGACGGCGATCGGATAATCAAACGGCAGCTCAAACGGCGGCTGACTGTCTTTGTAAAGATAGACAGTGGCTGGATAATCGAGGCCATATTCTTCACAGATATTATAAAAGTCTTCTTTGTTTTCCAGCTTGTTTTTCAGGGCGAGATCGATGTATGGCACGATGAAGCGGCCGGAGAGGGCTTCCCTGTGTGTGCAGAGCAATTCGGTGTAACGGTCGCCGCAGGCAATGAGGATGAGATGCTCATAGAGGGGGCCATAGGTATTGGCGACATCGTCAAGCACGGAGAGAAATGTTTCGTCCTGGTCAAAATCCGGCTGTGTGTGTACCTGCACGATCTTCGAGTGGCGGGTTTCCAGGAGTGGGATCTTGCCGAGCGCCAATGATCTGATGCCATAGGCCTGGTGGAAATTGCGTGCCATACCATAGCAGTTTGCGTCGGTACCAAGAAGGATAGGAAGGAAGCGTGTGTCTTTATTTTTAATGATGTTGTCCATTCGATGTTTCCCCTTTCAAGGATATATCCATAGTATAACACAACGGCGCAGAGTCTGCACCCATTCATTGACGTGCGCGCCCTTTCTCCGCTACAATGGGGGCAAGGAGGGAAGAATCTATGATCATCATCAACCAACTCCATCTCGACATCGACGAGCCGCTTTCTGCTCTGCGCAGCAAGATCGCCGACCGCCTGCGGCTCCGTGATGATGTTTTTTCCTATAAGATCCTCAAAGAATCGCTTGACGCCCGCCGCCGCGAGATGCCGCGCTTCAGCTATCAGGTGGCTGTGACGGCGACGCTCTCGGATAAGCAGGCGCGTGCCTTGCGCAAGGATCGCAACATCACCATTCAGGGGGAGGAAACGCCACCCGTGCCATTGGTTCCAGGTGAGGCGCGGCTTGAAGGGCGGCCGATCATTGTCGGCGCCGGGCCGGCGGGATTGTTTGCTGCCTATACGCTGGCAGAGCACGGTTATGCGCCGCTGCTCCTTGAGCAGGGGCGGGCGGTGCCGGAACGCACGGTGCAGGTGGACCGCTTTTGGCAGGATGGGACCCTTGATCTCTCGAGCAATGTGCAGTTCGGAGAAGGCGGCGCCGGTACCTTTTCCGATGGCAAGCTCACGAGCCGCAGCAAAAACCCTCTCGGGCACAGGGTCAATGCCATCTTTGCTGCTCATGGTGCGCCGGAAGAGATCACCTATCAGGCCAGGCCGCATATCGGCACCGATCTTCTGAAAGGTGTCATCGTCTCCATGCGTGAGCAGATCATCCGCTGGGGCGGAGAGGTGCGCTTCGGAGTGACCGTAGAGCGCCTGTTCATGGCGGATGGTGCCGTGCGCGGTGTGGAAACAAACGCCGGTGCTTTCTATAGTAACGTTGTGCTGCTCGCATTGGGGCACAGCAGCCGGCCGCTCTTCCGCACGCTTTGTGCGCAGGAGGTGGCGATGGAAGTGAAGCCTTTCGCTGTGGGGCTGCGCATCGAGCATCCTCAGGCACTCATCGATCGCGTGCAGTATCGGCAGTATGCCGGCCATCCACGGCTTGGCGCAGCCAGTTATCAGCTGACCTGGCACGACGACGTGCGCGACCGCGGCTGTTATACTTTCTGCATGTGTCCGGGCGGACAAGTTGTGGCGGCGGCCAGCGAAGCCAGGCGTCTCGTCGTCAACGGTATGAGTTACCACGCGCGTGACCTTGCGAACGCCAACAGTGCGCTGCTCGTGAACGTTGGGCCGCAGGATTTTGGCAGCGGCGTGCTCGATGGCATCGCTTTTCAGGAACGTATTGAAGAGGCGTGCTACAGGCTCGGCGGCGGGGGATATGCGGCGCCGGTGCAGACCGTAGGGGATTTTCTCCGAGGTGAAGCCACGACTGTGCTTGGCAGTGTAGCGCCAAGTGTGCGGCCAGGCTATGTGCTGCGCGATCTCTCCAGGCTTTATCCGCATGATATCACGCAGAGTCTGCGCGCCGCTATCGGCGGTATGGCGGGACGTCTGCATGGTTTCGATCAGGCAGATGCCGTGCTCACCGGTGCAGAGACCCGTTCTTCTTCACCAGTGCGCCTGCTGCGGGACAAGGCCACGCGTGAGAGTGTGAACGTGCGCGGGCTCTATCCGATCGGCGAAGGGGCCGGCTATGCCGGCGGTATCGTCAGTTCTGCCATCGACGGCATAGCCTGTGCGGAGCAGATCATCCGCACCTTCCGGGCCGAGTGAGGAGGCGTCTCATGCAGCAAGTCATCATGCGCCAGGATCTCAGTGCGCACAGTGATGTCATCAAATCTGAGGCGATGCACCTCATCCGTGAAGCCCAGCTTGAAGGTTTCAGCAACTTCGGCGGCTTCGCTCTGCTCTCCTTTGACTGGTACGATATCACGAGCGCGGCGACCGAGTTCTTCCGCGTCCTCATCTATATCGATCATGAACATTTATTCTATATCTGCGATGACGCCGGTGCTTACCGCTACTGCGCCGAGGCTGTCGGACAGATCGATGCAGCTTATCCAGCGCTTACCAGTGATCAGGCATTGTACCGTTTCTTTATCCAGCTTTTTCGCGGTGATATGGACTATCTCGAATCCATCGAAGACCAGCTTGACGCCACAATGGACGCCATCCTTGCCGGTGACATCGCACATGTGCAGGATGCCATTGTTGCCCACCGACGCGAACTTGTGCGGCTCAAGCGTTATTATGAGCAGATCAATATTGTTTTTGATGACATCCTGCTCGATGATGCGTCCTTTTTTTCGCAGAAGATCCTCGATCGCCTCAGCATTCTCGATTCCCGCACCGATCGGTATGACAATAAGGTTGAAAACCTCCAGGCCATCGTTAGTCAGATGCAGGACACCTATCAGGCTCAGCTCTCGATCCAGCAGAACGATCTTATGAAGGTCTTCACCATTGTTACCGCCATCTTTCTGCCGCTGACGCTCCTCGTTGGCTGGTATGGTATGAACTTTGTCAATATGCCCGAGCTTCACTGGCGTTACGGCTATCCAGCTGTGATCGCGTTCAGCATCATCATCGTCGCTGCGCTCTTTTGGTACTTTAAACATAAAAAATGGTTGTAAAAAAGAAAAAAGATGCCTCAGGATTTGTCCGCGGCATCTTTTTTTGATCTATTCGGTGACCAATGGCACGAAGGAGAAGGTGCGGCAATCGACGAGACCGCGGTTGGTGAGGCGGAGATCCGGCAGGCAGGCGAGCGGGATCAGAGCCATGGTCATGAATGGTGATGGCATACTGCAGCCGATGGTCTGCCAGGCGTCTTCGAGGATGGCGACGTCGTGCGCCATTTCTTCGGCGGAGCGATCGTTCATGAGGCCGGCGATCGGCAGCTCAGCGAGACCGAGGACTTTTCCATCCTGGACAGCGACCATGCCGCCGCCGCATTGGATGAGGGTATTGGCGGCGAGGGCCATGTCTTCATCGTTGGTGCCGACGACGAGGAGATTGTGGGCATCGTGGGCGACAGTGGAAGCCATGGCACCGCGCTTGATCCCAAAACCTTTGACGAAGCCGCAGCCCCTGGTACCGGTCTCGTGATGGCGCTCAAGGACGACGGTCTTGAGCACATCCTGAGTGGTGTCACTTTCGAGATGGCCGTCTGTCACGCCGAGCGTGACAAAGCGTTCGATGTCGCCGACGCGGGCCGGGATGACTTCGATGGCACGGATGGTGATATGGTCGCGTCCTTCTGGTGCGGGGATCCTGAAGGTATCAGCGGTCACGGCATCTTTGAGGTGGACACTGTGACGGGCCCAATCCGGATAGGTGTATGGGGCAGGGTCACGCACCATCCTGCCGTCGATGGCGACGGTTTCCCCGTCGATGATGGTGCGGGTGACCGCGAAGGTTTCCAGGTCTTTGAGGAAGACGACGTCTGCGCATTTGCCCGGGGCGATGGCGCCGAGATCCTGATCCATACGGTAACACTGGGCGGTGTTGATGGTGGCCATGCGGATGGCGGTGACAGGATCGATGCCGTTCTCTACGGCAACGCGGAGGATGTAGTCCATGTGGCCCTTGCTGACAAGCGTGTTTGGATGGGTGTCGTCAGAGACGAGGCAAGCAAAACGTCCGCCGATCTTGTTCTCTGTGAGCGCTCTGGCGATCACCGGCAGGTCTTGCCAGGCGCTGCCCATGCGCAGCTGGGCGTACATGCCAAGGCGCATCTTGGCAATGATGTCTTCCGGACGCGTGGATTCGTGACAGCAGCGCACGCCGCTGGCGACGTAGGCGTTGAGGCCGGCTTCGGTCTCAGGCAGGGAATAGTGGCCGGTGACAACTTTGTCAGCGGCGAGGGTGGCGTCAACGATGCCGTGCGCGTGGTCATCGGAAGCAAGAATGCCTGGGAAGTTCATCATTTCGCCAAGACCGACGATCTCATCCCACTGCATGGTGCGGGTGACGTCTTCCGGTCCGATGAAGCTGCCGGTGTCTTCAAAACCAGGCACAGCCGGCACGCAGGACGGGGTCACGAACATGCACTTGAGTGGTGTACGCTTGCTGTCTTCGATCATGCACTTTACGCCATCAAGGCCGAGGACATTGCAGATCTCGTGAGGATCGGGATAAATACCGATCGTGCCATGTGGGACGACAGCTTTGGCGTATTCGCCGACCGAGAGCATAGAGGATTCGATATGGATATGACCGTCGAGGAAACCAGGGGAGACATACAGCCCGCTGGCGTCGATGACTTCGGTCGTTTCACCGATGCAGGCGCTGGCGTCGCCGACGAGGGCGATGCGGCCTTCTGCGATGGCGATGTCGAGACCGTCGAGGATCTCAGCGGTGCAAACATTGATGAGCCTGCCGCCGCGGATGACGGTGTCAGCAGGTCTGCGTCCCTGAGCGACATCAGCGAGGGTCTTAGTGACGTCCTAGAGCGGGCGTTTGCAAAAATGGTTGATCATGGATGGACTCCTTTCGCGGGATCAATGATAGAGAGTGAAATGGTCACGCTCGAAGTCGAGCAGGCCTTCGTCACGCATCTTTGAGAGCTCAGCGCTCATGGCGCTGCGATCGACAGAGAGGTAATCAGCAAGCTGCTGGCGGTTGAAAGGGATGGTGAAACTGGCGCTGGCGGCGCGCACACTCTCGGCTGTGAGGTAGCTGGTGAGTTTTGCGCGGGTCGTGCGCTTGGCGAGATGGCCGAGCTTTTGCATGAGAATGCGGTTCTTGTCAGCGAGCACATAAAAAAGGTTCCGTACGACAAGGCTGTGGAAGGGGCAGGCATTAGAACAGACGGTGAGCACTTTGCGCGCTTCAAAAAAAGCGACGACGCTGCTGCTCATGGCAACAATGTCGATGGTCAGTGGTCCGCTTGCAGGCGTGATATAGGCTTCACCGAAGAGGTCACCGGGCGTGAGCACATCGACGATGGTGTGATTGCCCCAGTAATCGTCGCTTTGGATGTGGAGCTTCCCTTCGAGAACGACGGCGATCTGTGAGAGTTCGGCACCCTGGCAGAAGACGGTCTCGCCTTTGGCATAGGTGCGCGTCTGCGCCGCCAGACAGCCCAGCATGGCAGACAGATCGCTGGTCTGGACACCCTGGAAAAGGGCAGTCTGCTGGAGCAGGGAGAGGTATTCTTTTTTCATGATGATCCCTTTCTCGTTGGAAATACAACAGATTTGCTGGCTTCATGGTAGTATACTGAAGCCAGTAAATCAAGAGGTACAAGGATGAAAGATCTGAGGAGGAATATGAATGATCAGACGTATCATCAGGATCGATGAAGAAAAATGTAATGGCTGCGGCGCCTGTGCCAGGGCCTGCCATGAAGGCGCCATCGATATGATCAATGGCAAGGCGGTGCTCACGCGTGAGAATTATTGCGATGGTCTTGGCGACTGTCTGCCAAACTGCCCGGTTGGCGCCATTACTTTTGAAGAACGCGAAGCCCCTGCTTATGACGAAGCGGCTGTCAAAGCTGCGCAGGCCGCGAAGGCGGCAGCAGAGCCACTGGCCTGTGGCTGTCCGGGCGAAGCCGCGAAAACGCTGAACCCGCAAGCGGCACCTGCCGAACCGCAGGGGTGCGTGAGCCAGCTTCGCCAATGGCCGGTCCAGATCAAGCTTGTGCCGGTGCAGGCGCCGTATTTTGACGGGGCCCGGCTGCTGATCGCAGCCGATTGTACGGCTTATGCCTATGGCAATTTCCATGCGGACTTCATCCGCGGTCACATCACGCTCATCGGCTGCCCAAAACTCGACAGCGTTGATTACAGTGAGAAACTCGCACAGATCATTGCGCTGAATGACATTCGTGCCATCACTGTCGCCCGCATGGAGGTGCCTTGCTGCGGCGGCATCGAGAATGCTGTCAGGCAGGCATTGATCGCCAGCGGCAAGATGATCCCCTGGCAGGTCGTGACGATCGCGTCTGACGGACGTATCCTCGACCGCTGATATTTTCTGGCAAATAGAAAGGACAATGACCATGTTTTGTTTTCAATGTGAACAGACTGCAGGCGGCAAAGGGTGTACTGGCGGCGCCGGTGTCTGCGGAAAGAAAGCCCGGACTGCCGATCTTCAGGACAGCCTGACCGGCGCTCTCATAGGCCTCGCCCGTGCCGCCCTGGCTAACCCTGATGCTATTACCCAAGTGACCGATCAGCTTGTGCTGGACGGTCTCTTTACCACCATCACCAATGTTAACTTTAACGATGCCACCATCAATGCCCTCAAAGACCGCATTGAAGTTGAAAAAGCAGCCCTCGGCGGTGCCGATGTGCCCGATTACGGACTGGCTGCCCTCTGGAAGGGGGATGAGGACATCCGTTCTCTGAAGTCGCTGATCCTCTTTGGCATCAAAGGTATGGCAGCGTACGTTTACCATGCGCATGTCCTCGGCTACAGCGATGCGAATGTGCAGCGCTTTTTCTATAAAGCACTGGCCGCTGTCGGCGATGACAGTCCTGGCATGGATGAACTCCTGCCGATCGTGCTCGAAGTCGGCGAAGTCAACCTTGACGCCATGGCGCTGCTCGATCAGGCAAATACCGAGACTTTCGGTCATCCGGAACCGACAGAAGTCACCCTGACTGTTGAGAAAGGACCGTTCATCGTTGTCACAGGCCATGATCTCTGCGACCTTAAAGCGCTCCTTGAACAGACCAAAGATAAAGGTATCAATATCTATACCCACGGGGAGATGCTGCCAGCCCATGCCTATCCGGCACTCAGGAAATATCCGCAGCTCAAGGGTAACTTCGGTACCGCATGGCAGAATCAGCAGAAAGAGTTCGACGGCATTCCGGCGCCGATCCTTTACACGACCAACTGTCTGATGCCAACGCGGGAAAGCTATGGGGACCGTGTTTTCACGACAGAAGTCGTCTCTTATCCAGATGTTGTGCATATCGGCGATGACAAGGATTTCACACCGGTCATCGAGAAGGCGCTCGCCCTCGGCGGCTACACGGAAGATCAGCATTTTACCGGTATCAATGGCGGTGACCATGTGATGACTGGCTTTGGCCGTCATGCGGTGCTCTCTGTTGCCGATCAGGTCGTGGAAGCTGTGAGATCGGGGCAGATCAGCCGTTTCTTCCTTGTCGCCGGATGTGATGGCGCACGTCCGGGCCGCAGCTATTACACTGATCTTGTCAAACAGACACCGGCCGACAGTGTCGTGCTCACCCTTGCCTGTGGCAAATATCGCTTCAATGACCTCGACCTTGGTACCATCGGTGGTCTGCCGCGACTCATGGACATGGGACAGTGCAACGATGCCTACAGTGCCATCCAGGTTGCCATTGCTCTGGCAGATGCGTTCGGCTGCGGCATAGGCGATCTGCCGCTCTCGATGGTCCTTTCCTGGTATGAGCAGAAAGCTGTCTGTATTTTGCTGACCCTGCTCCACCTGGGCATCAAAAATATTTTTCTTGGACCAACACTGCCGGCATTCGTTTCTCCAAATGTGCTCCATTATCTCGTAGAGCATTACAATATCTCTCCGATCACTACTCCGGAGAAAGATCTGAAAAAGATTTTGGGCTGAATGGTGCATCCCTCTCGTTGTATGGCGAGAGGGATCTTTTTTTGCGGAACGGGGTTTACAATGATTTAACACAACTTTCACAAAACCTTGCTTTCGTCATCGAACACGATTTTGTATAATGCAAACAAGATATTTGCCTTGTTTCTCCTTCGACCCCGGTCTATGGCAGATGTCTGCGTATCCTATCAGTGAGGAGGCATGAGCCGTGTCAGAAGAGCATCAGATCGTCAGCGTGGTCTATGCGGCGAAAGAAGATGTTGAGCGTGCAGAAGCGCTGCTCAGGGACTATATGCCATTCATCCGCTCCGAGGCGAGCAAGTGCCTGTCCAGGTTCTGTACGGATCAGGACGATGCACTGAGCATCGCCATGATGGCATTCCATGAGGCGATCTTAGGCTACGACAAGAGCCGCGGTGCCTTTCTGAGCTATGCGGCGCTGCGCATTCGCAGCCGCATCATCGATTGGCAGCGCAAGGAAGCGCGGCACCAGGGACAGATCTCTCTCGATACTGCAGCGGATGAAGAGGCGCAGCCGCTCCGTGAGCAGCTGGCAGATGAACGGGATCCTTTCGAAGAGTCTGTCAGCCGACAGGCGACCCGGCAGGAGATCGCTGAACTTGCAGCAGTGATGGCAGATTTTGGTGTGAGTTTCAGCGATGTTGCGGCGCATTCACCGAAACAGGCCCGCACGCTGGAAGCCTGCGGCGTGGTCGTGCGTTATGCCAGAGACAACGAGGTGCTGCTTGATGAGCTCTTGCGCACGAAGAAGTTACCGCTGGCTGCGCTGGTGCGCGGTACCGGTGTGGAGCGCAAAACGCTGGAAAGGCATCGCAAATATATTCTGGCGATGCTTCTGATCCTCACAAATGGTTACGAGATCATCCGCGGTCATCTCAATCATGTGCTGAATGAGAAGGGAGGGCATCTTGCATGAGATATCTGGTCATGGAATGCCATCTGAGCCATGCGGTCGTATTGGACGAA
>CAUDRX010000013.1 GCA_958451915.1 uncultured Peptococcaceae bacterium
CAGCGTCCGAACGGCTTTTTATTTCATCGCAGCAAAATCGGCTGCTTCACGGATCCACGCCATCAGTTCATCGTCAACATCCGCCGGCTCCGCAAGGATCACATGGTGGGTCCAGCGGTTCGGGTAAGGCTCCGTGGCCACGGCGATACGCGGTGAACACACCTCGTGTGCCAGACCAAATGTCACGACCAGATAGGGGTCTGGGAGCTCCGCCTTCCTGCGCACCCTCAGGAAAGAGACGCAGGCGAACTGATGCTTGTTGTAAAACGAGATCTGCGTCTTCTGCACTTTGACACGCACCCCCGCGATCTCGCCCAGAAGGCGCGTCTCAAAAGCCTCATAGATCGGCAAATCCGCATCATGCTTTGCGAAAAAGAGCAGGGTATCTGCTTCCATTACGATCCATCCTTTCTCTTGCGAGGGCTTTTATTTATAACTCACCACGTCGATCCCGCGTGCACGTGCCATGGCACTCCAATGATCGAGCGCTTCCTGGCCCGGTGTGTTAAAGCGCGGATCCGGCAGTGCCAGCCCAAGTTTTTCATATTTCGCCTCACCGTAACGGTGATAAGGCAGAAATTCCAGCTTTGCGCGCAGCTGATGGGTCTCGAAGAAGTCAAAGACCTGTGTCATCGTCGCATCATCAGCGTTCACCCCAACGATCGTCGGGATGCGCACGACCAGCGGCAGCCCTTCTGCGCTGGCGCGGCAAATGTTCTTCAGGATCATCGCGTTGTCCACACCGGTAAAGCGCGCATGTGCTGCCGCATCGATGTGTTTGATATCGATAAAGACCGTATCCATCTTGCGCAGGACCGGTGCGACCATCTCATAATCGAAATAACCGCAGGTCTCAATGGCAAGGGAAAAACCTTCATCATAGAGTGCGTCCACCATCTCTGTGAGAAAACCCAGCTGTGCCGTAGCCTCGCCGCCGGAGAAAGTGACGCCGCCGCCGCTGTGGCGGAAAAAGATCGCCTGATGCCGGAGCTCATCGAGAATGTCCTCCGTCTCGGCCCAGTGTGTGAGAGCATTGCGGCGCGTCTGGCCTTCAGGATTGGCACACCAGGCACAGCGCAGCGGACAGCCTGCCATGAAAACAATGGTGCGGATGCCTTCCCCATCATTGACTGAGAAATGCTGCAGCTGCATAATGTAACCACCCATGTGCCTCACCCCCTCTGTGCTCAGAAACTGGCATGCTCGGTGCGGGCAATGATCGCATCCTGCATGGACCTGGAAAGATTGACGAACTGGGTCGAATACCCTGCAACGCGCACAAGCAGGTCTTTGTAATTTTCCGGATGGCGCTGTGCATCGCGCAGAACCTCGGAAGAGATGCAGTTGAACTGCACATGGAAGGCACCAAGAGAAAATAACGTCTGGATCATCGCGCCAAGATTGGCCTGACCGCGCTTGCTCGCCACAAGGTTGTGGTCAAGACGCAGGTTCAGGAGCGTGCCGCCGCTGTGGATCTCCTGGTTGAGCTTGGCCGCTGAGCGCATCGCCGCCAATGGCGTCGAGGTGTCAGTGCCGACAAATGGCGAGACCCCTTCGCTGGAAGGTTCACCGTTCTTGCGTCCGCAAGGCGTAGCGCCGAGCACACGCCCCATCGGAATGTAGTTGGAGATGCCCATAAAGGCAGTATTGAACGGTGAGCCGAAAATGTCTTTGTACTGATGGATCTCATGATAATAATGGTTGGCGATCTCGATGGCGATGTCATCGACATAGCGGTCATCGTTGCCGTATTTCGGGCAGGCTTTTGCTTTTTCCCGCAACTCTTCGTAGCCTTCCCAATTGGCCTGAAGGGCTTGAGCAAGCGTCGCCATGTCGCAGACCTTGTCTTCGAAGACAAGTTTCTTCACAGCTGCCAGGGAATTGGCGACGACAGCCAGGCCAATGCCAGTGATGACCGGACCAACATTGTATTTTGCCCCGCCCTGCGAGAGGTCCCTGCCGCTCTCCATGCAATGCTCGATGCAGGAGGAGAGGAATGGGCGCGGCACCATTTCCCTGTGCAGGCGCTGCGCTTCAATGGTAAGGATGATGGAATGACGGCAAAGGTTGTCAAACTGCTTATAGAACGCCGATTTGACCGCTTCAAAGCTCGTCATCTCACTGGCTGGGCGCTCGTCGAGGCCCATCTTCTCACCGGTCATCAGCGAGCGTCCTTCGTTGAGGGCATATTCCAGCGCTGAGCCAAAGTTCATATTGACAGCGGCCGTCCATTCACCGGTCTTGCGGAAATGCGGCACAACGCAGCCGCAGTTGTTCCAGTCGCGGGCATCGTCCGGCTCATAGCCCGCATTCAGGAGCATCTGATAGCCCACAGCGTCGCTGTGGATAGCCGGAAAACCTGTGCCCTGCGCAACAAGATGGCAGACGGCATCGATGAATTCCTTCGGACAGTCGGCCTGTACACGCACAGAAAGCCCTGGCTGATGGGTCTTGACTTCTTCGGTGGCTTTGAGTGCCATATAGGTGATCGGATTGGTGCCATCAGATCCGTCACGCTTCTTGCCGCCGACGGTGAGGTTCTGGAATTGATTGTAGCCAGCGAAATAATCGGCAGTATTGGATGAGATCGTCCAGACCCACTCAGAATACTTGAGCCAAAGGGCTTCGATGAGTTCCTGAGCCTGATCCGGTGTGATCGCGCCCCTGGCAAGATCGGCTTCGTAATAAGGGTCCATGTACTGGTCGAAGCGGCCGGGGTTCAGCGAGAGCGGGTTCTCGGAGAGAATGCCGCCGATCTGTACGAACCAGATGAACTGCAGCGCTTCATAAAAAGACTGCGGCGGATGTTCCGGCACACGACGGCAATTGGCGGCGATCTGACGCAGCTCGGCTGCACGCGCTGGATCCGGCTCTGTGATCGCCATGCGTTCAGCCGCATCGGCATAGCGATTGGCGTAGCGGATGATGCCGCGGGACGTCCAGAGCGTAGATTCATAGAAATCGCGTTTCTCTTCGTCGTCAGGATCAGTCATATCAAGGGCGGCAATGTGTTCCTCCGCTTCGCGGATAAGCCCGCCAAACCCTTTCTTAAAGAGCACATCCTGATAATCCGGCGTGATCTCGCCAACCGCCTGACGCCATTTTGAATCGTTGTCGAGCACGCCGGTGTCCACTCCGATGTGCCTGGTCTCTTCCGGCACGCGCGCCAGGAAAGCTTCCTCGAGAGATTTGTCCTTCCAGTACGGGAAGATCTGTTCACGCATGAATGCCCGCTGTTCATCGGTCATCTCATACGGATCCTGCGGACGGTCGGAAAAGGTATCCATCTCTTTATCGACCCAGAGCCAGGAAAATTCCGGCGTCAGGATGCCGCACTTACGATGTTCGCCGACAGCACCGACGATGAGCTCTCCTTCAAAGATGTGCACCGT
This sequence comes from uncultured Peptococcaceae bacterium, assembly GCA_958451915.1. Taxonomy (GTDB): domain Bacteria; phylum Bacillota; class Peptococcia; order Peptococcales; family Peptococcaceae; genus UMGS1590. The sequence continues at coordinate 3,393 of CAUDRX010000013.1, forward strand.
CAGTTTGTCACAGCAGTCATAAAACGCCCGGGCGCGCCGGATGCACACAGGCAGGCCTTCCGTTTGTTTATGGGATTCGGTCCACAGCCAGGCCCGCTCCGTGGAGATCGCAGGCTTGGCGTTGACATAGTTCTGGCGGATCTTCTCGATACGTTCCGTCACCATGAAACAACACCTCTTTCATTTCTATACTATAACAGTTCTCAAACCCATGATATCTGTATCAATCTATTGTAAAACATACCATAAAGTTTGCATCCTGTCAATAAAAAACGAGGCCTGAACCATTGTTCAAGCCTCGTCATCATACATCTGTCCGCTGCCTCAGCTTTCCTGGAAAACGCGCACTTCGTAGGAATCGTAATCGCTGAAGCCACTGTTATCAGCAACACTGAAGTCGGCACTCTGGCCGGCAGCGATGCTGCCGATGCTGGTCGTTACCCCACCAACAGCCTTGCCGTCCTTGGAATAAACGATGCTCACTGCAACGCCGTTCAGATCCGTCTCAGCACGGTTGGTCACTTTACCCGAGAAGGAAGTCTTGCCGTCGGCACGTTCTTCTGCAGTGTCGCTGACCTTGAGATCCTTGGTAGAATGGATCCCTGAGCCTTCGTAAGCAGTGAAAGCATAGTCGGTGTTCTTCGCCGTGATCTCTACTTCTGCCGGCTCACCCTGTGGGCAACTGATGGAATCGCCGATCTCCAGGCGGTCACCCGGTGCAATGCCGGCCAGGGTCTTGTGCTGTTTGGTCAGGAGCTTGCCGCTGGCATCACGCACTGTGATCTCGATCACTGGATCAGTGATGGCATTGTATTCATTTGGATTGGTCAGCTGGACCGCGTAATAGACCAGGGACTTGCCGCCGCCAAGGAACTGCACTGCGTAACCACTCTCCTGCAGATTGACATCCTCGACCTCTTCATCGGCAGCTGCCTGGGCATTGTCCGCGGAAGCTTCTGCAGCAGCCTCAGCTTCGGCCGCAGCCTTTTCTTCTTCAGTCGGTTCCGGCACCTCAAAAGCCAGATAGGTAAAATCACTCTCTGCCGGGACCAGAGGCACTTCATAGCTGGTCTCGGACGCTTCCAGTGTGAGCACGCCGTCCTGATAGGTGAAAGTGCGCGTCTCATCGACAGATGCATAGGCAGATGTCTGCATGATCGCGTCATCACGCTCAGACTCCCAGGTGTATGGCTCCGTCATGTCCTTTGGCGCCTCATAAGTCCCAGCCCAATACACAGAACCATTCTGGTCGTAGCTGGAGACCCAGTGCAGCTCGATCAGATCCCCTTTGATGAAGCCTGCCAGGTGGTAATCGTCGCCACCATTCTGCTGTTCCCAGCTGCCGACAAGGTCCAGCGCCTGTGGCGCTGATTCTTTTTCTGCAGACGCGCTGGTGGTGTCGCTGCCCTGACCGCAGCCTGCAGCCAGGAACATCACAGCGGCGAGTGCCAGTGCGATGCATTTCTTTCGTAAATTCATGATCTTTCTCTCCCTGTAGACCCATGCCGCACAACGCCGCATGGGCATGATCTGTATAAATGTAAATGATTACAGATTAATTACACCACATCACGCAGACGAATGCAATTGTATTTTCTCCAGTCCTGTCTTTTCTTTTTCGTTCTGTACACAGGCTCACTCTAAAAGGATCCCCATCTCTGCCAGAGACGCGCGTACCCGCTCGGCCGCATCCGCATCCGGGCAGCGAATGGTATGGAGATGGATGCCATCGGTCAGACTGGAGATCGGCTGGGCCTCTTCCTGCTGAGAGCGTTCGACAAAGGTTGCCACTTCATAACGGCTGGAAAGGTTGAGAGCACCAACGAGCTGACCATAGATGGGATGGGAGACGATCACATCGACAACAGTGCAGCCCTGATCAACGATGGCGTTCAATTCCGCCTGCATCCCGGCCGCTTCATGGCGGCAGGCGATCTGACAGACAATGCCCTGGAGTTCACGCGCGATCAGGTATCCGTGTGGTGTCGCCATGATCTCTTCCCCTGCGGCACGCAGGAGTGCGATGTCGCCAACGATGATCTGCCGGCTCACAGAGAATTCTTCCGCCAGGCGGGAGGCGCTCACGGCCTGCTCTGCCGCGCGCAGCCGCGTCAGGATCGCCTGACGGCGTTCTTTTGCGTTCATACGCTTCACCTCTTTCATACAGCTATTATAGCGGCACACCCATGCCGCCGCAAGGGCAGGAAATCGCCTGCAAACGTTGCCTGGGGGCACCGCTGGCGCTATAATGAGTGGGTGTATGATCTCCTAAGAAAGGAACTTTCAATGAAAACCCTTCTCCGCTTTCTCAAACAAGAGACCGTTCTCTGTGTCGCTTTTGTGCTGGCGCTCCTCTCGATGATCGTCGTGCACCCGGATGCGCACTATCTCAGCTATCCGGACTACCGCACACTGGCGCTGCTCTTTTCTCTGATGATCATCGTCTCCGGGCTGCAGCACCTCGGTGCCTTCGATATCCTGGGCCATACCCTCATCCGCAAGGCAGCGAGCCTGCGGATGCTGGACGCAGTGATGATCCTGCTCTGCTTCTTCTCGAGCATGGTCATCACAAACGATGTTGCCCTCATTACCTTCGTGCCTTTCACGCTCCTGATCTTCCGCATGATCGATCGTGAAGCCCGCGTGCTCAAGCTCATCGTTCTCGAGACCATCGCTGCCAACCTTGGCAGCATGGCAACACCGATCGGCAACCCACAGAACCTCTACCTCTACTCTATCTCTGGCATGTCCTTTGCAGATTTTGCCTGGGCCATCTGGCCCTACACGGCACTGGCGCTGGTGCTGCTCATCGCATCGGTGCGCACGGTGCGTGAGGAACACCTGGCGCGCCGTCTGCCGCTCATGGATGAGACCACAGCGCTGCGCGTGCTCCTTTGGCGTATGACGCCCTACCTCGTTCTCCTTGCACTCTGCCTGCTCGTCGTCTTTCGCCTGCTGCCCTACGGACCTGTGCTCGTGATCGTGGCGCTGGCGGTCTTTTTTCTCGACCGCCGCCTTTACCGTCAGGTCGATTACGGATTACTCGCGACCTTTCTCTGCTTTTTTATCTTCATCGGCAATGTCAAACGCATTCCTGCCGTGAGTGCGCTCCTCGTCACCCTTATGAACGGACGCGAGCTCGCCTCGGGCATCCTCGCCAGCCAGATCATCAGCAACGTGCCGGCAGCGATCCTTCTCTCCGGCTTCACGCAGGATTTTCAGACCCTGCTCACCGCTGTCAACCTTGGCGGCCTCGGTACCCTCATCGCATCACTGGCGAGCCTCATCTCTTTCAAATTTTACAGCAAAGCTTACCCGGAGCAGAAAGGTGCCTTCCTCAAAGTCTTCACTTTCTGGAACCTCAGCTTTCTCGCTGCCCTCCTGCTCCTGGCGATGGTCCTGCCATAAGAGACCCGCTTATCTATCAACGTCCCACCCATGCTATAATGATCATAACGATCAAACAAAGGAGTTGACGATCATGACCACCCGTTCTGTCACACCGCGCACACGCACCCTTGGCACCCTCTGCGCAGGCGGTGCTCTGCTCGATGTCCTCTTTTACGGCACGCTTGCCCTCGGCAGGCGACGTCAGATCTGGCGCCCCTTCCTCATAAGCGTTCTGATCCTGCCAGTCGGTATCCTTGCTCTCGTTCGCTATTATTATGGACGTGTCTCCTACGTCTGCCCCGACTGCGACGCAGTCTTCCGCCCTGCTTTCAGGGAATTCTTCTTCGCCCCTCATACGCCGCGCACACGCACCCTCACCTGCAGCCGCTGCGGCCAGCGCAATGCCTGCCTGGAGATCTTCGAAGAAGGCTGATCTTTCATTTCTACACGGCTTTGGCCGTGTTTTTTTGTTGACAAAAGACGCGCACACGGCTACAATTTGTTTATTGCCATCTGTCTTGACACCTGACAAATGAACGATAAGGGAGATGTACTTTTTGTCTACGTTAAGCGCGTTCCTGAAACGCAAAGATATTGAAATCTCGCTCCGGCGCTACGGCATCGATGCCCTCGGTGCGATGGCGCAGGGGCTGTTCTGCTCGCTGCTCATGGGCACGATCATTGACACCATCGGCACCCAGTTCCATGTGGCGGCACTGACCGAAACGGTGGCCACGATCTCCGGCACCGATTATACTGTCGGCGGACTGGCCAGCGCCATGAGTGGTCCGGCGATGGCAGTGGCCATTGGCTATGCCCTGCGCTGTCCGCCGCTGGTGCTCTTCTCACTGATCACCGTCGGCTTTTCCGCAAACGCTCTGGGCGGGGCCGGTGGTCCGCTGGCAGTGTTGTTTGTCGCCATCCTTGCTGCAGAGATCGGCAAAGCCGTGAGCAAGGAGACAAAGATCGACATCCTCGTCACACCACTGGTCACCATCGGCGCCGGTGTCGGTTTTTCTGCCCTGATCGCGCCAGCCCTTGGCGCCGCTGCCATGAAGGTCGGCAGCCTCATCATGTGGGCTACAGAACTGCAGCCGTTCTGGATGGGCATCCTCGTCTCCGTGCTCGTTGGCATCGCGCTGACACTGCCGATCTCCTCAGCGGCCATCTGCGCGGCCCTCTCACTGACCGGCCTGGCCGGCGGGGCAGCAGTGGCCGGCTGCTGCGCGCAAATGGTCGGTTTTGCCGTCATGAGCTTCAAAGAAAACCGCTGGGGTGGTCTCGTCAGCCAGGGGCTTGGCACATCGATGCTGCAGATGGGCAACATCGTGCGCAATCCCTGGATCTGGGTCGCACCGACCCTCGCCTCCGCCATCACCGGTCCGCTGGCGACCTGCGTCTTTCAGCTTGAGATGAACGGCACGCCCGTCTCCTCCGGTATGGGCACCTGCGGCATGGTCGGACCGATCGGCGTTTATTCCGGCTGGGTGGCCGATGTCGCCAGCGGCGCCAAAGCCGCCATCACTGGCATGGACTGGCTCGGCATGGCACTCATCTGCTTCATCCTGCCAGCCATCCTGGCGCCGCTCTTCAACCAGCTGATGCGTAAGCTCGGCAAGGTCAAGGATGGGGATCTCACCCTCGATGCATAAAACTTCGCGTCTGCCCCGCGGCAGACGCTTATTTGTTGCAAAAAGACTTCTCAAGACCCGGCTGGCGGCGTATAATAAAGGACGTTGAAAACACAAAGATCGATCAGGAGGAAACACATGGAATTCAAGACCCACGCAACCCTGCACAAAGACGGCACCTACTCCATCGGTGTCAATCTCGACTATGGCTTCATGAGCCCGGACGACCTCATCAGCATCGCTGAGCTCGCCAAAAAATACAACGTCACCGAGATCATGGCTACAACCGCTAAAAAGATCAGCTTCTACAACGTGCCGGAAGAAAACGTCAACCCACTCTGGGATGAGATCGTGGCCACTTTCGGCGACCGCGTCCGCAATCCAAAGGGCAAGATCATCGTCTGCCCTGGCCAGGGCCACTGCAAATTCGCAATGCCAGGCTTTGAAGGACACGCTCTCGCCGACGAGATCGTGAAGATCAGTCAGGCACACAACGCCGGCAAGATCAAGGTTGGCGTTGCCACCTGTCCACGCTGCTGCTCCATGGCCCAGGTACGCGACATCGCTGTCTACGCATCTGCTAAAGGCTGGACCGTTGCTGTCGGCGGCAATGGCGGCTCCAAACCAGCCAGCGGCACCACCCTCGCTACCGGTCTTTCGGACGAAGAAGCCATCGCTCTCGTTGACAAGATCTACACCTATATTGAAGAAAAGAAAAACGGCAGCGAACGCACCAACCGTCTCCTCGCCCGTCTCGGCGTCGACGACCTGAAAGCGTACCTCGGTCTCGAATGATCCCTCTGCCACACAGAGCACTGCGCGAAGCGCAGTGCTCTTTTTATTTGCCGGCTGGACTGCACACATGCTATACTGAACATATCGATCGATGAAGGGAGGTTTCTCCATGCAAGAGCTTTTTAGCCGCCTGCGCGAATGGGCCGAGAGCCATCTCAGCTGGAAAACGCTGGGGATCACGCTGCTCGTCGCCCTTGTGCTCGCTTTCTGCGGCGGCAACGCCTACCATGACTGGCGCGCTCAGGGTGAAGGCCTGACGCTCGTCAAAGAAGAGACTGCCGCGCCGCAGGATGGTGCCGCCACAGATGCTTCGGCCGCGGCTGAGAACGCCACCGAGGTCGTCGTCCACGTTACCGGCGCTGTCAACGCGCCCGGCGTCTTCACGCTGCCAGCTGACGCACGTGTCGATGATGCTGTACGGGCTGCAGGCGCCACTGCCGAGGCCGACCTCTCGCAGCTCAATCTGGCACAAAAGCTCAGCGACGGCCAAAAGATCACTGTGCCAAAGATCGGTGAAAGCCCTGCCGCAGCCACCGGCGGCACCGCAGACGGCGCCGCAGAGAGCGAAGCACGCATCAATCTCAACACTGCCAGCCTGGCCGAGCTGGAGACCCTGCCGAGTATCGGCGAAGTCCGCGCCCAGGCCATCATCGATTATCGTGAGAGCAACGGCGGTTTCAAAAGCGTCGACGAACTCAAGGAAGTCAGCGGCATCGGCGAAAAGATCTTTGCCGATGTTTCGCCGCACATCACCGTCTGACAAGGAGACCATCATGCGCATCTACCCCGTTAACCGCCCCCTTTGCGCGATCATTGGCGCATTCATCGGCGGCCTTTGGCTGGGCAGCCTGCCAACGTTCGGCTGGGCTGGATGCGCTTTTTTTGTGCTCGCAGCCAGTACTGCCCTCGTGCTCGGATGGCACAGCCGCAAAGCGCCTCTCGTCCTCGCCTGCATCCTTGCACTCGCAGGCGGGCTCCTCTACATGCAGCACGAGACCACTGCCGCCCAGTCACTCATCCCCCGCCATGGCGGGGAAGTGACGCTCAGCGCTGCCGTCACCCGCGCCCCGGCCGATCGCACCTACGTCGATGCCCGCGTCACTGCCATCGACGGCGAGCCCCTCGCCAAAGCCGTACCCGTTCGTATCCAGCGTGCCTGGGAAGATACAAGCGATTACGAACCCCGGGCCGTTTATACCTTCAGCGGCAGCCTGCGCGCGCCAGAAACGGCGCGCAACCCCGGCGGCTACGACGAAGCCCGCATCCTCTCCCAGCGCGGCACCTACAGCGTCCTCGAAGCCGAAGCCCCTGGTCAGGAGATCACACCGCTCTCCGGCTGGGCCGCCAGTATGGCTGCGCTGCAAACAACTTATCATGAGATCCTTGCACGCCACCTTGATCCTGGTGAAGAAGCACTGGTCGCCGCCACCCTCTTCGGGGATGTCTCTGACCTCAACGAAGACTTTTACACTGTCAGCCAGCAGTTCGGCATCATCCACATCTTCTCGGTGAGCGGACTGCACGTGAGTTTCATCCTCGCCTTCGTGCTCGTGCTGGCCCGGCTCCTGCGCCGTCAGCACAGCTGGGGACTTATCGTGGTGATGACGCCGCTCCTTGTCCTCTACACCCTGCTCAGCGACGCCACCGCACCGGCAGTGCGCGCGAGCATCATGGGCATCGGTATGCTTCTGGCACTGCGTCTTCTGCGCTACCGCGATCCGCTCACCCTCATCGCCCTGGCGGCAGCGGCTTTGCTCATCGCCAATCCCTATAACCTCTGGCAGATCGGCTTTCAGCTCTCCTTTCTCGCCATGCTCGGGCTTGTTTGTCTGACGCCCCGCTTCCTTCCCTTCCTGAAGCGCCTGCCCGATGGCCTGGCCAGCGCCATCGCCACTTCACTGGCCGCCGAATGTGTCTCTCTGCCGCTGGTCGCCTGGTATTTCTACCAGGTCGCGCCGCTGTCGACGATCATGAACCTGCTCGTCGTGCCTTTCTTCAGTCTGCTCGTGCCCTTGTCTCTCATCGCACTGCTCATCGCCGGCTTTATCCCAGCCCTGGGCGGCCTCGTCTTTCTTCCGGTACGCGCCATTATCCTCGTGGTCGTCGCCCTCATGGACATCGTCAACGCTTTCACCGGCACCCTTCATATCTACATCGGCCAGCCGGCGGTCTGGCTTATTGTGCTTTTCTACACCCTGCTCATCCTTTTCTGCCTCGTGCCGCAACATGCGCACCGCCAGCGCACAGCATCCCTCGGCATCCTCTGCCTCATGCTCGCCGTGTTCATTCTGCGCCCCGCCGTACCAAACAGCCTGCGCCTGACGATGGTCGATGTTGGCCAGGGCAGCGGCGCCGTCTATCAGAGCGCCGACGGTGACTGGCTCGTCTTTGACACAGGCCCCGGGGCTGATACCATGGCCCAGTACCTGCGCTACTGCGGCGCAAATGAGATTGCCGCCATCGTTCTCAGCCACAGCGACAGTGACCACATCGGCGGCCTGCCCCACATCCTGCGCGACTTCCACGTCAAGCGCCTCTTCGCATCGTCCATCGCCCAGAAGAGCGAGGAATGGGGCGCTCTCACCCCCTACCTCGATGAGACCGAGGTCGTCACCATCGACGGCCCCACCACTTATGAAAGCGGCAGTCTCCGGCTGGACTGCACCCTCACTGCCCCTGCCGCCGAAGCCAGCGAAAACGCCAACCAGGTGGTGAGCCGCCTTTCTGACGCGCGCTTTTCAGCGCTCTTTCCAGGCGATACCGCCGCTGATGCGCTCGAAGATATCCCCTGGCAGGAAGCGACCGATGTCGTCATTGTACCGCACCACGGCAGCAAGAACAGCTGGGACGCGGCCTTTTACGAGCGGCTCACGCCTGACCTCGCTCTTATCAGTGCCGGCGTGGACAACCGCTACGGGCATCCCAGTCCCGAGACCACCGACGGACTCGCCGCCCTTGGCATTCCCACCGCCTGCACCGCCCAGGATGGTGCCATCCGTCTCTACACGCGTGACGGCCAGCTCTGGATGGACCGCTTTCTCAGCTAAAACGCAAAAAACCACCGAGTGTGTCTCGGTGGTTTTTTATGCTCAAAGGTCTGTAACAACAACAACGTATTCGCGCGTCGGTCCGTGGACGCCGGTGACCATAACGGATTCAATGTCGCCCGTTGAAGATGGGCCGCTGATAAAGAGAAAATAGGTCGGCAGCGTACCGGCTTCGCCCATGGCATCCAGCTCCGGTGCAACATCGGTCAGGGTCGCTCTGAGGCGGCTCTGGAAAACGACCGAGATGTGTGCCGGCGGCAGGAGACTGACGATCTTCCCGCAGTTGTCATCGGCGAGCTCGAGCACAGTGCCGGTATCGGCGATGGCACGGAACGGAACAGTCACGCCAAGCCCGGCCTGTTCGATCGTGGTGCGCTGTTCGGCGGCATCATTGGCCTTGTCGTAAGCATAGACCTCTGCGCCGCTGGCTTTGACGAGGGCCGCCAGATCGATGCCGTCGCGGCTGGTATCGGCCGGCACGACAACAAAGTTCGGCGCCTCTTTGGCGATGATGCCGCCAAGTGTCTCAGCGAGCCCGGCGGCATCGCATTCCAGCATCGTGAAATCGCGGATCTTCTGCTGACTGGCCATCTGTTCACGCAGACCGGCAGCGTCGAGCCCGCGCAGACGCGCATACTGCAGGCCCTGGCTGTGATCGTAGTCTGGGGTGATGGCAGCCGGCACGCGGTCACGGCCCAGGGCCTGGGAGATGCGGCCAATGAAGGTTTTCTGATCCATTTCCATTTAACGTCCCTCCTTCTCATGCTTAGCGAACCAATCGCGGAATTCTCCAGCGCGCAAAAGCGGCAGGTCACGGCTCTGCGTCCAGTTCTTCAGCACTGGCAGCCTGACCTTATCGGTAAGGTGGCTGCCTTCGCCGGTAACCCTGGCAAAGGCGCGCATAGCCGGGGTGCCCAGGCGTGTGCCGGCACGATAGATGCCAGCATAGCCAAGGGCCTGACCGGCAGCAGAAAAGACAGCGTGTTCTTCCCTGCTCTGCAGATCGGTCTCTTCGACGATATCCTGACGCTCAGCAAGAATGAGCTCATGCAGCGGGATCTTGACCGGGCAGGTCTCCGCGCAGGCACCGCAGAGTGTGCAGGCATACGGCAGGTCCTTGGTGAAGGCATCGAAACCGTTCAGGAGCGGTGTATAGACAATACCCATCGGACCCTGGTAGCAGGCACCATAGCCATGCCCTGTGATATGACGGAAGACCGGGCAGACATTCTGGCAGGTGCCGCAGCGCACACAGCGCAGCATCTTGTTGTACTTGCTTCCGAGGATCCTGGAACGACCATTATCGATAAGGATGATGTGCACTTCCCTGGCGCCATCCTGCGCCTCTGGGCCGCGCGGACCATTGGTGAAGGACATGTAGCTGGAGATCGTGGTGCCGACGGCGCAGCGCACAAAGATCTGCATCATCGCATCAAAAGCCTGCATGTTCGGCAGGAGACGCTCCATGCCCATAAGTACGATCTGCGTTTCCGGCAGGGAAGTGACCATGCGGCCGTTGCCTTCGTTGGTGAGAATACTCGTGGAGCCGGTCGAGGCGATGGCAAAATTGCAGCCGGTGATGCCAATGTCGGCCGCAAGGAATTTCTGCCGCAGCTTTTCACGCGCGAAAAGGGTCATCTCGTGGGCTTCCATGTTTCCTTTATAACCCTGCTCGACAAAGAGATCATAGGTGGCTTTGATGTCCATGTGCATGCCCGGCATGATGAGATGAGACGGATGGTTCCAGTTGTCAAGCTGGACCATGTATTCGCCGAGGTCCGTCTCATTGACCTCGATGCTATCATTCAGGAGGGTATTGTTGCAATCGATCTCTTCAGAGACCATGCTCTTGGATTTGACCACGCTCTTGGCGTTCTTGGAATGACAGATATCCAGGAGAATGCGCTGAGCGTCTTCCGCTGTCTCGGCAAAGTGGACAATGTTGCCATTGGCCGTGGTCTTTTCGATAAACTGTGTCAGATAATAATCTAAATGTGAGAGCACATCGTCACGGATAGCAGCCATCTGTTCGCGGTAGCCTTCCCAGCCTTCATAGATCACCATCTGGTTCTCGCGGCGGCCATTGAAGTTTCCCTGCGCGGCGCGGGTGGCGGTGCGGGCAAAATCATCGGCGAGGCAGGACTGGATATGGTCCTTCAGCGTCGAATCCCTGTCAAATAATAAACCCATAGTTTTTCACTCCTCAAATAAAGGACATCGGCCGCAGTACGCGGCCGAGCCCTCGATGAATCATTGTTTTTTCTTTTTCAGGTTCTCTGTTGGCGCCGGACGCTTGTCAAGCTGCGACAGCGCAAAACCGATAAGGCTCATCAGCGTCACCGTATAGATGGCCTGTCCGAGGATGCGCCACTCCGGCACGATGAGCTGGACGACCACATAGGTCACCATACCGAAGACCAGTGTGATCCAGCCCGAGGAACGCTTCACCGTCTTTGGGAACAGGAACATCGCCGTCATCAGGATGGCATATGGCGCAAAGAGCGTCAGCGCGCTCATCAGCGCGTTGAGGATGTTCGAAACCTGCGTGGCAGCAACATACGAGATGATGATGACCGCCAGGCAGACCCCACGCGAGATGCGCAGGCGCGATCTGCGGTTGACCCCTTTGTAGAAATACTTGAAGATAACATCCTCACTGACCATGGTGCTGACCCCCATCATCAGGCCTGTAGCCGTCGACACATCTGCTGCCCAGAGACCAGCCAGAAGGATCCCGGCGACCCAGCTTGGCAGTTCCATGACCACCGATGGCAGGGCCATGGCGGATGATTCCAGACCTGGGAAATAAGCTGCCGCCACGATCCCAAAGATGGCACTCATGAACCCTGCTGGGATCATCAGGATCCCGGCAAAGATCGTCCCCTTTCTGGCATCTTCCGGCGAACGCGCTGCGATGATGTTCTGGATAACGCCGCCGTTTGGCACCGCATCGATGATCATCGTTACAAACCATGCCACGATTGCCGCCAGGCCCATACCGCTGACAAGGCTGTACCAGTGACTGCCATCGCCGCTCATGCCAGCCGGCAGCGCCATGTTGATCGTCTCAAAGCCGCCGAAATGAAAGACCGTCGCCACCACACCGACCGTGAGGCCGATATAGATGACTGCGATGTTGACAACGTTCGACAGACTTGCTGCCATGAGACCGCCAACAAAACTGATCAGCCCGAACATCACTGCCGAGACGATGATCCCCAGCTCAAGACTGAAGACGTCCGGCATCAGCGCCGTCAGGATGGTCCCGCCAGCGATGATCTGCAGCGCGATGATGACCGTGTTGATGATGACCTGGATACAGGTGCTCACCAGCGAAAACGACTGGCCAAAAACGCAGCCCAGCATCTTGTTGATCGTGTCATATTCGCATTGGCGCATGTGACTGGCCAGCGCAAAACCGACAATGATCGCCCCGGCCGCCCAGGCAACGTCGTACCAGCCGGCTGAGATCCCGGTGGTGTAGGCGTTCTGTGCGATACCAACGGTCGAAGACCCGCCGACCGCGATGCCGGCGATCATCACGCCGACCAGCGGCCAGGACAGCTTCTTGTCCGCCAGAAGGAACGATTCTGCCGATTTGTTGCGCTGGAACGTCGTCGACGCCCAGGCCACGAACAGCAGGAGCAACATATATACAACAACAATGATCAATGCAATATTCATTCAATCTCACTCTCCCTTCCATTCTTCCTGATCTACATGAGTCAAGATGATGAATGATATTTGCACTTTCCATTGTATGATATATGGTGACAATTTTCCAGAGTGATGTTATAAAAATTCATCAACTTTTCGTTGTTCTTTCCTGCAAGCCGCGTCAGAGCACAAAAATGCGGCCGCCCAAAAGCAGCCGCTCTGTATAAAAAATCAGTGTACGATGAGCACCGGCACCGTCGCATTGGCAAGGATGTTCTTGGCAACGCTGCCGACGAGAAAACGGCGCAGAGGCGAACCCAACCCCTGAGACCCCATGACGATGAGATCACATTCGAGTTTCTCCGCTGCCTGAAGGATGCTCGACGCCACACAGCCAACGACGACCTGGGTCTCAGCTGTGCCCGGGTATTCTTCCGCGCAGCGCGCCAGATACTTTTCTGCCTCCGCACAGTCGCGCTTGACGCTGGCGCTTGCCGTGACCGGATTGCCCATGGTGCAGTCAAAATCCGGATCGCTGACCACGTACAGGAGCGTCAGCCTGGCGCCGAATGCTTCCTGCAGACGCTCCGCTTCCATAAGCGCACGCTCCGAGCATTCCGAACCGTCCAGCGGTATCAGGATATGTTTGTAACCTTCCATAATTGTTCACACCTTTCACTAGAGATATCGCTGCCTATATTGTACCGCAGACGCGTGCGAGATGCCAGCCCAATCATCGGTGGCTTGTCCTCACGGATGCTGCGTGGTACACTGAGACCAACAAGGAGGTCCCGCCATGAACGAATATATCCTCAGCTCGCAGAAAAAGGGCTCACAGCCACGCTCCACACGCCAGAGCATCTCCCACTGCGTGCCGATCCTGACAAGCTCTCTTGTGTCTTTGATAATCTCCTTCGTAACGCCCTCCTCTACAACTGGCAGGACACCACCATCTCCATCACTGCCGAAAGTGCCGATGATCGTATCACCTTCACTGTCACGCTGCCGCTTGTGAGAAATTCGTGAGAGATCCATAAGAAAATCGCAAAGCTTCTGACAGGCGCTCTGCAAACATCAAACGCATTTGTTCTGTACAATGAACGTACAAAACAAATGCGTTTTTTTATGGAGGTGTTTTCCATGTTCAACTGGACGTTCGCCAGTTTCTACAGTCTCTCCTGCGCGCTCCTTCCCTGTGTCCTCCTGCTCATCGTGCGGCGGCAGGCCGCCCTATGGACACACCACCTCTGGGCGCTGCATGCGGCTACGCGATCTGGTGGTATATGGCGCAGCTCTTCGGTACCCGCCTGCGCCAAACCCCTGCCGGCCACCGCAAACCCCTCCTCATCATGGCCAGCTTTGGCGGTATGTTCTTTTTCTGCCATCCATTCCGGTTTTACAAGCTGATCGGCGGCTGACCTATCTTTTCTGCGTGTTCAGCTGTTTTTTCCTGTAGAAAGGAGTGTGTCCCAATGAAGCATCCTCATTCCCGCAGATCCCGCATGTGTCTCGCGTTCATTCTGCTCATTGTCCTTGTGCTCTGGATCTTTCCGGAACGCACAACCCTCTCCCCGTCTGAGGACGTGCCGGCGAACGCACGATCCGACCTTCCCTGGAACCTCACCCTCGTTAATCAGGAGAGCGGGGTACCAGAGGGGTACAGTTTCACCCTTGTACATGTCAGGGATGATGTGAAAGTGGACCGGCGCATCGCCCGGGCGCTCAGACACATGCTCGGCGATGCAGAGGCGGCCGGTTATGAAGTGCATCTCAACAGCGGCTACCGCACGAACACAGAACAGCAGCAGCTTTTCGATGACAAGGTTCAGGCGTTTCGCGCAGGCGGCTACGACGATGCCACCGCCCGCACCCTCGCCAGTCAATGGGTCAGTCTGCCCGGCCGCAGCGAACACGAGCTTGGCATCGCTGTTGATATCGGCACCGCCACCCCTGCCCTCTACGATTGGCTCGCCGAGGAGAGCTGGCGTTACGGCTTCATCCGACGCTACCCTTACAAAAAAACAGCCCTGACTGGCGTCAGCCACGAGCCCTGGCATTATCGTTACGTCGGCAAAAAAGCCGCCAGCGCCATGTACGCCCAGGACCTGTGTCTGGAGGAGTACGTGCAGGGGCTCAGCGATTGAGCCTGCTGCATTGTCTGAAAAGGCATCAGCGATCACACCCGGATGCGCGTGTGCGATCAGAAAAAAATTTTCCGTCGATTTGAAATATTTTGTAGACAAGCGCAGGGACATATGCTATATTATGGGCAAATAAAACATCTCCAGATGAGGCAGAAGGGAAATCCGCTCTCTGGCGGGGCCGACGAAGCAACCAGCGGTTTGCCGACCGTTCGGGAATCTTTCAGGCACTTGGATCTTCTGCTGATGGGACTCTGAAGAGACGCTCGCAAGGGCGCACCGTAGAAGTAAAACTTTCAGGTACGATAACAGAGGGATACATGGCAGCACGGTCACGTGCGTCCTGTATGCCTTTTTTCTTTTTCTGTCGAAAAGACCGTTCTCATACATCCTTCCTTTTTCAGAGAACAGACGATATGCAGGTGCCACGAGACCGTGGCACCTGTATTTTTTTGCCAGCGTTTGACGGAGAAAGAAAGGATGATCCACATGAGCAACAACCCAAAGACCCTCAAAAAGAACCTTGGCCTGGCTACTGCCATGGCCACCGTCGTCGGCTGCGTCATCGGCAGCGGCGTCTTCCTTAAGCCCCAGGCCATCTACACGGCAACCGGCGGCGCGCCCGGCCTTGGCATGATCGCCTGGATCCTCACAGGCCTCATCTGTATCGCCGCCGCCATGACCTTCGCAGAAGTCGCGATCATGATCCCCAAGACCGGCGGCATGGTCGTTTATCTTGAAGAAGCCTTTGGCAAACGTGTCGGCTTTCTCGCCGGCTGGATGCAGACGGTCCTCTTCTATCCTGCAATGATCGCTGCACTTTCCGTGGCCTTCGGCCAGCAGGCAGCCCTCTTCTTCGGCGATGCCATGATCGTACCGATCGCCATCGTCTGCGTCTTCATCATCCTCGTGCTGAACGTCCTTGGCTCTGCCGTCGGCGGCGGTGCCCAGGTCCTCTTCACGATCTGCAAGCTCGTGCCTTTGGTCATGCTGACCATCTTTGGCTTCCTGCGCGGCAGCGGTGAAAACCCTGTCTTCACGCCAATGCTTGCGGATGGTCTCAGCATCGGGACCGTGCTCGGCCAGCTCCTGATCGCCGTGCTCTTCGCCTTCGAAGGCTGGACGACCGTCGGCGCCATCGCCGGTGAGATGAAAAACCCTGGCAAAGACCTGCCGCTGGCCATTGTCGGCGGCGTCACCATCATCATGGCCATCTATCTCGTCATGAACCTGGCCTATCTCTGGGTCATGCCAGCCGATCAGATGATGGATATCGCTGTACCAGCCTCGGCTGTTGCCATCGCCATTTTCGGCGATGTTGGCGGCAAGATCATCTCCGTCGGCATCATGATCTCCGTGCTCGGCTCTGCCAATGGCTTCCTGCTCTCCGGCAGCCGTGTCACCTACCACCTTGCGACCGAAAATCTCCTGCCTGGCAGCAAATGGCTCGCCAAGCTCAACCGCGCTCAGGTGCCGCATTTCGCCCTGCTCGTGCTCGCCTGCCTTGGCGCCATCTATGCCGTGAGCGGCCAGTTCAACATGCTGACCAACCTCGCTGTCTTTTCAAGCTGGATCTTCTACACCCTCACCTTCATGGCTGTCATGCGCCTGCGCAAGACACAACCGGATACACCACGCAGCTACCGCTGCCCGCTCTATCCAGTGATCCCGCTCATCGCTATCCTGAGCGGAATCTACGTTGTCGCCAACCAGCTTTTCCTCTCTGGCATGACCACGACCATCATCAGTTTCGCCAGCGTCATCCTCACGCTCCTCGGCTTGCCGATCTATGCTGTGAAGTGCCGCGAAAAGGCACGTCTCGCTGAAACGACCGAAGCCACAGCAGCTCCACTCAGAAAAACCGCAAAGGAAGGATGATTTTCTCCTCCAATCCTATACGCCCAACGGGCCAACGCGCTCAGAGGGCTGCATCCCCAGCACGCTGTCGCGTCCAATGGGGTTCCCCGTCGCCCGATGTCCCCAGCGGCGGGGATTTTTTACAGATACAAACGGCCACTGCTCGTCCTCAGGAGAACAGTGGTCGTTTTTTAGTGGATAAAGTTCGTGAACACAAACGGCTGATCGACGGGTGCAGCGACGCCCAGCTTGTCACCGGCTTCCCTGCATCTGAGAAAATACGCCATGTTATGACCGAGCATCGCCATCGTCTGCATCCCTTCGAAGTCCTGTTTGACCTCGTATGGTGTCTGCCCATGCACCATGTTCCAGTAACGCGAAGTGATGATCGGCATCTGCATGAGCCCGAAATATTTGTTCAGCTGGTCCCACGTCGCCGTCGTACCAGCGCGGCGTGCGCTCATCACTGCAGCAGCCGGCTTGCGCAGAAAGCGCTGCCCGCCGCCGTTCAGATCCGCATAGAACACGCGGTCCAGGAACGGAACGATAAAACCTGATGGTCCGCCCCAATGTACCGGCGTGCCAAAGATAAATCCATCATAATCCCCGGCGATCTCCAAAAATTCATTGACACCATCTTCCAATACGCAGTATCCCAATACATCACAGCGATGACAGCCAATGCAGCCGCTGATGGCTTTGTTGCCGACCCAGAATTCATCACTGCCGACACCATCTTCATTCAGCGCTTCTGCCACCGTATCCAGCGCCATATGCGTGCAGCCCTGTTTATGCGGGCTGCCATTGACGAGTAATACTTTCATTCCCCTGATCTCCTTTCTTTTTTCACCTGCCGCGCCTCATATGACGCAGCACACGTTCCAGCTCGTACGCAGCGAGCGCGAAACAGACCATGATCGCAAGATGATCGATATAATAATGCCACAATGGTTCAGAACCATCCAAAAACAGGAAGTGTACGCGCAGGAACATCGCATCAAAAAAATCCCGCGATACAAATGCAGCAACACCATAAAGCGCAAAGATCGCACCAATGATCTTCCAGAACCACATCCCATATTTAAAGGGACGATCGAACAAGCGCCGTCCATGCAGCCCAAGATGCAGAGAGAGCAGCACTTAGAGCCAGTGCGACGCCACAAGATGTGTGCGCTGCGCGGGAGCGATCAGCCCGGGCAGGCGCACAAAACCGAAAACATCACCAGAGAGCACGATCCCGCTGCCCAACAGCGCAGCCATTGTCACGGCAGCCAGAAGATCGACCGCTATGTGAAAGCCGCGCATCAAAGAATAGGGGCCATGCCGCAGGCTGTGATACCAGCGCCGGTTAAAGATCTGATGCAGGATAAAGAGCACACCCATTGCAAGGCCAAGCCATTCATGCACCGTCTCTCCCCAATACTGAAAGCCCATAAGGGAAAAGAGCGCCAGTATCATCAGAACATCGATCGCTCTGCGCATACCCAGGCTTTTCTTCAAAATGACACTCCTTCCTGTTTATGTTGCGAGAGGATCCAAGCCAGTACAGCCTGGTCATCAAAGACCATATTCGCAGCAGCATGATAATTGCCTGTAATGCCATGCGCTGCAAACTGATCCGCATCCGGCAGCTGCATCTGAAGCCGCTGATCGATCGCCGCATCATTCAATCCCTGTGCAGCATAGGCTGCATGAAGCCCATCATAGGCAGCACGGGCACGCTCGGCTCCATAATACTCGTCCCCTTCAGCCATATAGATGTAGACTGCAATATCGTTCTCTGCTACGGGCGCAAATTCGCCATCCCACTGAGAAGCCCCATGCAGATAAGCCGCATAGAGATCCGGCCGCATTGAAACCGCCTGAGACATCGTTTCACCACCAGCGGAATACCCTGCCGCATACACGCGCGATGTATCCACCGCATAATGGTCGATAAAGTATTCTGTGAGCGTGACCGCCTGACGCGCCGACGTCTCACCCCAGTCTTCAAGCTGCGCACTGACCACGATCATTGGTTCGTCCTGCTCTGTCCAGGTACGAAAACCGTTCCAGTCGACATTGGCGCCGGAAGAATCTTCGCCGAACCACATCATATCATAGCCTGGCATCGTGACCATCAGCGGATAGCGCTGCGAAGGATCATAATCCTCTGGCAGATAATAGCTGTAATGGATGATGCCTTCCTCGCTCTCCAGCGTTTGTTCAGTGATGAAGCCTGTTTCCTGCGCGCGCTCTTCCTGAGGTGCCTGCTGATATGCTCCGTTTGAAACAGACCCCGCCGGTCCTTCACCACGCACACTGCAGCCCGGGACCGCAAGGATCAGCAGCAAGAGACCGATCAGGGCAGTCAATCGTTGAACGTTTCGCATCGTTGCCTGCCTTCTGTCAGACAATGCGTGTTTTGCCCATGTCTGTCAGCATTTCGACCGTTTCCGGCGCATAATGATCAAAGAACAGACTCTTGCCAGTATCGAGTGCACGTATGGCCGTCATCTCTTCATCACTCAGCGAAAAATCGAAAACATCGAGATTCTGCTGCATGCGTTCCTTATGCGTCGATTTTTGGATGATGACCACATCACTCTGCAGCAGGAATCGCAATGCGACCTGCGCCAGCGACTTGCCATGCGCTTCCCCGATCGCTGTAAGCACAGGATTCCTGAAAAAGTCATTCTTGCCTTCGGCAAATGGCGCCCAGGCTTCGTGCTGCACACCATATTTTTCCATGTACTGATGGGCTGTGCGCTGCTGCTGGAAAACATGGGTCTCGACCTGATTGACCATTGGCGTGATCTCTGCAAATTGACAGAGGTCGATCAAACGATCCGGATAGAAGTTACTGACGCCAATGGCACGCAGTTTTCCCGCCCTGAGCGCATCTTCCATCGCACGATAGGCGCCGTAGTAGTCCCCGAATGGCTGATGGATCAGCATCAGGTCGATATAATCGCTCTGCAGATTCTGTAGTGACTGATTGATCGATGCTGCCGCTTTTTCATAGCTGGCATTCGACATCCAGATCTTTGTCGTCAAAAAAAGTTCTTCACGAGGCAATCCGCAGCTTCTGACAGCCTTACCGACTGCCGCTTCATTGCCGTAAGACTGCGCCGTATCGATCGCACGATAGCCAACGCTGATCGCATCCAGCACGCAGCGCGTGCAGTCTTCACTTGCGACCTGAAAAACGCCATAGCCAAGCTGCGGCATCTTCACACCATTGTTCAATGTTACATAATCCATAATAAGATC
>CAUDRX010000014.1 GCA_958451915.1 uncultured Peptococcaceae bacterium
GAGACGCGGTGGTGTCCGCAGGAAGCACTGGGGCGCTATTGATCCAATCCACCCTGCTGGTCAAGCGCATCCGGGGCATCCGCCGGGCGGCGCTGTCGCCGGTGATCCCCACGGCCAAGGGCGGCGCGCTGCTCATCGACTGCGGCATCAGCCTGAAGCGGCTGGAAGCCGGCATCCGACAGCAGCAGGGCAGCATGGAGGCCCTTTCAGGCATCTTCATCACCCACGAGCATCGCGACCATATTTCCGGTCTCGGCCCGCTCCTGCGCCGCTATCACCTGCCCTGCTACGGCACCCCAGCCACCCTTGACGCCCTGGAAGAACGCGTTGTCGGAAAGATCGACCGCTCGCTCCTCCACCCGCTTCTGGAAGAGGCCATCGAGATCGCCGACCTCACCGTCCGCTGGACGCGCACGAGCCACGATGCCGCCGATCCTGTGAGCTACCAGATCCACGCAAAGGACAAAAAGATCGGCATGCTCACCGACTGCGGCCGGCTCTCAGACGACAACCTCGCCGCCCTGGAAGACAGCGACCTTCTGCTCCTGGAGGCCAACCACGACCGCCAGATGCTGGCAGACGGGCCCTATCCGCTCTCTCTCAAGCGGCGCATCGCTTCTGACCACGGCCACCTCTCCAACGACAGCTGTGCGCTGGCCCTGCCCGAGCTTATCGGCAGCCGCACCCAGCATGTCGTGCTGGCACACCTGAGCGAGAAGAACAATCTGCCAAGCCGCGCCTTCCACACCGTCTACGACCAGCTCAAAGCCACGCCGCCCCTGGGCACGCGATTCCGTCTCTGGGTGGCACAGCAGAAAGAGACGCTGGCCCTCACCCTTTAAATATATCCAAACAAGCAAAGGAGCTGTTCACATAATGGAAAACGAAAACAAACCTTTTGAAAACAACAACGAGGCCCCAAAGACCCCGGAAACGCCGCAGTACGTGCGTGCCGAAGACACCGCCGCAGACGATGCCGCCCAAAGTGATGCTGATGTCACCCAGCTGGCGCAGCCTGTCGGTCAGGTCTATGAAGGATCGACCTACGCGCAGAACGAAGACACCCGCACCAGCGATCCTTTTGAAGACACCCGCGCCGCCAGCGCCGATGAAACGCGCCTGGCCGAACCGCAGCACGTCGACGCCGAACCTGCCGGCACCGTTCCTCCCCTGCAGGGCCCTGCCCAGACCCCAGGCGGCAAGACCAGACGCAAAAAGACCAGCGGTGCCGCAAAGGTCATCGCTGCCCTCCTCGTCGGCGCCATCATCGGCGGGGCCGCAGGTGGTATCGTCGGCGCCAAAGTCGGCGGCTCGAACACCATCCAGGCTGTCTCCACCCCACGCAACACCGACGAGATCACCTATGATGAGAGCGGCAACATGACCGTCTCCTCCATCGCCGCCGAAGCCACGCCAGCGGTTGTCAGCGTTTACAATATGACCACCGCCCAGTCCGGCCTCTTCGGTTTCGGCACCCAGCAGAGCGAAGGGGACAGCAGTGAGACCGCCCAGGGCTATGGCTCCGGCGTGCTCATCAGTGACGACGGTATGATCGTCACCAATTACCACGTCATCGAAGGCGCCGACAGCGTCGTCGTCAACACCGAAGACGGCACCCAGTATGACGCCCAGGTCCTCGGCGCCGACAGCAACCTTGACCTTGCCCTCTTAAAGATCGACGCCTCAGGCCTGCCTTACCTTTCCTTTGCCGACAGTGACCAGGTCCAGGTCGGTGATATGGCCGTCGCCATCGGCAACCCACTCGGCAGCCAGTTTGCCAACACCGTCACCGACGGCATCGTCAGCGGCATCGACCGCCAGATCTCCAGCGAGAACGGCGACATCGGCTACATCCAGACCAACGCCGCCATCAACAACGGCAACAGCGGCGGCGCCCTCCTCAACGGCCAGGCCCAGCTCATCGGCATCAACTCTCTGAAAGTCTCCTCCTCCGGTATGATGTCGAACGTCGAAGGCATGGGCTTTGCCATCCCTTCCAACACCGTTCTCGATTTCGTCAACAGCGTCAAGGACGGCTCCAACACCAACACCTCCACCAAGAAAGCCTGGATCGGCATCAGCGGCTACAGCCTCACCGAAGACCTTGCGAACCAGGTCGGCCTCGACCAGACCTCCGGCATCCTTGTAGCCAGCGTCACCTCCGGCGGCCCGGCCTATGAAGCCGGCATCCGTATGGGCGACGTCATCACCGCCGTCGACGGCACCACCATCGCAAGCTTCGATGACCTATCCACCTACCTCGGCGACAAAGCCCCTGGCGACACCATCACCCTGAGCGTGAACCGCAGCGGTCAGACCTCCGAGGTCCAGGTCACCCTTGGCGAGCAGCAGAACTGACACAGACGCCGTGCAGGCGCGATCGATCAAACAATGGTTGACCGCGCCTGCTTTTTTCATTAAACTGATGGAAGAATACGTTATAAAGGAGTCACAACATCCATGATCATTTTTTACGCCATCCCGGATGACAGCAAGGCCACCCGCCTGCGCGAGATCATCGCCGAAGACAAGATCGACCATCTCTATGTACCAGTCGAAGCCGCCGGCCAGACCTTAGGCACCCTCTTCGGCGGCGATGTCTCCGCCAAGCCGCATCCGGATCCAAGCCTGCCGGTCGACCCGGGCATCGTCTTCAACGCTGCGGAGATCAGCCACGAGGATGCCACCAAAATGCTCAACAAGTTCGCCGACAACGACATCGTCTTCGGCTACCAGGTGCTCGCTGATGAAGGCATGATGGACCTCACCCTCGGTGACATCCTCATCGGTCATCGCGATTACCAGCAGTTTCTCGCCAAGCTCTCCTTCCTGCAGCAGATGATCGACGGCTGTGCCGCCCTCAAGGAAAATCTCTACGACCAGGACAAATGGAGCGCCCTCAAGATCGCCATCGCCAACGGCAACGACTTCCTCGATGCCGTCGTCAGCGACACCGACAGCGAATTTGACAAGATCGATCCAAAAGACATCGACAGCCTCATCGCCAACCTCCAGACCGCGATGAAGAACCTCCTCAACTAAACCACCCACGGACCGCCCGCCAGGACGGTCCGTTTTTTTGCGCCGAGCCGCTTTCAAAAGTTCAAAAAAATTGAAGTTTTGAAAGCGGCTCGCCTTTTAGTGTAAGATATAGTGACAAGTATCTTCTTTGCTAATCCCTAGTGCCTGGTCCATCGAAAAGTCCCGCGCACCTTGCGCAGGAAACGCCGCGCGCTCCATCGACGGCGGACGTCTTTTCCTGTATAATGGACAAAAGACCTCGTTGTCCGCTGTCTCCCCTGGAAAGGACGATCCCTATGAAAGCACGCACGACCTTCGCCTGGCACGCCCTCGGCATGGCGATGCTGGCGCTCCTCGTTACGATCGCGATTGGCGCAGGCGTCCGGCAGGTGCCGCGCGAAGCGCCGCCGTTCCCGGAAGGGAGCATCCTCCACGAAGCCGAGGGGCTGCTCAGCGATCCCGACCTCATCTGGGCTTCACCTGCGGCGCACCACCTCTACCGCGATCCTGCGACCGGCATCGACTATACGATGATCCGATTCGGGCCAAACAACCGCACCTACCGCGCAGAAACCTACGACGGCTACGAGCTGGCCTCGATCATCCTCCAAGAGGACAGCAGCACGACCCAATACGACACAGCCGGCAATGTCATCGGCCAGGCCAGTTTCGAAAGCCCATCGCTGGATGCGATCCGCAGCCCGTCCCACAGTCTCTATTCCTACCGCTATGGCGTGGCGCTGACGCCGTACTGGCTGGCGCGTCTGTCTCAGACATAATGCAAAACACCGGACCCTTCATACGAAAGGTCCGGTGTTCTTTTATGCGTTCTTTTCGGCGCCGGCAAAGCGCAACAGATTGGCGCGGGTGTGCGCGAGCACGGCGTCTTCGCTGAGGCCGCGGATCTCTGCGATCTCACGGGCGATCTGTCTGAGCACGGCGGGATAATCGGCTTCTGCGACGTCACGGCCGAAGGCCCAGCGCACGGCGTCGATGCCGTCGGTCTCGATGAGCAGACGGTCGAGGGGGGTGCGCGCGGCAACAGCGGCAACGGCAGGATCGATCGACGGGAAAGGCCCGATGCTCATATAGCAGCCGAGGGCGAGATAATCCCCGAGGTGATCCATCGCCGAGTACCAGTGGACATGGTAGGTGTTGGGATACTGGCGGATGAGCGCGAGGATCTCCCCTTCCATGCCTTTGGTATGGAGCACGACGGGCTTGTGCGCGGCGCTGGCAAAGGCGAGCTGGGCCTCGAAACGCTGGCGCTGCAAAGCCAGGTCGGTCTGGCACCAGACACTGTCCATGCCGATCTCGCCGATGATGGCGGCACGCGCAAGCCAGGGCTGCATGAGTGCGGGATCGGTGCGATCGACCATCCAGGGATGGATGCCGCAGGAAACAAAGACATGCGCACGGGCCTGGGCGAAAGCCCCGGCGCGCGCACATTCCTCCGGCGTGGCACAGCTGATGATGGTCGGTACGGCGTTTTCTGCAAGGAAACGCTCGGCGAAATCCGAAAGGTGGATGTGGGCATCACTGATCATGGCCGCACCTCTTCTTTCAGAAGGTGATAGATCTGCGTGCGCAGTTCACCCTGGGCATAGAGCCATTCGCGGCTGCGGTCGCGCTCACTGATCACGATCTCCTCACGGATCCCGGCGGGATGGCCGTTCAGGACGAGGATGCGGTCGGAAAGATAGATGGCTTCATCGACGTCGTGGGTGACCAGGAGGGTGGTCTTGCCGAGCTGGCTGCGCATGTGCTGGAGCCAGTCCTGCATATCGCCGCGGGTGATCACATCCAGCGCGCCGAAAGGCTCATCCAGAAGCAGGATGTCGGCCTGGCACATGGCGGTGCGCAGGAAAGCGGCGCGCTGGCGCATACCGCCGGAAAGGGCATCAGGATAGGCATCTTCGTAGCCGGCAAGGCCGAAGACAGAAAAGAGAGGCCGCGCCTTTTCAGCGGCTTCTTTTTTGGCGCCGTGAACGGCACCGTAAAGGCAGACATTGTCGAGGATGGTCTTCCAGGGCAGGAGCAGGTCCTCCTGCGGCATGTAAGCGAAGTGCTCGCTGGCGCCGGAGAGGCGGGTACCGTCGACACGAACCTCGCCGCCATCCGGCGTGACGATGCCTGCCAGCACGTTCAGGATGGTGCTCTTGCCGCAGCCGGAAGGACCGAGCAGGCTCACGAACTCCCCTTCTCTGAGCGCAAAGGAGAGGTCCGAAAGGACGGCGCGGCCGTCAAAGCGCACGGAAAGATGGTCGATCTGCAGTTTCATCGTCTCACCCGATCACTGGACAAATTCGTTGGTGTACTGGTCGGCGGCTGGAATGGTCTTATCGATGAGGCCGTTCTCATGCATGAACTCGGTGTAGCCGTCCCAGACGCTGTCCTTCATCACGCCCCAGGATTCGGCATCCTTGGCATACTGCTCAGAAAGGAAGGCCTGGCTCTCTTTGATAAACTCGATGTCGTATTCCGGAATGTATTCGGCGAGGATCTCAGCGGAGCCTTCCGGATCAGCGATGGCATCTTCGTAGCCCTTCTTGACGGCGTTCATGAACTTCTGGACGGTCTCAGGGTCGTTTTCGATCATCTCATCGTTGGTGATGATGACCGGCGTATAGTAGTCGAGGCGAGGGTCGAGGCTTGCACAGGACATGTAGTTGAATTCCATGCCGTCCATGCGGGCCTGAGTGAGGGCCCAGCCTTCGAATTCCCAGATCAGGTCGATGCCGTTGTTGAGCTGGCTGACGCCCGAACCGTCCGCGCCAACGATGGTAAGGGTGGATGGATCGGCACCTGCGGCGGTCATGACGGCGTCAATGACGGCCTGTTCGCTAGGAGACTGCCAGCCGGCGTAGGTCTTGCCTTCGAAATCGGCTGGCCCTTCGATGCCGCTGTCGGCGAGGGCGGCAAAGCCGGAAGTGTTGTGCTGGATGACGGCAGCGATGGCCTTGATCGGCATTGGCTCTTCACCGGTGAGGGCGTAGGTCACGTCTTCCTGGTAGCTGACGCCAAACTCCCCTTTGCCGGCTGCCACGAGGGCGGCAGAAGTGTTGTTGTCGCCCGGCTCGATGATGTTGACCGCCAGGCCCTCATCTTCAAAATAGCCCTTTTCCTGGGCCACATAAATGCCGGTATGGTTGGTGTTAGGGGTATAGTCTAAGATCAGCGTGACTTCCTGGAGCCCGCTCTCACCGGAAGCGCTGGCTGCACTGGTGGCAGCGTCACCGCCGCCGGATGCGCCGCAGGCAGTGAGCCCGACGGTGAGGGCAGCGATGGAAAGGATGGATACGATTTTTTTCATGTTCATTCTCCTTATTTTTTACTTTGACAGATTGTGATGGGGACAAAGCCAGTGCCTGGCCAGACTGACCGCGCCGTTTAGGATGAGGCTGACGGCGACCACGACCACCACCGTCGCGAACACCTTATCCAGCATGTAGCCGTTCTTCACGCGCAGCATGTAATAGCCCAGACCGGCCGAAGCCGAGATCCACTCGCCGACGATGGCACCGCCGACGCAGTAGGTCGCCGCCACCTTGAGCCCGCTGAAGAGGCTCGGCGCAGCCGCCGGGATCTTGACCATGGTATAGATCTGCCAGATCTTCGCCTGAAAGCTCCGGAGCAGATTGACCTGCTTTGGGCTCACCTGCGCCAGGCCATCGGCAAACGAGATGGCTATCGGAAAATAGCACATGAAGATGACGATCAGCACCTTCGGCGCCATGCCAAACCCCAGCCAGATCGAAAAGAGCGGCGCCAGCACCATCACCGGCACCGTCTGGGTGACGACGAGGTGCGGATAAACGCTGTGACGGAACGTCTTCGACAGATCCATGAGGATCGCCGTGAACATCGCAAAAAGGAGTGCGATGACAAGCCCGATCACCGCTTCCTCCAGGGTCACCAGCGTGTGCATGGCGAGCTCGCTGCGGTTTTCCACGAGCGCTTCACAGATCTTCGTCGGCGCCGGCAGGATATACAGCGGTATATCGAAGAGGCGCACACAGGCCTCCCAGAGCCCGATCACACAGACGGCGACGAGCACCGGCATCCATATCGCTCGATTTTTCAGCAAACACAGCCCTCCTTTCTTCAAAAAAACCGCACCCTGTCCAGCGACATGATGCGGCATCTTTCGACAATGTGGTCCCTTCGACGGCATTATCCGACAGGTTCGATGGGTCGAAGCCGCACGGCTTCCTCTCAGGTTATATGGGAACCTCCCCGTTATGATCGCTAAGCGATATCGATCTCAGTATATCTTTTCGTTCCGCCTGCGTCAACCACCGAACGCCGCCGGGCCAGAGAAAGCAGGCCGCCGGAGCGCCTGCTTTTTGCAATATTTCACTTGCATGATCGGCGTCCGGGGCGTATGATAAACATGAACAACGTTCAATCCCGGAGGTTCATCATGAACAAGACCGTCACATCAAAAGAAGCGATCCTCGCCGCCAGCAAAACGCTGCTCCTTGAAAAAGGCGCCGCTGCCTTCAATATGCGGGGCGTGGCCGAAAGCTGCGGCATCGCGGTGGGCTCGCTGTACAATTACTTCCCTTCCAAAAGCGCACTCGTCAGTGCCACCATCGAGAGCATCTGGATCGATATCTTCCGTTCCTTCATAACGGCGCCAGCCTTCGCCAGCTTTGCCGACTGTGCCGACGCCCTCTGCACCGCTCTGAGCGAAGGCGAAGAACGCCACCCTGGTTTTTTCACGCTGCACGCCCTCTCCTTCGCCGCCAGCGACAAGGCGGAAGGCCGTGCGCTCATGGCCCGCGGCTTCGCCACGCTGCGCGCGAAGATGTGCGAGACCCTCAGAGAAGATCCTGCGGTGCGTCCGGATATCTTCTGCGGCGCGCTCTCGCCTGAAGCCTTCGTCGACTACATCCTGCAGCTGGCGATCCTGCAGCACCTGCGCGGCACTGCGCACAAAGAAACGCTCCTGGCGCTCATACACAATGCCATCTACTGACCCTGTACCTGCCGGTGCAGGTTTTCTCTCAAACCAAAATGAACGAGATTCACGATCACACAGGAGGATTGACCATGGTAAAGAACAGGACCTTATTGCTCCTGGCGAGCTTCGTCTGGCTCGCCGCCGGACTCAACATCGCACGCATCGGCGCCCAGGCTTATCACGTCCACGCCACGCTCCTCATGGGCGCTGGCTCTGCGGTGGTCTTCGTGCTCTTCTGGCGCATGTTCCGCCGCATCGTCGGTAAGCACACACGCCGCATCCAGGCTTACGAAACGGAGCGCCAGTATTTCTGGCATTTCTTCGATCTGCGCTCCTTTCTCATCATGGCGGTGATGATGACTGGCGGCATCTCGATCCGCTCCCTGCACCTGGCGCCGGATGCTTTCATCGCCGTCTTCTATACCGGGCTGGGTACGGCGCTGGCGCTGGCCGGGCTCTATTTCGCCTGCCAGTTTGCCCGCTTTGAAGCCTAAGATCCCCCTGCCGGACGACCGGAGCAGGCGCTCACTTTTCTTCGCGCGCCAGACGGCGTTTTTCCCGCTGGCTCGTGATAACGTGACGGATCGCTGCGATGGGATGGATATAGAGCATACGCGGCGCGCTGTAACGCATGACTTCGCGGATGGCCTCACGCATCTCCGGCTTGTAACAATGCACGCGGCAGTTGCTGCAGAAGGTTTTCGTTTCCATGAACGGACAGTGGTCGCTGCGGTCGCACGCATACTGCGCCAGACGCGCACACGTTTCGCAGAGCGCGCCTTTCGGCGTGCCGTGGTGGCGGTGGCAGTAGAGTGCGATCATCTCCCGCACCATCGCTTTTTCACGCTCGCATTTTTTGACAAGGTCTCTCATCGTGACACCTCCTTTGACTGTTTGCTCTGTCCCTCAGTATAAACGGACCAGAGGCTTTCATGCAAGGGACAGAAAGGCCATTGAGAACGGACTGCATCTCTGCTATCCTGTAGGTAAGCAGATGTTTCACAAGAACCCTGGAGGTGAGAGCAATGTTTCGGGAAAAACTGACCAAATGGATCGCAGACGAGCGCGACGGACGCCCGGCAGCGGTCATCATCAACCCCATTACGGGCGTGCCGGACTTTGACGGCTCCCGCCCGAGCGTGGGCGAACTGCCGCAGTCGCAGCCGGTCTCGGAAATGATCCAGTACGAGGTGAGCGGCGAGAGCGCCGAAGAGACGCTCGCGCGCGTGATCGCCCAACACGATGCACCGACCAGCAATGATAAAGAAGGAGAATGATCATGGAACCATTTACATATTCACTGCCCACGAAGATCGTCTTCGGCCCCGGGCGTTACGATGAGACCGGCGCCCTCTGCGCCGCCATCGGCAAAAAAGTGCTGCTCCACTACGGCGGCGGCTCGATCAAAAAGAGCGGCCTCTATGACCGCGTCCTCGCCTCCCTCGCAGGCGCAGGCGTGGAAGTCGTGGAACTGGGCGGCGTTCAGCCAAACCCTCGCCTCTCTCTGGTAGAAGAAGGCGTCGCCCTGGCCAGACGCGAGCAGGTCGACCTCGTGCTCGCTGTCGGCGGCGGCAGCGTCATCGACTCGGCCAAAGGCATCGCCGCCGGCGTCTGCTATGACGGCGACATCTGGGACTGCTACACCGGCGGCGCGCCGGTCACCCAGGCCCTGCCGGTGGGCGTTGTCCTCACCCTGCCGGCAGCCGGCAGCGAGTGCTCCAACGTCACCGTTGTCACCCGTCCCGACAGCCATGACAAGCGGAGCTTCCACGCCGACGCAGTGACACCGCGCTTTGCGGTGATCGCACCGGACCTCTTCACGACCCTGCCAAAACGTCAGATCGCCAACGCCACCGTTGACGTCATCAGTCACACCATGGAGCGTTTCTTCAGTGACAGCACCCACGTCACCCTCACCGACCGCCTCTGCATCGCCACCATCGAAACGGCCATGCAGCTGGGTCTGCGTCTCTGCGAGCATCCGGACGATGTCGATGCCTGGGCTGAGTTCGCCCTGACAGCCAACATCGCCCACAACGGTGTCCTCGGCCAGGGCCGCATCGAAGACTGGGGCGCACACGGCATCGGTCACGAGCTCAGCGCCTTCTACGACATGGACCATGGCGCCAGTCTGGCCATCGCCATCCCGGCCTGGATGCGTGTCGTTTCGGCAGAAAAACCGGCACGTTTTGTGCAGTTCGCCCGCGAGATCATGCACGTCTACGCCCAGGACCCGGCAGAGGCCATCGAACTCGCCATCAGGGATTTCGAAGCCTTCTGCCACCGCCTGGGCCTGGCCACCCGCCTCTCGGAAGCCGGACTCGCCGGTGCCGACCTCCAGGCGATGGCAAAGAGCGTTGTCAAATATGCACCCCGCGGCAAATTTAAGGTGCTCCATGAAGAAGACTGCTTGCGCATTTACGAACAGGCGCTATAATAATATATTAGAACGTTACGAACAACGGACCGCACGGTCCGTTGTTTTTCTGAAAAAAGGAGGGGAAATGACGTGTCCGAACGCGCGTCAGAACAAAAAAACTCATATTTTCACAGCTTTCTCCTGTTGCTCACTGCCACCATCTGGGGGGCGGCCTTTGTGGCGCAGAGCGTCGGCATGGACCATGTCGGCCCGATCACTTTCGTAGCCGCGCGCAACGTTGTTGCCACGATCGCCCTGACGCCGATCGTCTGGGTCATGCGCAGGCGCCAGAATGGCCCACAGACGACGCGCCCCGATGCCAAATGCAGCCCTGCAATCTTCTGGGGCGGCGGCCTGCTCTGCGGCACGCTGCTCTTTTTCGGCATGCTGACCCAGCAGATCGGTCTCGCCTACACGACCGTCGGTAAGGCGGGCTTCATCACCACCACCTACGTCGTACTGGTGCCGATCCTCGGGGTCTTCCTGGGCCGCCGCATCGCGCCGCGCATGTGGCTGGCGGTCGCTCTGGCCGTGGCAGGGCTTTACTTTCTCTGCATGCAGCCGGGGGAATTTTCCATCGGCCGCGGCGATGCCATTGTGCTGCTCTGCGCCCTCTTTTTCACGCTGCAGATCACTTGCGTGGACTATTTCGTGCAAAAGATCGACGGCATCACCTTAAACTACATGCAGATGGTCGTCTGCGCGGTGCTCGGTGTGATCGCCATGCTGCTCTTCGAAGATCCCAGCTGGGAAGCGCTCTTTGCGGCGGCACTGCCGATCCTCTACGCCGGTGTCTGCTCGAGCGCCATGGGTTTCACCTTCCAGACCATTGCCCAGACGCGCGTCTCGCCGACGATCGCCTCACTGATCATGAGCCTGGAAAGCTGCATCTCAGCCATCGCCGGCTGGCTCCTCCTGGGCCAGGTGCTCAATGGCCGCGAACTCGCCGGCTGTGTGCTGATGTTCGGCGCCATCATCCTCAGCCAGCTGCCGGCTGCCTTCTGGGCACGCCTGGTCCCGGCAAAGGGCCGCTGAGCCTTTATCCTTTGCGCCTCGTCCCGCGCTGATACGGGAGGGCCTTATCCGACAAAAAAACCGTGGGTGTCCGACCCACGGTTTTTTTATGCTCATTTTTTCTTTTTCTTCTTGCTGCGTTTTTTGGCGACGATCTTTTTGCGGCCTTTCTGGGCGGCGACCTCGTCTTCCATCTCACCGACGAGGGTCTTCACCACCGCCATCTGCGCGGAAGCAGAATCGGCCATCATCTGGCGGTAGATGCGCAGGGCACGGGATCCGGCGCCGCTCTCTTCGCCCAGGATCTCTTCCAGCTGGGCCACGTTATAGACGGTGTCACAGTAAACGCTGAGGCGCTGGTTGAGCCGGCGGATGCGCAGATACTGCCGGGCCTGGGCGTAATTGGCCAGCGGGCTGAAGAACTCGAAGAGATAGCGGCTGGTCTTGCAAAGGCTGCGCAGCGCCTCGATGGCACTAAGGTCCGTGAGATCTGTCGAAAGCACCGCTTCCTGCACCTTCTGATAGCGCGCAGCCAGCTGCTTGCGCGCCAGATCCTCCAGCGGCGCGGTCTCCTTTGCAGTCATGAGCGCGGCAATGGTCTGGTGCAGGGCTTCGTTGTAATCGTCCTCGCTCTCTTCGCGGCTGAGCTGTTCGCTCAGTGTCATAACGGCGTTGTTCTGCTCGACGATCATGGCATCGGCCAGAGGCAGCAGGTCGAGCTTGCGGGAATTGTGGATGGTCTTGAAGATGGCATTGATGCCGCGCAGTTCCTCCAGGTCGTCATAGAGCGAGAGGTAGCGCTTCTCCGCCTTGCGGAAGACCTTGTGCTTGCAATACGG
Source organism: uncultured Peptococcaceae bacterium (assembly GCA_958451915.1). Classification (GTDB taxonomy): domain Bacteria; phylum Bacillota; class Peptococcia; order Peptococcales; family Peptococcaceae; genus UMGS1590. The sequence continues at coordinate 12,260 of CAUDRX010000014.1, forward strand.
CGCGATGAACTCCAAAAGCGCGTACTGGCGGCGCAGCGCCACGCGCAGGGCACTCAGCGCATCGCTGTCGTCCGGGTCTTCGAGGAAGGCGTCACGCGCCGAGACGATGTGTTTGTGCTGTTCGCAGATGAGCCGTGCGATACTGATACCGAGCGGCACGCTGTAAAGGTCCAGCGTGCGCATCTGCTCAAAATCGATCTTATTGATGCGGATCGCTTCCCGCGGCGCCTTTGGCGAGAGGTAGAGCAATTCCCCCTGCCCCTTCTTGAAATGCACATCCAGCCCCGTCATCTCCCGCACCCAGTCGCTGAGATACGGTTCGTGCCCCACGACAACGATCGTCTCGCCGTGATCATGGTCAGCCAGCGCCTTCGCGAAGGCCTCAAAGTCCCCTTCCCTGAGAAAAGGCTGGATCACCGGTGAAACGCGCGGCATGTAGCGGCAGAGCACCTCCGCCGTCTGCAGGGCACGTGTCTTTGGCGAAGTCCAGACGGTGCAGTGGTCTTTAGCGTTCAGAAAACGCGCCAGGGACGGATAAACGTTCTCGAGCTTTTCACGGCCCGACGGCGTGAGCGCGCGATGGGCGTCGCTGCCATCGAGCGCCCTGTTCTCGGCCTGGCCGTGGCGTATCAATATGAGTCGCATTGTATATTCCCTCTTTCTCTGGATCGTTGATGGCTTTGCCTTTAGTATAGCATTTTTCCCTTTGTGCGGGAATTATTTCCTGCATGGCCGCGCGTTCAGTCAAATTGTAGAACTTTTTACAAAATTTTATCCGATGGATAAGGCGAACTAATTGTGATTTTGAGACATTTTTGGTATACTATTTTGGATAGATAGGAAAGTTGTGTCTGAAGCTGTTGGGACACACAGAATGAATATTCATTCTTCAGATAGGTGTTTTGGCAAAGGAGACATGCCCGTCCTGCCGTAACTATTTTATTAAGACAAAGGAAGGTGTCCTATGAAGATTCATTTATTTACCCAATGCATGGTGGATATGTTCTATCCACAGGTCGGCATCGCTGCTGTTGAAGTGTTGGAAAGACTGGGCTGCGACATCACTGTCCCTAAAAAACAGGTCTGCTGCGGCCAGCCGCTCATCAACTCCGGCTATGTCAAAGCTTCCAAAGCTTCCATCAAAAATACCATCGAAGCTTTTGAAGATGCTGAGACCATCGTCAGCCTCTCCGGTTCCTGCGCGTTCGCGATGAAGCATGAATACATGAAGATCCTCGCCGACGAACCACAGTGGGCCATCCGCGCACAGCGCGTCGCTGACCGTCTCTATGAATTCACCGATTTCATCGTCAATGTCCTTGGCGTGACCGATGTCGGCGCGACCCTGAACAAGAAGGTCACGTTCCACAAATCCTGCCACGCCACCCGTCTGCTCGGCGTCAAGGAACCACCACTGATCCTTCTGCAGAACGTGCACGGCCTGGAATATGTTGAGATGGAAAAAGCAGACCGCTGCTGCGGTTTTGGCGGGACCTTCTCCGTCAAGCAGCCTGACATCTCCGAACAGATCGTCGCTGAAAAAGCACAGACCGTTATCGATACCGGCGCAGACATCCTCTGCGGCGCTGACCAGGCCTGCCTGATGAACATCGCCGGCCGTCTCGATCGTATGCGCGACAGAGGCGAGCTGACCCGTGACATCAAGGTCATGCACATCGCTGAGATCCTCAACTGCCGCTAAAGAATAGGGGGGAAATACTATGGCAATTCTCTACAAACTGGACGGCAAAGAGCAAAGCTTCCAGGACCGCGTCAAAGACTGCATCGCAGATGATTTCAAACATAATGCGATCACGACCGCGACAGATGTTTTCTACAGCAAGCGCGCTGCCCTCGTTGATGAAGTACCAGAATGGGAAGATCTGCGCGAAGAAGCACGCCGCATCCGTAATCACGTTCTCGACAACCTCGACTATTACCTGGCCCAGTTCGCTGAAAATGCTGAAAAAGCCGGTTCCCACGTGTATTTCGCACAGACCGACAAAGAAGCCGTTGAACAGGTCATCGAGATCTTTGAAAACCGTGGCGCTCAGAAAATGGTAAAGAGCAAATCCATGGTTTCCGAAGAGATCGACATCAACCATGCTCTGATCGATCGTGGCATCGAAGTCTTCGAGACCGACCTTGCTGAGATCATCCTCCAGCTCAACGACTGGAACCCACCAAGCCACATCGTCGTACCTGCACTGCATCTCGACCGCGTGGCCATCCGCGACGTCTTCCAGCGCTACGGTTACACCGGCGACGAAGACCCAACCCGCGAGACCAAGTTCATCCGCGGCTTCATCCGCGAAAAATTCCTCAACGCCGACGTCGGTATGACCGGCTGCAACTTTGGTGTTGCTGAGACCGGTACCTGCACCCTCGTCACCAACGAAGGCAATGGCCGCATGACCACTTCCGTACCAAACACCCAGATCATCCTCATGGGTATGGAACGCATCGTGCCAAGCTTCGAAGCCCTCGATGTCATGATGAGCCTGCTCGTCCGCAGCTCCGTCGGCAGCAAGATCACCTCTTACTTCTCCATGACCACCGGCCCTCGCAAAGCCGATGAAGTCGACGGTCCTGAAGAACAGCACATCATCATCATCGACAACGGCCGTTCCAAGATCCTGGCCAGCGAATTCCGCGACATGCTCCGCTGCATCCGCTGCGGTGCCTGCCTCAACATCTGCCCGGTCTATCGCCACATCACCGGCCATGGCTACGGCTCCATCTATCCAGGTCCAATGGGTGTTGTCCTCACCCCGCTGCTCGTTGGCTACGACAAAGCCGGCTCCCTGCCATGGGCGTCCACCCTCTGCGGCGCCTGCAGCGACCACTGCCCGGTCAAGATCCCGCTGCATGAACTCATCCTGCGCCACCGCCAGATCCTCGTCGAAGAAGAAGGCTACGGCAAAGGGATGCAGGACTTTATCTTCACCGCGGCCGGCAGCGTACTCGCGCACGAAAAGATCTTCGATCTCGGTACCAAGGTCGGTGCCCGCATGATGCCATTCCTCTCCAAGGACCGCAAGTCCCTCAAGGAAAACGTCAAGATCCCAGTGCTCAAGAACTGGACCCAGTCTCGCGATATGGACATGCTGTCCAAGGAAAAATTCCGCGATTGGTTCAAAAAACACGAAGCAGAAAAGAAAGGCGGGAAATAATCCATGTTAAACGAACAGCATAAGCACGCATTTTTGCACAATGTTTCTCTCGCCCTCGGCCGTGACGAAGTGCCAGCATCCGTAGAACCATACGATTTCACCAAGGGCATCCAGCACCATGTCATGAGTGAGGTGCAGACCCCGGAAGAGATCATCGAACGTTTCAAGATCGAATGCGATAAGCTCTCTATCCCTTACAATGAATGTGCGCCAAAAGACGTCAAGAAAGTCATCATCGACGTCATCAAAAACTACGGCGGCGGCAAAGTCGTCGTACCAATGGTGCCACAGATGGACGAATATGGTCTCAACAAGGCTTTCGAAGAAGCTGAAGGCAAAGACGGCGTCACCTTCGTGAAATGGGATGCTTCCAAGGGCCGCGAGTTCAACATCAACAACGCCCAGGATGCCAACATCGGTATCACCTTCCCACTGATGGGCATCGCTGAGACCGCGACCCTCGTGCAGCCAATGACCTCAGGCTCCGGCCGCAGCGTTGGCCTCCTGCCGATCACCCACATTGCCGTGATCAAACGCAGCACCATCAAACGCCGCATGGGCGAAACCATGCCCGAACTGCGCAAGATGTACCAGAAGGACCCAGCCGGCTTCCCAAGTGCCATCGTGCACATCTCCGGCCCATCCTCCACCTCCGACATCGAACTCGTTCGTGTCGTCGGCGTCCACGGCCCAGTCAACATCACCTACATCATCGTTAATGACTGATCGGCCTGATCACAACAGCAAACGCCCTGCCGTCTGGCAGGGCGTTTTTTTCGGTCACGCGCCAATAAAAAGAGGCCCAAAACGCACAATGGCGTTTGGGGCCTCTATTGTCTTACAGCGTTTGATCCAGCTTCACACGGCGCACGATCGCCAGCGCCAGGATGGCGACAAGGCATTCCGACACCGGCATCGCCAGAAAGACCCCCGGCAGACCGAAAAAGAGCGGCAGCACGAAGAGCATGGTCGTGCTCAGAATGAGACTGCGCGCCACCGACACCGTCATCGCCAGGCGTTCACGCATGACCGACTGCAGGTAGTAGGTCACCAGCACGTTCACGCCCAAAAAGAGGAAAAAGATGAAATAGCAGCGGAAGACCAGCGGCGCCGCCGCCAGTACCTCCGGCGTGGCCGCAATGAAAAAGCGCGTGATCGCCACCGGGAAGAGCTCCCCGATGAGCATGAAGACCACACCCATCGCCGCCACCGAAACGATCGCCATGCGCCAGACCGCACGCACACGGTCCAGCTTGCGGGCCCCGTAGTTCGTCGAGACCAGCGGCTGAGAAGCCTGCCCCACGCCGCAGAAAAGCGCCTGGAAGAGCAGCGAAGTCGTGCCAACCACCCCATAGACCGCCAGATGGTCCACACCACCGTAGCGCATGATCTGGTTGTTGATGATGATCGCGATGAAGACATTGCCCAGGTCCAGCACCCCTGCGCCAAAGCCCACCGTGATGATGCGGCGCATGTCCCCAAAAAGGTTCGTCGGCCAGACCAGGCGCAGGTGGCAGCGCCCCTTGCGCAGGAAGTGGGTCACCATGATCACCGCCTGCAGAGACGCGCCCGTCACCGTTGCGATCGCCGCCCCGCTCATGCCCATATCCAGTGGAAAACAGAGCAGCCAGTCGCCAAAGCAGTTCCAGAGACCACCAGTGATCACGCCCAGCGTCGCCAGCCCCGGCGCGCCGTCGTTGCGCAGATAAGCGCCCATAAAGATCGGCAGCACATAGGCCGGAATGAACCACACCAGCCACTTGCCATAATCCAGCACATAGGCCATGTTCTCCTCATCCGCACCAAAGAAGGTAAAGACCTGCTCGTGGAAAAAGAGGAAGATCACCCAGCCCACCGCGATGATCCCGCCGATCAGAACAAGTGCCGCCGTGAAATAGGCGTTGCCGCGGTCCTCCAGCCCCTCGCCCTTGGCATTGGCCATGAGCACCGCCCCGCCGATGCCGCAGAGGATCCCCAAAAAGACCATCACACTGAAAAACGGGTTCAGCACCGCGATCGCCGCCGTACCCATCGGCCCCACCGCCTGGCCTACCGCCAGCGTATCGACAAAACTGTAGATCGATGTCACCATCGCACTGCCCAGCGAGAGCATCAGATATTTGCGGTAAAGCTTGCGGATATCCGCGTTCAAAAAATCCATGTACACCCTCCTCAGGAGAAAAAAGTCCAGAAAAAAAGCACCGTTCGCCGGTGATGGCTCCAGTGTAGCACAGCGCTCCGCCAATGTCAAAGCCGCCCGCCCAACGACCGGCAGGCAGCGAAAAAGGCGCGGACCCCGCCGCGCCATTGAAGATTTTTGCCACTTTTACCACTTTTCGTCAGTGGCCACGGACGCAGAAAACCCCGGCCCTTCCGCAGAGGAAAAGCCGGGGTGTTTGTGTGCTTTGTTATTGCTGAGAGGTCCAGCTTGCGATCGGGGTCATGTATTCCAGAGCGATCGGGATCTGTTCCTCGCCGGCAACGGCAGTGATCTTATCGTTGATCATCTGCAGATCATATTTGCTGACATCGAAACCGACATCATAGACACGGGTCATGGCCTCAGAGTACGGATCATCTTTCAACTGTTCCACATAGAGGTAAGTCGGATGTTCGGCAGGTGCCCAGGCGCCAGCGCCCAAAGCCTCTGTGTAATAGACAATGTTGTCAGCATACACGCAATACGGTGCGCCGCCATAGATGTCCGTGAGATAGATCAGCTGGTCGTCGTCCAACCGGAAGAGCGGCAGTTTACCGCTGAAATCGCCATCATAGTTGACGGTCATATAGGTCACCCCATCAAACGTGCGAGGCCCCAGAACACTAGAGATGGCCGCTGTCTGCTGGCCGCGTTCCGTCAGTTGATAGCGTTCCGGCAGAGTCAGCCTGTGCACGCCATCCCCATCGATCTGTACCACATCATCACCAAGGACCATGAAATCCAGATCCGTATCGCCAATGATAAAGACACTGCGCGTTTCCCCATCCCAGTAGACGTTGCCGTAGATCTCGCTGAAATCGCGGGCTGGCAGATAGGTGCGGCCATCTTTGATGACTGGCGCGGTCTCAAAGGTACCCGCCTGGCCATTGGCCGTGTAAGCGGTCTCGCCGACCGTCATCGTCACATCGACTGCGCCGCCCTCTCCAGTCACATGGATGGTGCCATCGGACCATTCGGTCTCATAGCCCATCGCAAAGCCGACAATGCGCAGCGGCACCATCGTGCGGCCGTCATCGTTGATATACGCCTGACCGTCTGCCGCGCTGCTGCCGATATAAGCGCCGCGCACATAAAGGTTCACATCCGTACTGTCCGCCAGTGCAGTCCCCGGTGCAGCCAGGAGCGCCGCACAGGCCAATCCTGCCAATAATCGTTTTTTCATCATGATCACCTTTCCTTTGCAAGACATGTTCAACTTGTTCTTTCTGGGAATAGGATAACACGTTTCACACAGCCGTGTATTAAAGACCGATGAACCTTTTCTTAATGATCCATTAAACCGCACCAGCGCCGGACAGACAGGCTGCGAGTGCCGGCCCACAGCAGCCAGCGCCTGTCTGCGAGCGCCTTTGCGGTCCCTTCCTTCATCTATCATACCACATTTCAGTGCATATTTCAGAATCTTTCTTCAAATAAACAGGATCCTGTCACTATCTCTGACACTGCGGTCATTCTTTGTCCGATTCCCAGGCAGGCTGATAGGGTTTTTCGAGAAATTCCTTCACCGCCCGCTCCACCAGCGAATTGATCGTCTCCCAGGGATGCTCAAAGGCCATCATCGCCAGCTCACGGTGGCAGCTGGGATGGATGCGCACATTGAAACAGCCCCGATACTCGCGGTCCGGCCGCCGCCCCTCCCGGGCGCAGCGCGCCAGGTAATCATCCACCGCCTGCTGAAAAGCCGCCTCCACCGTCTCGATGTTCCTGCTCTCGAAGGTAACATGCTCTGCCAGCCCCTCCACACGGCCGCGCAGCACCATCTCCACCGCGTCATAGGTCACACGCGCGCGGTAATGCTTGTACGTCAGGATATCCCTTTCCATCTCATCCCTCTCCTTTCACCATCTGCCATCATCCTTGCTGCCCCATACGGCCAAAGCGCGGCAGGAATACCGCGCTTTGGCATGATAAAGTCAGTTCAGTTCGATCACATGCACCGTGCCCTCCGCATCGACAGCCGTGAGCTGGCCGTCCTGCATCTGGAGATCGCAGGCATTGACGGCAAAGTCCAACGTGCAGGACGCCGTTTCGCCCGTGGTCACATCGGTCACCAGGAGCACTTCCGGCACAATGTCACCGGTCCATGGCCCAGCGCTGGTGCCCATGGTATGGTAGACGGTATCGCCATCGACAGTGAAGCTCGAGGTGCCGTTCACAGTGGCGAGACGGGTCATGCTGTCGCCGTCGTCACGGAAAAGGCTGCACTGGCCGCTGGCGTTGTTGTCGTAGTTGACAACGATGTAGTTCATGTCAGCGATCGTGCGCTGGTTCACAACAGCGTCGCTCTTGCCGAAGCTGGACACTTCATAGTCTTCCGGCATAGCAACAGGCTGGATGCCGTTTGCATCGCTGCGCAGGAGACTATTGCCGAGGACGCGGTAGGCGGTCGCGTCATCCTGGGTGATCCAGACAGAGCGGCTCTCGCCTTCCCAGTAGATGTTGCCGTAGATCTCGCTGAAATCACGGGCCGGCAGATAGGTGCGGCCGGTTCTGTATGACCGGCGCCGTCTCGAAGCTGCCTGCCTGGTCATTCGCCGTGTAGGCGGTCTCGCCGATGGTCATCGTCACATCGACCGCACCGCCCTCACCGGTCACATGCACCGTGCCCGCAGACCACTCAGTGTCGTAGCCCATCGCGTCACCGACGACGCGCAGCGGCACCATCGTGCGGCAAGCATCGTTGATATAGACCTGGCCCGTCCCTTCATCCGTCACGACATACTCGTCGCCGACAAAGAGGCTCACATCCGTCGCATCCGCCAGCGCCGCCCCAGGCGCAGCGAGCAAGGCCGCACAGGCCAGCGCAGATAAGAATCGTTTGTTTTTCATCGCAGATCTCTCCTTTGCTTTTTTCATTACAGTGTATCACAAAAACACGCCGATCCCGAAAAGTTGTCACCAACGACCGACTTAGCGGCACGAACAACGTTCCCTTTTGGCTCCATCATAGCACGTCTCTTTCTTGATTGCAATATTTCCGTCAATCGTTTTTTTTTTGCATAGTTTTATCGCATCCATTGCGACCATGCACCGTCATCCTGCCAAAGCAGCATTTTTTGATCGCCACACCCTGGCATTACGTACGATGTTCATGACAATCCTCATTATCCTTGCAGGCTCCCTGATGATCTTCACTTGAGCCATCAAGCCCCTTTTCTTCTGCAAGGAGCTGGTTCAATTTTTCCTCTATCGCATCCATGCGCTTATCAATGTGTTCCGTTTGTTCTCTGAAACGACCTGGCAAGCTGAAAACGATACAGATCAATACGATCTCTAAGACCACTGCCACGATGCCAAAGAAAAATGACAGGCCCGATCCACTGAGCGTGACCATAACATTCCCTCCTTCTGATTTTTTCAGTGATACTTCAAGCTAACATGCACCATTGCCGAAACACCTACCATTCAAAATACACTGGTGCATAACCTGGTGTGATCATACCATCGATCCTGGTCTGGAACGTTGCCATGCAGGAGCCGTCCTTACCCACGGACTGTATATCGCCAACGGTCGTTGTTTCATCCACGAGACCATATGGCAGGAACATGAGCGGCACATTGTTGGCATCGATCGTTGCATGCATTGTGCCGTTTGCCAGGTCAATGATCGGCATGCTGTAACCATAGGTGCTGTCTGTCCTGACGGTGATATGTGTGTCATCCAGTATCACGGGGGTACTGATGACATTTTCTTCGCCGATCATGGCCTGATCATTGTCTACTTTAAACGCCCACGCCTCTTTTTTCAGGTCATAGACCCACAGCTCTCCACTGATATAGGTGCCTGGTTTTTCTGGGTCTGGCATAAAGTTGTTGCCTTCGGGCTTCACGCGGGTGACCAAATGATCCCCTGCCACGAATGGATTGAGCAGATTATACCCTTGCGAGAAATCTTCGACCTCACCTGTGTCCAGATGCATGCGTTTCATGGTGCCATACTCGCGCATGGATTCCATGAAATAAGCGCGGGTCCAGAAGGCATCTTCTTTGCCAAGGGCGACTTCCATGGTGACGGATGTAAAGATGCGGTTGTCAAATGGCAGGCTGTCCAGGGTGATGGTTTCACCTGTATCGTGCTGATAGAGACGGGCTTCAAATTGTCCGGTGCGCTTTTCGCCGCGCAGCCAGATGATGTTCCCGTTTTTGAAATCACAGTTGTTGAGCATTCCGCCTGTTGGTGATACACTGAGCACCTCATTGTAGGAACCATGGTCGATGCATTCGGGTTTTGCACCTTCTTTCCGTTCCTGGATATAGAGATACCATTGCTGATCGTCGGTGATCTCCCTGGAAGGATCTGGCTGTTCCATCCAGTACAGATAGTCGTCTTCTACTTCATAGCTGCCCCAACGCAGGATGTTTCCTTCATTTTGCGGCTGGATGAGTGGTTTGTCGCCGATCTGAACGGCGATGAGGTTGTTATTGGCATCGCGTTTTTCTATGAGCGTTCCACCATCGGTCACACGGATCGGGGTCTCGCCATTCTCTGCTGCGATGCTGGAATTCAACGGCACTTCGTACCTGATCGGGGTATCGGATACCTGCACGCGCGGGATGTCGAGCTGATCGTTGTAATC
>CAUDRX010000015.1 GCA_958451915.1 uncultured Peptococcaceae bacterium
AAAGCCAGTGCAGACGCACTGGCTTTTACAGATCAGCGGACATAGAAAACGCGTCCGTCCTTGCGGGCAGGTGGTTCTGGGAGTACAGTGTCCGGGTAGCCGAGGATGCAGTGGCCGACGCCGATGACGTCACCTTCCACGCCGATGGACGCGAGAAAAGCTTTGCCTTCTTCGCTCTCATACATCTCCCTGGCACGATGGATCCAGCAGGTCGCCAAGCCCAGACTGTGCGCGGCGAGCATCATATTCTCGATCATCAGACAGCCATCGCAGAACTGCGCCTGACGTTCCGTCCGCGCCAGCGCGATGAGCACGACAGGCGCACCATAGAAGGGATCGTTGTCAGGCTTGTCGGTGAAACTGGCATTGAGCCTGGAGAGTTTATCACGCGTTTCCTTGTCGGTGACAGCAACGATGAGGCTGGACTGCTGGCCCAGGCTGGATGGCGCATAAAGGCCGGCTTCGATGACCTGATCGATCAGTGCATCCGGCACCATATCCGGCTTATATTTGCGGCAGCTGCGTCGCTCCCTGATGTTTTTCAATACTTCATTCATGAAAGATCATCCTTTCTTCAGGGCTTTTCTCCATTATAAGCCTTCCCGGCTGCTGAAACAAGCGGCAGACAAACGCGCACACAGGCGCCGCCTTCGGCATTGTTGCTGAGCTGGACACGCCCTCCCAGCTGCAACGTCAGCGTCTGCACGATAAAAAGGCCCAGACCGGCATGACCGCCCAGAGCTGAACGCGCATCATCACCGCGGTAAAACTGTTCGGTTGCGTGGCGGAGGTCCCGCGCCGAAAAGCCTGGTCCATCGTCCCGCACCTCAAAAAGGAGACGGCTGTCCTCAGGCCAGGCTGCCAGCGTCACATGACCGCCGGCGCCCACGGCTTGCAGGCTGTTGCCAAGAAGGTTGTCAAAGATACGTGTCAAACGCTCCCGGTCGAGCAGATAAGTGGACGCAAGTGCATCCGACAAGGCGCAATGCACTGTGATCCCCTGCATCCGTCCCTTTGCTGCATGGGCATCGGCCCGCGACCGGAGAAAGGCGCGCAGATCCAGCGGTGCCAGATTCGGTACTGTTTCTGCACTTTCCAGAAGAGACACATCCTGGATGCGCTGGATCAGCGCAGTGCTGCGATCGACGTTTTCCGCAATGACATCCAGATAAGCATGCTGTGTCTCATCGAGCGGCGTATCATCGACCAGGGTCTCGCTGTACGCCTTGATCACCGACAACGGCGTCTTGAGATCATGTGCGAGCGCCGCCACCATCTCTCGCCGCCCCTCTTCGAGCTGCCACTGCCGTGTCAGCGACTGCGCCAGAGAATCCTTCATCTCATTAAAGGCTGTGCAAAGGGCACCAAGCTCATTGTCGACCTGATAATCGATCGAAAAATCCAGGTCCTGGGCTTTGATCTTTTTCGCCGCACCATCCAAAAGAGCCAGCGGCTCGCGGATCTGTGCCGCGAACCGCCGCGATGTGCGCCAGCTGAAGAAAGCCAGATAAAGCAGGGGAGACGCCAGGGCCAGCACAAAAAACACACTCGCCAGTCTGGCCACTGCCTCTGTGCGCGTGAAACGCAGCTCAAAGTCATACGCACAACGGATCGCCCCGACAAAGGTACTGTTCTCATTAAAGACAGGCACCGTATGTACATACTGTTCACTCTCGCCATGGGCTTCATTGATCTCACTGAGAAGCATCTGCCTGTCGAGCGTAACGCCATCAGGCACATAGGTGCCATAAAGCGTCCTGCCATCTGCATCGACCACCTGATAACGCAGGTCACTGTCCCCGACCGCATCATCCAAAAGCGGCGCGGCATCCACGCTCAAAAGCGCAGCGCCTTTGTCTGATACCAGCGCTTCTACATCAGCGACCTTACGCTCGCTGTAATTTGCCGGACGGATGTAGCGGTCCTCCAGAACGATGAACGTCACACCAACCGCCAGATAGGTCACCAGCGTCGCAGCCACCGTGGCTGCGAGGATCCGTATCAGCATGCGGCGCATGCCGCCTTCCAGGGTATGCCACTTCATTGCATACCCTCCTTCAACTGCCAGCGATAGCCGATCCCCCAGACAGTTGCCACCGGATCTTCGATGCCTTTCTCTCTCAGCTTGGCGCGCGCTTTGCGCAAATGCTCGGCAACGACATCGGCGCTGCCTTCAGCATCATACCCCCAGACCGCTTCATAGATCTGTTCACGTGAAAAGACCTGCCCTGGATGCAACGCCAGAAACTCGATGATCCCATATTCATGTTTGGTGAGCGACACCATTTCCTCCCCCACCTGCACACTGTGCGCCCTGAGATCGATGGCGAGGGCGCCATGATGGAGCCGGTGCCGGCCGCCTTCACTGCTGACAGCCTGAGCCCGGCGTTCCCGCCGCAGATTGGCCTCGATGCGTGCCAGGAGCTCACGCATGCCGAACGGTTTTGTGATGTAGTCATCGCCGCCAAGGGTAAGGCCGCAGATCTTATCGGTCTCTGACTGGCGCGCGCTTAAAAATAGGATCGGACAGGCCACCTCATCGCGGATCGCCTGACAGACTTCGAATCCATCCATCTCCGGCATCATGATGTCCAAAAGGATGAGATCCGGCTGCGCTGCACGCGCGAGTGCGACGCCGCGCCGGCCATCGCTGGCAGTGTAAACCTCGTGGCCGTTGGTGCGAAGTTTTTTTGCCAGAAGATCGACCAGCGCCTGTTCATCATCAACGATCAATATCTTACTCATAAAGTCCTCTCCATCTTCATCATTCCTGACCAGCGCGCCCTTCCCAGCGTATGAACCACCATGTGCCGCCGATCATCAACAGCGTACCACTGACAAATGCGACTGCGCAAGCCAAATGCACGTTTTCCATAAAGATCGCCAGTTGTTCGGAAGAAATGCCTGGGATGCGCACTATGGCGCACGTACTCGCAAAACGTACCGGCCAGGCCCAGGGAATGAACGGCCAGATCTGATCCCCCAGCATCGTCGCACCGAGAAGCGCTGCAATGAGCAGTCCTCCCATGCCGGTGCCCACAGATACGCCGAAGCCCCCAGCAAAAGCGATCCAAAGCTGCAGCGCCGCCAATGGAAGCGCGCCCACGAAGCAGGCTGCAGCCGCACAGGCGTATACGGTAAAACCACTTTCCTGATAACCTGTCGCTGCAAGTACCGCACAAAACATTCCCACTGCAAAAGCTGTCGCCACTGCCAGCGCTGCGGCAAGCGCAGCAAATTTCGCCAGATAAAGCATCCACCGCGGTCTGGCAGAGAGAAGCAGAGCGCCAAAATTTCCCGCCTGCTCCTCTTCATCCGCGAGCTGTCCTGCCACCAGCGCGATCGCTACCGGCATCACCAACGCACCCCATCCACCAAAGAAGCCGCTGAACGCGCCATCTGGCGAGATCATCCAGGCACGCGCTGAGATATAACCAGCCAATACGGCGCCGATCAAGAGCGGCAACCCAAGCACCAGCAAACGCAGCGTGCTCCGCTTCGTTTTCAGCCATTCCGCACGTAAAAGTCCTGTCATCTGCAGTCCCTCCCTGCGAACCACTTCGCTGTCGCAACAGCGAGTACCACAAACGCTGCAAGCGATACCACCAGTCCCTGTGGGATCACAGAAACATCAAAGAGCGGCGATCCTTCCGGCAGGATCGTGGCATTGGGATGCACGCCGATCGTCGGGCACATGAGCCGCGTCGCCCAACTCCACGGGCAAAGGATCCAAAATTTTGTCGGCGCGAGCACGACACCTGTCACCATGCCCAAAAAACCCAAAGCGATACTTGCCAGCATCCCCTTGCTGGTCGCCATCCAAAGCTGTATCGGGATCAACGCCAGTGTCGCCAGCCAGCAAAAGAGCGCCGCCATGACCACCGTCCCAAATGGCGGCACATCTCCCTGGATCACACCGCAGAGCATATCGCCGATCACCAGCACGACCGACGAGCACACACTCACCATCGCCATGCCTCCAAGCTTCGCAAGCCACACCTTCTCTGACGTCACCGCCTCCGCCTTAAGCACACAATAACCGCCCGCCTTACGTTCCTGGCTGGCGACCATGCCTGCAAAAAGGCCATAGCCCAGAGGCAGGAACGTCACCGGCCACCAGTTGAAGGAAAGTACCAGTATCCCGTTCCAGTCATAAGCCCCCACCAGGAGCTGATCTGTCACCAAAGCGTACACAGCGAAAAACAGCGGGATGAAGACCACCAGCCTGACCATGAAGGTACGCCGATACTTCATCAGTTCCGCAAGCAGAAAGTTCATTGTCTTGCACCGCCTTTCACCGTTTCCACAAAGAACGCTTCCAGATCATCTGCCGGCGGCTTTCCCTGAAAGAGCAGGCGGCCGCCGGATATGATGCCGATCTCATCCACCACCTGCTCAACCTCCGAGAGGATGTGGCTCGAAAGGATCACTGTTATGCCCTGCGCCGGAAAACCAGCGATCAGCTCCCGCAGTTCCTGGATGCCGAAAGGATCCAGGCCATTGGACGGCTCGTCAAGCACCAGGAGCGAAGGATGCCTCAGGAGTGCAATGGCGATGCCCAGCCGCTGCTTCATCCCCAGCGAGAACTGCCCGGCCCGCTTGCGTCCTGTATCGGTGAGATCGACCATTTCCAATACCTCGCCGATGCGCGATGTCGAAATCCCCAGAAGCTTTGCGTGCAGGCGCAGGTTCTCCTCTGCTGTGAGGTTGCCGTAGAGCGCAGGCCCCTCGATGAGCGCCCCCATCTCATTGAGCGCACGCCGTGTCCATTTGGCGCCATTGAAACGGATCTCCCCGCACGTAGGCCGCAAAAGCCCCAAGAGGAGCTTCAGCGTCGTCGACTTGCCGGCGCCGTTCGGCCCCAGAAGTCCATACACACTGCCGCGCGGTACTGCCAGCGCAAGATCCGCCACAGCCGTCTGGCTGCGAAAACGTTTTGTCAATGCTGTTGTCTCGATGATATTGTCTGTCATTTTGCCCATTCCTTTCTTCGATCACAGGGATCATTGCTTCATGGTCTGAGCATACCTGACAAAAGCCAAGATTTTTCCAAGAAAAATAAAAAAGCTGCCCGATCTCTCGAGCAGCTCACGATCTGTGCCTCAGATCATTCCGCGTTCTTTTCGTGGATAGCGGCGATGGCACCGTCCGCATCCGTCACGTCATAGAGGAGTCTGTAACCGCCAACGGTGTCGTTATACCCTTCGACCGTGCAGGTATGTTTGCCGTCTGCTTCCCAAACCTCGACAGAGTATGCCACTGGGCGGCCTGCGTGGACACCCTTTGCACGCCAGCCGGTAACGTAGGTATCAAACTGGGAACTGTGCCCCCATTTTCCGTTCGCGCAGTATTTTTCAAGGAAATCCTTCATCCATGGATTATCGATCTCCACAGCTGGCCAGGTGGATTTGTCCTTGTTGTCGAAGATCTTTTCACCGTCCAGACGTACTTCAAACACACGACCGTCTGGTTCGTAGAACATCTTCACATCAACACCGACTTCTTTGAGAAATTCTTCAACAGCCTTGAGCTCTCTGGCTGCTGTCAGTTCTTCAGCGGTATTCTGGGCGTTCGCGATGCACCAGTTCTTGCGGCGTGCCAAATGTTTCAGTGCATCGGCTATCGTATTCTGTTCTATCATTTTTAATTCCTCCCATCATTTGTGATGTGACAATTCGTTATGCATATAGTATATCGCACTTGGGAGCAAATGACAATGTTTCTTGTGCGATTAAGCACAGATTTTTCAAAAAAATCCAGCAGTTCTTTGCAAAATGAAAAAACTGCCTCTCAGGAGTATGGGAGGCAGCGTAGCATTATTACGCTTCAGCGTCTGGCTTTTCTGGCTGCAGGTCGCCTTCCGGCTTCACCGGCTCGCTGTTCTCATCGAGCTGTCCGCCCTGGCTCGTTTCTGGCAGCGCATCTTCGGCTTTCAGAAAACGCACAAGGATGGCCGCTGCCTGAGCGCGGGTCGTCGTACCCTGCGGCGCCAGCATGTCGGCGCTCACACCGTTCAGATAACCTTTGTCGTTGGCCCACAGGATCACATCCTCAAAGCCTTCAGAGATCTCCGCTGTGTCGGCATAACCATCAAGATCGGCATCAGCAGATACGGTGGTGTCATACCCTTTATATGCCGCGTAACGATAAAGGATGGCCGCCATCTGCTCACGGGAGATGGCATCGTCCGGCCCAAACTGCGAAGCACTGTAACCATTGACCAGGTCGTTGGCCTCGGCCCAGGCGACAGCATCGGCATAGTACGCATCGGCACTCACATCCTCAAATGTCGACGCTGTCGTCTCCGGCTCTCCTTCGAGACGATAAAGCACCGTCACCAGCATGCCGCGGCTGAACGTCAGTTCCGGCGAGAAAGTGTCACTCGCAGTGCCTGTAAGGATTCCGGCACGGTAAGCGCTTACGATGTCATCATAGGCCCAGTGTTCAGCGCTCACATCTGTGAATGGCAGGCTTTCTTCATCATCCGGCAATGCCGGCGGTTGATCGCCGCCCTGCACATCATCACCGCCGGTCGCTTCCTGGATCGTCACGTCTTCATTTCGTTCCGCGCCAGCGTTTTCGCCGAAGGTCGTATCGGTGAGATAGGTCGTATCAAAATCTGCACGATCGATGACGGTGCCGTTGAGACTGTTGTCTTCATCCGTCGTGACTGTTGTGCTGTAAGAGTCCGTCACCGTCACAGTGATGTCGCTCGTTCCTTCGACCACCGTCTCACCAGCGGCAACAATGCTCACGGTCTCGCCGTTTTCATCAACAACCTGCCCGCCATCATCCACATTGAGCACGCTCACTGTGGAATCTGCAGTCACAGTCCAGGTGCTGCCTTCTCCAACGTTCACAGTGATCGGTGCTTCGCTGGTCTCAGTCGCATCTGCGTTCTCAGCGATGGAGACGGCGCCTGTGTAGTGGCTGCCCTGCAGAAGGCAGAGATCAAGACTGGAGATCGTGTCAACACTGATGTCGCCATCCAGCGCCTGATCGATGCCGGTAAAGGTCACATCGGCGCCATTTTGTCCTGGCGTGCCCCAGTTGTTGGCATCATTGCCCGCGATCGTCAGCAGATCAGCGGCCTCACTGTCAAAATCCAGGGTTGTATTCTTGAGCACAATGTTCGCCGTGGTGTTCGTCAGATAGAACATGCTGCCTTCTTCAATGGCGCTGGAGAGGGTCGAATCTTCTGCTTCAAACTCTGCGGTCTCGCCGGTGGCTGCTTCTGCATCGCCGGAAGTCGACTGGTAGATGATGATGCCATTGGCGACAGGATCGCTGGCGGTCTTGCCAGTGACCTCGCTGCGCAGCTCAGAATTTTTGATAAGGATCGTGTTCAGGCCTTCCATGCCGGCGATCTGGCTGCCGGCAGCTGTGCCTGTCACATTATCCACCTGTACATTACCCGTCGAATAAAGGAGCGGCGAACCGCTGCCGGCGGTATAAAGGGTCGAGTTCGTCAGAGAGATATTGCCGCCGCCACGGTCGGTAGCCAGGGCAGCACAATGATCGCCTGCAGTAGAGATGGCCATGAGATTAGCGATGATCGTACCGCCATAGGTCGCATCAAGGCCGCGGGAATTGCTGGCCGAGGTGACAATGGTGTTGTCATTGGCATAGATCGTCGCACCATCGGTGGCAAAGATGCCGTTGGAACCGGTACTGTCTGCAGTGAGCGCCGAGTCTGAAACTTTCACACAGGAATCCTCCCCGACGCCAAGGATGATCGAGTTGATGCCATAGAAATTGCAGTTGTCCCCGTTCGTATCAGAGCCACTCTTTTCCAGTGTCGCGTCAGTGATCGTCAGGTCTCCGCCGTTTTGTGCCAGCGCCACGTTCTGATCCACTGTTTCGGTGGAGATTGTCTCGCCTTCGCTCGTTACTTCCTCACCATCGGCGGTAAGAACGCCGGAGAGTTCCCCTGTGTAGTCATATTCCATGGTATCTGCGCCGCCTTCACCCGGTTTGTCAGGAGGCTGTTCACCATCCGGCGGCGTTGGCTGCTGATCGCCCGGTGGCTTTTCAGGCGGCTGTGTCTCAGACGCCGTTGTCACATTATCAGAAGCCAGCGCCGCAGCTGGCGCCATGGAAGTCGCCGCCAGAGCTGCCAGGAGCACCATGGCAGTGAGTTTCTTTGATGTAGGATATCGCAAATTAATACACCTCTTCTTTATTGATCTGCCTCATCATACCCCCTTGCGCTTAAGCCAATCTGAAATCCTGGGGACTGTCATTGATTCGTGACAATCTCACCTCTCTGGGTCACTATATCGACAAAATGCGCGTGACGTCCGTCAGCATGTAACAGCGAAAAACGTATCTCGACCCAAAACCGGTCTCCTTCCAGTGTGGTCAGGTGCGATGCCAATGCGGCATCATCGCCCCAAAATGTGCAGCGCGCACATGCCGCCGGCAGGATCTGCCGCTGTGCCAATCCAGCATCAGCCAGTGTCTGAAAGCCCTGCTCCAGCGGCACCAGCTCATCGTCAGATGCAAACGAGAAACCCGCTGTCGTCTGATCCTCACGCACCACCCCCATTTCATCCCGTACAAAGATCCGCCAGGTTGAGAGCGCTTCCAATCCGGCCATCTCTTCCGGCGCCGCTTCTATGGCGAAAAGCGTTTCCACATCGATGAGATAGAGTGTCTGCGTCTTCGCAGGCGCCGCAGCAGTATGCGCCAGATGCGCCGTCAGCGCAGCAAGTGTCTGCTGTTTTCTTGCGGTCACCCGGGCCATCACTTCCAGCGTTCGAATGCGTTCGGCAATGATACGCTGCTGCCTGTCATACATCTCACTATAAACGGCAACCTCCTCACTTTCGATGACACGGCGGATCTCATCCAGCGGGATGCCGAGCGTTCTCGCCGTCAGAATGAGATCGATCACATCCAGCTCAGCCACACTGAAATAACGATAACCACTCGATGGATCGCGCCGCGGATGGAGCAGACCTTTCGCTTCATAGTGCCGCAGCGTGTCGGATGTGATGCCATAAAGCCGACAGACTTCGCCGATCTTCAGATCATGATCCATGTTCGTTGCCCCCTTGACTCTGGAGCTGCTCCAGACTTTATGATAAAGATATCACATCACAAGGAGGAAGACCACATGCACATCACCACCACCGACTTCATCCCCGGCCAGAACGTGACTGCCTTGATCGAGCCCCTTTTCACCGAGCAGGTCACATCCGTCAACATCGTCAAAGACCTCACCAGTTGGCTCAAAGGCATCACCGACGGCAAGATGGACGCTTACGCCAGGGAATACGCCAAAGTGCGCCAACTCGCACTCGCTGCCCTCGAAGACCAGGCCAGCGCTGTGCAGGCAGACGCTCTTATCGATCTTCGCGTTGATTTCAATGAATTTATCAACTCGGATCTTATCATCATTACCTGCGCGGCCAGTGCCGTTGCTGTAAAAACATCCTCTGCCATCTGATCACCTTCCGTGCTATACTGAAGCCACAAAGGAGGTGGTCTTCATGATCATCCATGCCAGGGAGCAGTCCCGGGAAGTTCATGAGAACTACAGCGGCGGTCAGGGGTGCATCACTTTCACTTCTCTCCTGCCTGATGAAGCGTTCCTGAAAGGCGAAGCACGCTTCTTCAAAACGATGGCATTCTCACCAGGCGCCAGTATCGGCGAGCACGTGCATGACGGCAACATCGCTCTCTACATCGTCCTCGCCGGACACGGCATCGCCACAGACAACGGCATCACGCATCCAATCGCTGCCGGAGACGTGCTTGTGACAAGCGACGGCGGCAGCCACGGCATACGTGACGGCGGTGACGGCGACCTCGTTGTGCTCGGCTGCGTGCTCCTGGAAAATCGGACTGCAAAATAAATGCACAGTTGCGGAAAACATGGTATACTAAAGAGAGATTTTAGGAGGTGCTACCCAATGATCATCCGTGACAAAGAACAACTGCGAGAAAACATCGAAGGCTATGCCGGCGGCCAGGGCGTGCTTGAATTCACCACCCTCGTACCGACCGAGCTCTTAAAAGATGAAGCCAAACTCTTCAAGGTCATCCGCTTCCAGCCAGGCGCCGGTCTTGGAGAACATGCCCATGTCGACAACTACGAGATCTACTACATCTTAGGCGGCCACGGCATCGCGGTCGATGGCGGCGAAGAGGTCGCTGTCACCACCGGCGACGTCGTCTACACTGCCGACGGTGCAACCCACAGCATCCGCGACGCCGGCGACGGCGATTTGGTCATGCTGGCCTGTGTGATCTACGAAAACAAAGCGGAATGAGCCACCTGCAAAGAAAAAGCCGGAAGGTCTGCGCGAGATGCGCAGTGCCTTCCGGCTTTCTTCATTCCTCTTCAGCCTGTTTTTTGTAATCCTCTCCCCATGCCATCATCGCATCGAGGATCGGCCTGAGACTGTAGCCCAGATCTGTGAGACTGTACTCGACGCGCGGCGGCACTTCGGCGTAAACCTCGCGGTGCACAAGGCCATCGGCTTCCATGGCACGCAGCTGCTGCGTCAGCACCTTCTGCGACACACTGCCAATGGAGCGTTTGAGCTCACCGAAACGGCGCGTCCCTTCCATCAGATCGCGCAGGATCAGCACCTTCCATTTGTTACCGATAAGCATCAGGGTGGTCTCCACCGGACATGACGGCAGGCTTTCTACATCTGGCATAAGGCTTCATCTCCCAATGGTTACTTTTTGGTACCTACAGCACTATATTGTGCTTACTTTACAATTGATCTTTTTGCCATTATAGTATCAGTATAACGACGGCCCGTCAATACGACAACAACCATCAGGAGGAATATACAATGACATTACAGGATTGTTTGGATCTTCTTTTCGACGTAAAAAGTGTTTCTATGGCAACTGTGGATGAAAACGGCGCCCCACAGGTACGCATCATCGACCTCATGCTCAACGAGAACGGCACCCTTTATTTCTGCACCGCCCGCGGTAAAGATTTCTACAGACAACTCTGTCTCACGGGGCGCGTCGCCATCTGTGCAATGAACGACAACTGGCAGACGGTACGCCTCTCCGGCAGGGTGAAACGCCTGGATGATCAAAAATACTGGATCGATCGTATCTTTGCCGCCAACGCCTCCATCGCCAATCTCTACAAGGGTGACCGGCGCTACATTCTTGAAGCCTTCTGCATCGCCAGCGCTGATGTTGAATTCTTCGACCTCAGCCAGGAACCGATCAACCGTCTCCGCTTCCGACTCGGCGGCGCATTTATCGGCATGAAAGGATTCCACATCACCGATGCCTGCATCGGCTGTGGCCAATGTGCCAGTGTCTGCCCGCAGAACTGCATCAGCCCAGGCACACCGTACGCCATCGCCCCAGCCCACTGCCTGCACTGCGGTCTCTGTGCAGAGACCTGCCCAGCTGGCACCATCGAAAGGCTGGGTGAGTGAAGGTGCTCTCTGAAATGTTCCAACTGCTCACAAGCCGCTGGGATTTTTTCGCTGAGCTGCTCGTGGAGCACATCCTCATCAGCCTCGTTGCCATCGTCATCGCCATCATCATTGGCGGCATCACCGGCATCCTCATCAGCGAATATCAACGTGCCGCCAAACCGACTATGGCGGTGATCAACTTTCTCTACACCATCCCTTCGATCTCGATGCTCGGCTTTCTCATCCCTTTCTCCGGGGTTGGCAACGCCACCGCTGTCATCGCACTGACGATCTACGCCCTGCTGCCGATGGTGCGCAACACCCACACCGGCATTGCCGGCGTCGACCCAGCGATCCTGGAAGCGGCTACCGGCATGGGCAGCACGCCATGGCAGGTGCTTGTAAAGATCAAGCTGCCACTGGCAATGCCGGTGATCCTCTCCGGCATCCGCAGCATAGTGACAATGACCATCGCCCTCGCTGGTATCGCCTCCTTCATCGGCGCCGGCGGCCTCGGTGTCGCCATCTACCGCGGCATCACGACCAACAACGCTGCCATGACACTGGTCGGCAGCCTGCTCATCGCACTGCTCGCACTCGCAGTGGATGCGCTCCTCGGCCTCATTGAACGCTGGATCGGAAAGCATCGTGCTGCCAGCCGCCGTCAGAAACGCTGGCTGGCCGGTCTTTGCGCCATCCTCGTGCTTATCTGCGGCGGCCTTGGCATCGTCGGCCAAAACAGCAGTGACACCATCCGCATCGCCACCAAACCAATGACTGAACAGTACATCCTCGGCGAGATGCTCGACATCCTCATCGAACAGGACACCGATCTCGACGTGACCCTCACACAGGGAGTCGGCGGCGGCACTTCGAACATCATGCCCGGCATGGAGAATGACGAGTTCGATCTCTATCCTGAATACACCGGCACTGCATGGAATCAGGTGCTCAGGGAGACCAGTGTCTACAGCGAAGACCAGTTTGATCAGCTCGCACAGGCGTATGCCGATGACTATGACATGGAATGGATCGGTATGTATGGCTTCAACAATACTTACGGCCTTATCGTGCGCCGTGACGTCGCCGAAGAATACAATCTTGCAACCTATTCAGACCTTGCCCGTGTGGCGCCTGATCTCACCTTCGGCGCAGAATACGATTTCTTCGAACGTGAGGATGGTTACGATGCCCTCTGCCAAACCTATGGCCTGGATTTCGGCAAGACCATGGACCTCGATATCGGCCTTAAATACCAGGCCCTCGCCGAAGGGCAGATCGATGTCATGGTCATCTTTACCACCGATGGCCAGCTTGCTGCTGCCGATGCCGTGACGCTCGAAGACGACCAGCACTTTTACCCATCCTATCTCTGCGGCAACATCGTGCGCAGCGATGTGCTCGACGCACATCCGGAACTCGCCGACGTACTCATGAAACTGGACGGAACGATCACCGACCCCGACATGGCTGAGATGAACAACGCTGTTGAGGGCGAAGGCCAGGAACCTCGAAATGTCGCCGAAAATTTTCTGCGTGAACACGATCTGCTGCGATAAAGGAGGACACCATGAAACCGATCATCGAATTTGAACATATTTCCAAAAGCTATGGCGGCAAAACTGTACTGCACGACTTCAGCCTCCGCATCGAAAAAGGCGACTTCGTGACCATCGTCGGTGCCTCCGGCGGCGGCAAGACCACCGTCCTGAAGATGGTCAACGGCCTGCTCACACCAACAAGCGGTACCATCCGCATAAACGGACAGGACATCCGCGAGATGGATCTCATCGAGCTGCGCCGCAACATCGGCTATGCCATCCAGGGCAGCGTGCTCTTTCCCCACATGACTGTAAGAGAGAACATCGCATACGTGCCAAACCTGCTCAACAAGAAAGACAAGGCGCGCACCCAGGCTGCCGTGCAAAAATGGCTTGAGATCGTCGATCTCGACCCCTCACTGCTCAGCCGCTACCCTGACGAACTCTCCGGCGGTCAGCAGCAACGCGTCGGCATCGCCCGGGCGCTGGCCGCATCGCCGGAGATCCTGCTCATGGACGAGCCTTTCGGCGCCGTCGATGCCCTCACGCGCACCAGCCTGCAGCAAGAGATCACACGCATCCACCGCGAGACCGGTATCACCGTGCTCTTTGTCACCCACGACATCAGTGAAGCGCTGCGCCTCGGCACCCATGTGCTCGTCATGGCCGACGGCTGTATGCAGCAATACGACACACCAGAAGCGATCCTGCGCACACCAGCGAATGAATTCGTGCGCCGGCTCGTCAATGGCGAACGTCACACCTGCTATCTGCCAGACGATCGCCTTGACGACTGTGAATACAGCGGCGCTTCGTTCACCAGAAAGGAAGTCCAGCAATGACCCAGACCCGTCCACTCGATCCCCAGATCACCCGCCTGCGCCAGGCGCTCGATGACGCCGATGCGGTGCTCATTGGTGCCGGCGCCGGCCTCTCTGCTGCCGCCGGCCTTGTGATGACCGGCCCGCGCTTCACCGACCATTTCGCCGACTTCATCGCCAGATACGGCTTCAGCGACCTCTATTCGGCCGGCTTTTATCCGTTTGAGGCGCTGGAGGAAAAATGGGCGTTCTGGAGCCGCCACTTTATGCTCGACCGTTACGGCGAGATCCCGAACGACACCTATGACGTTCTGCGTAGTCTCATCCAGGACAAAGACTATTTTATCATCACCACCAACGTCGACCACTGCTTCCAGCGCTCAGGCTTTGACAAAGAGCGTCTCTTCTACACCCAGGGCGACTTTGGCCTCTTCCAGTGCAGCGTCCCCTGCTGTAAAAAGACCTACGACAATGAAGCCATTGTCCGCCGCATGTTCAGCGAACAGAAAAACATGCGCATCCCTTCAGATCTTGTGCCCCGCTGTCCCGTCTGCGGCGCACCAATGACCCAGAACATGCGCTTTGATGACACCTTTGTCGAAGACGAAGGCTGGCACCGTGCCATGGACCGCTACCAGACCTTCATCCGTCAACATCATGACATGGATGTGCTCCTGCTTGAGCTCGGTGTCGGCGGCAACACGCCGGGGATCATCAAATTCCCGTTCTGGCGGCTCACCGCTCAGGAGCCAGGCTTCACCTACGCCTGCGTGACTTTGAACGATGCTGTCTGCCCGCCGCAGATCGCCGACCAGTCCATCTGCATCAGTGCCGATATCAACACCGTGCTGCATGGTCTCGCGGCGCGCAGCTGAGATCAACAAAAAATGCTCGACCTTCATTTCAAGGTCGAGCATTTTTTATCCATCGATCGTGCAGGTCATCTGCGGCGTGATCTGCACTTCAAAGCTGCGGGCCCACGGGAACACGGCCGTGCCCGAGAAATCTGCGAGCGTCACAGAGACCGTCCGGCTGCCAAGATCGAGTGTGTGCGCGCCGTTAAAGAGCGCCGCGAGCGATGCATCATAAGCCGCATATGCATCACTCAGGCGCGTGTTGGCGGCGTCCCAGGCTTCCGTGCTCACATAAGCGCCGGTGGCATCACTGTACCCTTCGCTGGCGAAAGCTTCCACGAGATCCTGTCGCAGGTCAGCCATGTAGCAGACATCCTCTCCGAGACGCACGGCCTTGAAGGTGTAAAGGGCCTGTACCGCACGTATACGCGCCTCGCTGCTCAGACTGTCCCAGCGCGCGTCCAGCGCCGCTGTCGCGCGCAGCTCAGCACAAACGGTGCCAATGCTGTTTCCAGCGGTGTTCCAACCAGCGTACCCATCGATCTGATCAAAACTGTCCGCACTGAGCAGCGTCTCTGCAAGTGCAGGATCAGCCCTGTTCGTCACCGCCACATCGGCAAGACCAAACCAGCCTTCGTCCTGCGCCGCGATCGCCTCTGCTGTCGCCTGGGCATCGCTCGTGTCAGTGTGGATATAAAGCGTGGCATCAGCGCTGTCATCCTGTGTCAGTCCGGCGAGAGCGAGCTTTTCTGCTGTCATCGCCGCCAGTGAGACCGGCTCATAGGGATAGAGCCGGTCCGCATCAGCCGCATCTGAATAAACGAGGCGCACCGGTGTCGCTTCCATATCTCCGCAGATCAGATCGCTCACAAGAAGCATCGAGAGCTCATCGACACCATGGATGCACTGCGTGTTCTCTGCCGCCACATAAGACAGGTCTCGGAAAGTGATGTTTGCCGGACAGGCCGAAGCCCCATCGTCCTGACTGATGTACAGACTGTCGATAAGCCCTTCCTGTGCCATGCGATTCAGTGAATAGGCCAGATCCGCGCTTTTCTCGTGCAAGGCGCGATAAGCGTCCAGGACTTCCTGCGGCACCCCGTCTGCCGTCTGCGGCACCGGCTCACCAGCCGCATCCGCGGTATCCCAGGCCTTTCCGTAAACCGTCAGCGCCCCGTAGTAAGGCGCAAAGTCCGCGTCATACTGATTCGGCGAAAGACGGGGCAGCACCTGCACAACAGTAATGCTGTGCGCCGGGTCTTCTTTGAACGTGCTGCAAAGATCGCGCAAGCGCGCCAGATCACTTTCCACATCATCATAGGAATCGCTGTCACGGCTGGCAATAAGCCCGCCGCAAAAAAGACTGTTCGTAAAGATCACCAGATGCCCGGCCTCTGTGCTGGCATCTTTCAGCCATTGCCAAAGGGCATCCGTATCTGCCGCCGTGAGGAACTGGTCCATCGCATCCTCTGGCGGCAGCAGAAGTTCAGCGCCCGCTGTCTCTGCGAGCAGCGTCGGATACTGGGTATTGCACGGCCGGCTGTCAAGCGGCATCAGCGCGATCGTGCCTGCTGGCGCTGCGGCTTCTCCGGCAAGCGTTGCACCCGGGAAGGGAAAGACGAGCAGCACCACCAACAGGGTGCTCAAAAAACGCCACAGTTGTCGCATCGAAAAACCTCCTTTATACATATTTTGTACCTTCAGCATAAGACAGAACGCGCTTTCTTGCAAGCCCCATCTTCAGGGAAGCTGCTGCCTGCGCAAAAATGTCAAAAGTTCTTGACATACGACCGCCCCTGAGTTATGATTAAAATGTAAAAAGAATTTGACACTCTCACGTCTCAGAAAGGAGGCAGCACCATGACTGTCCACATGGCTCTTGTATTTTTTTGCGTGGTGACGATCGGCCTCATCGTCCTCGACCTCGCCATGATCCTCTCCCTCGTGAGGAGTGGCGACGAACGGCGACAGCTGATGGTGTGGAAAGCAAGCACCTTCACCCTGCTCGGCGCTGTCGGCCTCATGGTCATCAACGTCATCAAACAGATCGTCTGCCCATCCGACATCAACGAACCGTTCTCGCAGCTTGGCGCAACGGCGCTCATCTACTTCGCCAGTCTGCTCTACTACCGCAGAAAGCTGGGAGGCTGACATGGAAAACAGCATCCACGCACGCCGCAAAGCCGCCGGTCTCTCTCAGCAGGAGCTGGCCAAACGCTGCGGCGTCTCGCGCCAGACGATCAACGCCATCGAGAACAACAAATACGACCCGACCCTCGCCCTTGCTTTCGCCCTTGCGCACGAGCTCGGCACAACAGTCGATGCGCTTTTCTCGCCGGCATGAAACGCCGGCATACAAAAAGACCTTGTCCCATTTGAGACAAGGTCTTTTATCTTATTCAGCTTCGACCTGCACCTTGACGACGATCTTGACTTCAGGATGCAGCTTGATGGTGGCATTATAAGTGCCAAGCTCTTTGATCTTATCTTCGAGCGCGATCTTGCGCTTGTCAATGTCTACATGATACTGCGCTTTGATCTCTTCTGCCACTTCTTTGTTGCTGATGGTGCCAAAAAGTTTGCCATTGGCCCCTTCCTTTGCCTTGATAACGATACGCTTGTCGTTCAGCGTGCTGGCGATACCTTCTGCCTGCGCTTTTTCGTAGGCGCGTTCTTCGGCTTCCTGGGCCTGCTGCTCAGCAAGCTTCTTGAGGTTGCCTTTGGTGGCTTCCACAGCCACATCGTTCTTAAAAAGGAAATTGTGGGCGTAGCCGCTCTTGACGTCGACCACCTCGCCGCGCTTCCCAACCTTTGGCACATCGGCCGTTAAGATCACTTTCATTGCTTCATTCTCCTTTCGCTGTCCGCAGCTGGCGATAATCGGCAATGCTGTCGAAAACACCGAGGAAGGCGAACAGTATGATCAAATACCAACCCAACATGACAGCGATCAACACATAAATGAACTGCCACATCAGTGGTCTTTCTGAAAAACGCAGCCGCGCAAGGGTGTAGGAGAATCCATCCACGACCATGCCAGCCGCTCCTATAACCATAACATTTGCAGCGCAAATCCACAAGCCCGTATTCTCAAAATGATGCGCTGCCAAAAGGCACATCCAGGCAAGGATAAAACCTGCTGTCCACGCCGGCGGCATGATCATTCGCCGCCACTGCGGCACCGGCACCTGCACGAAGAGCGGAAGGCGGCTGCAGAATGCGTGCAGCACGAGCATCACTGCGCCCACCAATGCGGCGTCTCTGAGCACATAGATGGCTGGCGAGAGTTCTAAAACAACGTGCACCGTGCGCACGAAAAGGTCCTGCACCTCAGCGGCGGTCATCGTGCCGGAGGCGGCCAATGACTCATACACCCCTGCCTGCTCAGCCGTCTGCAGCATGTCTTCCTCAAGAGATGAAAAAGCACGCCAAACTGTCTGCAGGTCGACGCCTGCAAGCAGGATCTGCGCGCCAAAAGCCAGACCAGCGCCCGTCACTTTTGCGAGCGCTGCTCCGGCAAAACAAGTGCCATACCCTTTTCGCGCCCGTACCAGCACCCCCAGCACCACACTGAAAAGCACCGTTGAAAACGCGAACTGCACGCCATTTACAAGTCCCGTGAGCATACCCACGACAAATGCCGCCGCCACGCCGCTTACCGCAGCCTGTCCCAGCGGGAGCACGAGGGCACAGAGCGCAAGCGGCAGCGGTGCAAGGAGCGCGCCAAAGAGCGGCAGGAGCTGTCCCACGAGTCCCAGCACCACCGCCAGCGCCGCCATCATGCCGCCAAACGCGACCGGCGAGCCCTGCGGCCTAAGACTGTTCATCAGCGCACCCTCAGCTATCGTGGTCGACCTGATGGAAGGTCTTGAGATTGCCGATCTTAGCCGCGCGCTGTGTCAGCAGTTCATCCACCGCCGCAAGCGGGATGCCCTGATCAACGAGCATGACCACGAGATGATAGAGCAGGTCGCCGACCTCTCCGATGGTCTCCTCGTTCACACCATTTTTGGCGGCGATGATGACTTCGGCGGATTCTTCGCCGACCTTCTTACAGATCTTGTCCAGCCCCTGCTCAAAAAGGTAGCAGGTGTAGGAACCTTCCTGCGGATGTTCGCGGCGGTCTGTGACCACCTGATAAAGATGTTCCATGCTTTGCATACTCATTCCTCCTCCACGATCGGTCTGAAAAAGCAGCTGTGGCTGCCAGTGTGGCAAGCCGGGCCTGTCTGTTCGACGGTGATCAGCAGCGTGTCATCGTCACAGTCGCCCATCATCCTGACCACGCGCTGCACATGGCCGGAGGTCGCCCCCTTGTTCCAGAGTTCCTGGCGGGAACGGCTCCAAAACCACGTATAGCCGGTCTCGATGGTCCTGGCCAGACTCTCGCGGTTCATATATGCGAGCATCAGAACCTCCCCGGTGCCAGCCTCCTGGATGATCGCCGGGATGAGGTCGCCCTTCTTAAAATATCTCTCAAGATCCATGTTTTCCTCCTTATCGCGCCGGAATGCCGCGGGCGCGCATAGCATCCTTGACTTCGCCGATCGAAAGCTCCCCATAGTGGAAGAGCGAAGCCGCCAGCGCAGCATCGCAGCCGGTCTCTTCGAAGACATCGGCAAAATCATCCACCGAACCTGCGCCACCGGAAGCGATCACCGGAATGTTCACGATGTCGCAGACGGCCCTGGTCATTTCGATGTCGTACCCGGCCTTGGTGCCATCAGCGTCCATCGAAGTCAGAAGAATCTCCCCGGCACCGCGTTCCTCCAGCTCGCGCACCCATGCGAGCAGGTCCTTGCCAGTGTCGATGCGGCCGCCATTGATGACAACATGCCAACTGCCGTCTTCGACACGCCTTGCATCGACAGCAGCAACGATGCACTGCCGGCCGAACATCTCTGCCGCTTCATTGATCAGCTCAGGGTTGCGCACCGCTGCCGAATTGATACCGACCTTGTCGCTGCCGGCGCGCAGCGTGTCGCGCACATCTTCAATGGTACGGATGCCGCCGCCAACAGTGAGCGGCACAAAGACCACCTCAGCGGTACGGCGCACGACATCGAGCATGGTGCTGCGCCCTTCATGGCTGGCGGTGATATCGAGGAAGACGATCTCGTCGGCGTTGGCATCGCTGTATTGCTTTGCCAGCTCAACAGGGTCGCCGACTTCCCTGATGCCGACAAAATTGATGCCCTTGACGACCTTGCCATCGCGCACGTCAAGGCATGGAATGATGCGTTTTGCGAGCATGATCACGCCTCCTTTGCCAGCGCCAGTGCCTCTTCGAGAGACAGCGTGCCTTCATAAAGGGATTTGCCGCAGATCGCACCGTACAACCCGCAAGCCTTAAGGTCAGCAATATTGGCGATATCACGGATGCCGCCGGAAGCGATGATATGTACCTGCGGGCAGGCCGCGATGAGCTGCTCGTAATCAGCCAGCGTTGGCCCGGACAAGGTGCCGTCTTTGGCGATGTCCGTGTAGATGATCGTCTGCACGCCGGCATCGGCCATGGCGCGCGCCAGATCCACAAAGTGCACATCTGATTCCTCCAGCCAGCCGCCGCCGCGCACACGCCCATCCCGGGCATCAATGCCGACAGCGATGGCCGCGCCATAGTGAGCAACCGCCTCGCGCACCAGCGCCGGCTCATGGAGTGCCACCGAACCCAGGATGACACGACTGATGCCGCCGTCAAGATAGGAAGCGATGTCCGCCATCGTACGGATGCCGCCGCCAAGCTCGACCCTGAGTCCTGTCTCTCTGGCCACCGCAAGGAAGATGTCAGTATTTACCGGATGTCCTTCGCAGGCGCCGTCCAGATCCACCATGTGGATCCATTCCGCACCTGCCGCTTCAAACTGACGCGCCGTCTCCAGCGCATCCGCCGCCACCTGGTGCACAGTGTCAAAGGCACCCTGATAGAGCCGCACCGGTGTGCGGTCTTTGATATCGATCGCTGGTAAAATGATCATTGTACCAACCTCCCAAAATTCTGCAGGATGCCGAGGCCCACCTCGCCGCTCTTTTCCGGATGGAACTGGCAGCCAAAGATCTGGTCACGCCAGACCATCCCCGGGAAGGTCTCACCATAGGTCGTCGCCAGCGCCACATAGCGCGCATCTGTCTCGGCACAGAAAGAATGTACATAATAAAAATAACTGTCGTCCGGAATGCCTTCGGTGAGCGGGCAGTCGTGCCATTTTCTGGCTGTGTTCCAGCCAATATGCGGCAATTTCCTGCCGCCAGCATCGAGCGCACGCACCACCCCTGGCAAGAGGCCAAGGCCCCTGGTCACCCCAAACTCCTGCCCCTCTTCGAAGAGCAGCTGATGTCCCAGGCAGATCCCAAGGACAGGTGTCTTTTCCGCTTCCTGTTTCAGAAGATCCACCAGCCCCGTCGCTGTGAGCTTCGCCATGGCATCGGCAAAGGCGCCGACCCCCGGCAGGATGATGCCGTCAGCGGCTTCGATCTCAGCCGCGTCATGGCTGATCACATGTTCCAATCCCAGATAACGCAGCGCATTGCAGACACTGAAAAGATTGCCTGCCCCGTAATCGATGACTGCGATCATGCCAACACCCCTTTTGTTGAGAGCACGCCGCCTTCACGTGGTGCCAGCGCCGCTGCGAGCGCGTGCGCTACGGCCTTAAAGACGCCTTCCACGATGTGATGGGCGTTCTTGCCGTAGAGCGCTTCGATGTGCAGCGTGATGCCAGCGTTCA
>CAUDRX010000016.1 GCA_958451915.1 uncultured Peptococcaceae bacterium
TAGATGACATAGCAGTTTTCTTCCAATGGTCCAACGACCAGCGTTTCAACTTTGATCATGGGCTCCCTCCTCAGAACTGTTTTGACGAATCCAACAGCATCGTCACCGGTCCGTCATTGACCAGTGAGACCTCCATATGCGCCTGGAACTGTCCCGTTGCTACCTGCATGCCATTGGCACGCAGCGCTTCGTTGAAAACTTCATAAAGGGCCTGGCCCTGCTCAGGCCGTGCCGCTTCTGTGAAGGACGGCCGGCGGCCGCGCCGGCAGTCACCGAAGAGGGTGAACTGGGAGACGCTGAGAATGCTGCCGCCCGTATCCTGCACGGACAGGTTCATTTTATCGTCTGCATCCTCAAAGATGCGCAGCCCGCAGATCTTATCTGCCAGATACCTGGCATCAGCCTCGGTATCGGTGTGGGTCACGCCTAAGAACACCAGGAGTCCGGCGCCGATGGCCCCGACTTCGGTGCCGCCGACGTGGACACTGGCTTTTTGTACACGTTGTACGACCGCTCTCATACGGTTCCTCCTTTAATCGCGACGCACGGTGAAAACATCCGGGATCGCATTGATCTTATCCATGACCACATTGAGCTCTGTGAGGTCGCTGACCTCGCAAGTGATCTCCATGATGACCATGTGCTCTTTGACACGCGAGGTGATCGAAGCAATATGCACCTGTGAATCGTTGATGAGTGCCATGACATCCGGCGTGATCTTCGGACGGTCGAGGGCTTCAACGTTGATCTTGACTTCGTAAACAGAATTCTCGAAGCCTTCCCAGTTGACTTCGATGAGACGGCCGCGGTCGCGCTCGCTGAGGCTCTGGATGTTCTTACATTCACGATGATGCACGGTAATGCCGCTGCCGCGGGTGATGTAACCGATGATCGGGTCCCCTGGCACTGGCTTGCAGCAATTTGCAAATTTCACATCGACATCGCCCATCCCCTGGATGGAGATGCCGCCGATGTTCTTCTTGCCGGCCGGACGGCGGTTCGACCTGGCATTGAGCTCATTCTCAAGCGTCTTATCATCGTCTTCGGTGTGAAGCTCTGCCAGCTGTTTCTTGAATTCTTCGCGCATGCGGTTAACAACCTGAACGGTGCTGACACCGCCCACACCAATGCCGACATAGAGGTCATCTGCTGTCTTGTAACCGAGCTTGCTGGTGATGCGGTTGATATTATCAACATTGAGGAAGACCGACTCGGCCCCGGCATGGTGCACCTTGACATAGCGCTCGAGGGCATCCTTGCCGTTATGCAGGTTCTCTTCGCGTTTGTTCTTTTTGAGCCAGGCGCGGATCTTGTTCTTGGCCTGCGGGGTCTTGACAAGCTTGAGCCAGTTGCTGTTCGGCCCGCGGCTGTTCTTGGATCGCAGGATCTCGACGGTGTCGCCGGTCTGCAGCTCATAATCAAATGGCACGATCTTGCCATTGACCTTGGCACCAACGCACTGGTTGCCGATCTCTGTATGGACACGATAGGCAAAATCCAGCGGCGTCGATCCGATCGGCAGCTCATACACTTCGCTGGCTGGTGAAAAGACGAAGACCGTATCACTGAAAAGTTCGAGTTTGATGTTATCAAGGAACTCCTTGCTGTCAACGGCGTCAGCCTGCAGCTCCTTGAGTTTCTGCAGCCAGTCGAGCTGATTGGCGTCACTGGTCTTCTCGCTGCCACCGTTCTGTTTGTAGAGCCAGTGGGCAGCGACCCCGTATTCTGCGATCTGATGCATCTCAAAGGTGCGGATCTGGATCTCAAAACGTTCGCCGCGCGGCCCGATAACAGTCGTATGCAGAGACTGATACAGATTTGGCTTTGGCATCGCAATGTAGTCTTTGATGCGTCCCGGCACCGGCTTCCACAAAGAATGCACAAGGCCCAGGACAATGTAACAATCCTGCACGGTATTGACGAGCACACGGATGGCGATCAGGTCATAGATCTCATCGAGGTCTTTGTGCTTGTTGACCATCTTGCGGTAGATGCTGTAGAAATGCTTTGGACGGCCGGCGATCTCGTATTCCAGATGCACTGCATCCATCTCGAGCTTGAGATCGCGGATGACTTCGTCGATGTATTCCAGACGTTCCTGACGTTTCATGGAGATACGCTCTACGAGATCATAGTAGATCTCCGGTTCCAGATAACGCAGCGAGAGGTCTTCGAGCTCCCATTTGAGTTTGATGATCCCGAGGCGGTCTGCCAATGGTGAGTAGATCTCGAGGGTCTCCTGGGCGATGCGCTTCTGCTTTTCCGGTGACTGGAAGCTCATGGTGCGCATATTGTGCAGGCGGTCGGCCAGTTTGATGATGATGACCCGGATATCCTGTGCCATCGCGATGAACATCTTGCGATAGCTCTCGAGCTGGCGTTCCTCCTTGGAATGGCACTGGATCTTATCGAGCTTGGTCACCCCTTCGACGAGGAAGGCCACCTCGTGGTTGAACTTTCGTTCCAGATCGAGGGCGCTGCAGTCGGTGTCTTCGACCACATCATGGAGAAGCCCGGCGGCAATGGCATTATCGTCCATGCCGAGGTCAGCAAGGATGATGGCCACATTGACGGGATGGATGATGTATGGTTCGCCGGACTTGCGGAACTGTCCTTCATGCATTTCCCGGGCGAACTCATAGGCCTCTTCGATCATAACGGTATTGGACTGTGGATTGTTTTCCAAAACGACCTTGATCAGATCGTCGTAATCAACTTGATGACTCATGACTTCACCTCCCTACCATGCCAGTTCGCAGGACGCAAAGCACTGCGAACGATGGTTTCCAGCGCACCAAGGTCTTTTGTGAAAGCGATCTTTTCAAATTCTTCCAAAGCACGGACCTCGCCTGTGCCTTCCAGGTATGTCGCAGATTCTGTGAGGCTGCGGTGGGCTGGATCTTTTTCGATTGTAATGATGGTCTGTGCGTCGCTGTGGCGCACCTGTAAAAATGCCAGTTCTTCAAAAACGCGCAGCGCCAGCTGCCACCCTCGGCGGTCCGTGCCTTCCAACAGTCCGGTGAGCTGTGTCAACAGCGTATCGGAAGCGCCTGCAAGCACATAACCCTGGGCCCTTGCAGCGTTTTTCAAAAGCTGGTACATCTTCCCCAGCGTCTCACGAGACGGCGCCTGAGCGCCGATGATCATCTCGTTCAACGAGAGGTCCCTTTCATTATATAACAAATGCACGCTTCCGTCTTCCCCATCTCTCGCACAGCGGCCCGCCAGCTGGTTGAAGGCTTCGACGGAGAAGCATGGATGATAGAGCACGACATGACGGATATCCGGAATATTGATCCCTTCGCCAAAAGCCGTCGTCGCGAAGATCAGACGGAGCGCACCTTCTTTGAAGGCCTGCTCCACGGCGCGGCGAGCTTCCTGCGGCAGCCCACCATGGTAGTAGCTGACCAGCGGCCGGAGCTGATAGGGAAGGATCTCGCGCAGACGCTGCGAGAGCGCAAACGCCTGCTTGCGGCTGTTGACATAACAGATGGTCTTCTCCGGATGCATGAACAAACGGTAAAGATAAACGAGCTTCTTTTCGCTGTGGCGTGCATCGATAATATGTAAATTATAGCGGATATGATCGTCAATATAAAGCCCCGCACCGGAAATAATTTTCTGAAATGCGTGCGCTTCTGCCGCAGGCACCGTTGCCGTCAGATAGGTCCAGACGGCGTTTGGATACTGATCTTTTAAAGTAAGGAGTTTTTTATAGGCGGCGCGTCGTCCACAGAGATGGTGCGCTTCATCGATAACGATCTGACCCACCGATGCGGCATGTGCCTGAAAACGCGCCTGATGGCGCAGGAAGAATTCCGGCGTGAGCAAAAGGATGTCGACCGCTTCTGCTTCGAGGGCATCAGAAAGCGCCGTGCGCTCCTCGGCAGACAGATCGCCGTTGGCACGGTAGATGCGGAACCCCAATGCCGCAAGATGATCCTGGAGAGAGAGATACTGGTCGGCGATCAGCGCCTTGAGCGGAGAAAAGACAAGGGTCATGCGCCCATCACGACGTGCCAGCACGCCGGCGGCGATCTGATAGATCAGGGACTTTCCACGGCCCGTCGGCATGATCACCGCCGTGTCCTGATGATGGTCGATGATATTGGCGATGGCGGCACGCTGGATCTCATGCAGACTGCCATCTTCCACGAAAGCATCTGTGAGAAGATCGATGAGCGCATTCTGCGAAAGCCCCACAAGGGAACGGCGCTCGTTCCTGCAGGCATCGCACGCTGCCTGCGCGGCCGCGTTCCCGACAAGGATGTTGACGCCGTGGGTCTGGTCGGCCTCGCCGGTCACCTGCTCGACTTTGGCCAGATAGCGCGCGCCAAGATCCATGAGTGGTGCCAACTGTGCGGCAATGGCGCGGGAGAGATAGCCCAGCATCGCCCCGTCAGCGGTATAGCAGGCAACGGCATTGGCATCGGCAGGGTTGTTCGCTTCCCGCAGAAGCTGCAGTGGTTCGCCAGGCGACAGAGCCGCGATCGCCGCCTGCCGGTCATCAAAACTGACACCGCGCAGCTTTGTATAGAAACGCAGCTGATCGGCGATGCCGCTGGCTACCCCTGCTTCCGCATACCCTGCGCCATGGGCCATGAGCATGTTCATGAGCGGCGGTTCGACAGCCTGCCAGGAAGGCATGATGTCTGTCACCTGCAGCTGCACATCACAGAGGCCACGGAAACAATGCTCTTCCAGATGAAACGCAAAATCATAGCGATGCTTTTCGGAAAAATCGTAATGCCCCTGACGGAAGGCGATGCCACTGATCGTCTCGCCTGCGCTGTTCTGAAAACGCAGGCGCAGATGATCGCCATCGCTGCCAACCGGCTGGTGGCCAAAGCGCCACTCATGCATCAGTGCAAAGAGCGGCTGCGGATTCTCTGCGCCGCATGGCTCCAGGAGCCGCAGACTCTGCTCCAGTCCGCTGGTGACCTCATCGACCTTCAGGACGTCGTCGATCCAGAGAATGTTCTCCTCATCCATCTCCACAGCATATTTCGCCGCTTCTGCACTGAAAGCCGCCTTGAAAGCGTCCAGCGCTTCAGCCGACACACTCAGGCCCGCTGCCATCTCATGCCCGCCAAACTGCAGCAGATGCTCAGAGACAGCCTTCAGGCCTTCATAGAGATGAAAGCCCCTGACGCTGCGCGCCGAGCCGGTGTAAACGCCTGGCTTCTCCGCATTCGTCGTGAGCACGATGGCCGGGCACTGAAAATGCTCCACGAGACGCGAGGCAACGATGCCGATAACCCCCGGATGCCAGCCTTCGCCCACAGCAATGGCACAGTGCATCGTGCCTGTAAAGGATTCGAACTGATCGATGGCTTCCCTGGTGATGCTGCGCTCCAGCTCTTTGCGGGTGTCATTGTAGCCGCGCACACGCTCTGCCAGCGCCGCCACATCACCTTCCGGCGCCGCTGCGAAGAGAGCCAGTGCATCAGCGGTACGGTCGAGACGGCCGCAGGCATTGATGCAGGGCGCGATGCGAAAGGCGATATCCGATGCTTTAACATCAGCCTCACCACCGACCAGTCTGATGAGGGCCGCAAGCCCGGGACGCGGTGACGTATTGATGAGACGCAGCCCTTCCCGCACGAGGATACGATTGTCACCAAAGAGGGGCACAATGTCTGCCACCGTCGCGACCGCTACCAGATCCAGCAGCTTTTCGCGGTGCGCTGCATCATTCAATGCCGGCGCCAGCCGCGCCAGCATTCCCATTGCCAGAAAATAGGCCGTACCGCATCCACAGAGCCCGCGGAACGGCACGACCATGTTCTGCGCCAGGAGCGGATTGACCACCACCGCGCGCGGCAGCTTTTCCGGCAGTTGATGGTGGTCAGTGATGACAAAACGCAGGCCCTTCGCCCGGAAAGTCTCGACAAGGTCGGCTGACGCCACCCCGTTATCCACGGTGATGACCAGGCCCACGCCTTCCGCCATCAGTTTTTCCAGAGCTTCGGCGTTCATACCGTACCCCTCACTGAGACGGCTTGGGATATAGACGCGCACATCCACGCCCATCCAGCCAAAGACCTCACGCATCAGCGTCGAAGCACAGATCCCATCCACATCGTAATCGCCGTAAATGGCGATCTTAGTGCCCTCCGCCAGCGCATCACCGATCACATCCACCGCCGCCCCGAGATTTGGCATGAGGAAAGGTCGGCTCAGATCATCCATCGACGCATACAAAAAAGCCGACGCTTGCTCAGGCGTGGCATAGCCGCGGCTCACGAGGATCCTCGCGAGGGCCGGCGGCAGTTCGAGCGCGTCAGCTAGATGTTGAGCGGCGGTATGATTGGAAGAACGGATTTTCCAGGTTTTCATCGATCACAGTCGCTCCTTTTGATTTCTTTTTATATTCATAGATTAACAACGATCAGCAAGAGCCCCACGACCAGATAGACCGCGATCAGCACGATGCTGTAACGGATCAGCCCTTTCCTGAGGCCATACTGATCCACATAAAACTGGATCTTTGGGTGCAGTTCTCCGGTCTTTTGACTGATGTTCAGGATCAAAAGATTACGAACGCCCATTGCGATCGACAAGACCCCAACATAGATCAAAAGCTGCGGCACATCAAGGATCTTCAATGCTGCCAGCACAAACCAGACGATCGTTGCGAGTAATATCAGTGGCTTAAATACTTTTTCTATAAAGTCCATGGTCCTTACTCCAAAAAAAGCATGGGAACAGCCGCGCACGGCAGGCTGCTCCCATGTTCATCATGTGCTTATACTTCAAGTTCTGCGATCAATTCACCAGCTTCGACCTGAGCGCCGTCTTCTACGAGGATGCGCGCCACTTTGCCCTTGCGTGGGCTGAGAACGTTGGTCTCCATCTTCATCGCTTCAAGGATGATGATTGGCTGGTTCTCTTCAACTTCATCGCCTTCTTTGGCAAGGATCTTGATGACCGTACCAGGGATGTTGGCGCCGACGTGTGCCGGATTATCCTGGTCAGCCATTGGCTTGCGCACGATGGTGAGGGATTTCGCAGCGGCTTCGTTGGCCACCTTGACAGAACGGAAGCTGCCGTTGACCTCGAAGGAAACGGTGGAGTTGCCTTCTTCGTCTGGTTCACGGATGTCAATGAGGCGAACGCTCATGACTTTCCCTTCGTCGATGGTGATGTCGCCGCTCTCGCCCTTTCTCAGGCCATAGAAGAACTGGTCGCTGTCCATATGAGAGAGAACTGGCTGTTTCTTCAGACCCTTGAGATATTCTTCGTACATACGTGGATAGAGCGCATAGCTCAGGGCTTCACGTCTGCCTGCATCAATGCCGAATTCCTTCTTCAGATATTCTGCATCGGCTTCAAGGTCTTCATCCGGCAGGAGTTCGCCTGGACGGCAGGTGATCGCTTTTTTGTCCTTGAGGACGATCTTCTGCAGATCCTCTGGGAAACCGCCTTCCGGCTGCCCCATCATCCCTTCGAAATAGGAAACGATGGAATCCGGGAAGTCCACATTCTTCCCTTTTTCAAGGATATTGTCCGGTGTCAGGTTGTTCTGGACCATAAAGATCGCCATGTCGCCGACAGCCTTGGAGGATGGTGTAACCTTGACAATGTCGCCGAGCATGTCGTTGACGGTGGAATACATTTCCTTGACTTCTTCAAATTTATGGCCAAGGCCGAAGCTTTCGACCTGTGGTTTCAGGTTGGAATACTGACCGCCAGGGATCTCATATTTGTAGATCTCGGCAGAACCGCTGCGCATGCCAGATTCAAACTGACTGTAGTATTTGCGCACTTCACCCCAGTAATCGCTGATCTTCTGGAGCTTGTCGAGGTCGAGCCCAGTATCGCGCTTGGTCAGGGTGAGGGCAGCGGCCAGGGAGTTGAGACCTGGCTGACTGGTCAGCCCTGCCACACCATTCATCGCAGCATCGACGATATCGACGCCGGCCTGTGCTGCCATCAGGAGGGTAGCGACGCCATTGCCGGTGGAATCATGGGTGTGCAGATGGATAGGGATCGACAGTTCGCTCTTCAGCGCGCTGACAAGCTCAGTCGCTGCCATTGGCTTGAGGAGCCCGCTCATGTCCTTGATGCCGAGGATGTGGCAGCCGAGGCCTTCGAGCTCTTTCGCCTTGCGGATATAGTAATCCAGGTCATATTTCTTGCGGGATTTATCGGTGATATCACCTGTGTAGCAGATGCAGCCTTCAACGATCTTGTCAGTCTTCAGGGCTTCATCGATAGAGACTTTCATCGCTTCGACCCAGTTGAGGGAGTCAAAGATACGGAAGACGTCAATGCCGCTCTTCGCGGATTCCTGGATAAATTCGCGGATCAGGTTATCCGGATAGTTCTTATAGCCGACAGCATTGGCACCGCGCAGGAGCATCTGGAAGAGCACGTTAGGGATCAGCTCGCGCAGCTCATCGAGACGGGCCCATGGGGATTCCTTGAGGAAACGATAGGACGTATCGAAGGTCGCGCCGCCCCACATCTCCATGGAGAAGAGGTCTTTGCATGCCGTTGCATAAGCTGGCGCGATGCGGGTCATATCAACGGTACGCATGCGGGTCGCGAGCAGAGACTGCTGAGCGTCACGCATGGAAGTATCAGTGATCAGGAGACGATCCTGCTGCATGACCCAATCTGCCACTGCCTTTGGCCCTTTTTCATCAAGCAGCTGCTTGGTGCCGCGCAGGAGCAGTGGTCTGTCAAATACAGGCACTTCGAGTTCGTTGAACTCCGGCTTTTCGCCCTTGACCTCATTGACAGCTTTGTTAGCCAGATAAACCAGCATTTTCTTTTCCATGTTGTCGCCGCCGTGAATATCGAAGAGTTCCGGCGTCTGTGCGATGAAGCTGGTATCACACTGGCCATTGCGGAATCTTTCATGGTTGAGCACGTTGATCAGGAAGCCGATGTTGGTCTTCACACCTTTGATCTTGGTCTCATGCAGGCAGCGGATGGCGGTATCGATCGTGCCTTCAAAGGTACGATTATAGGCAATGATCTTGACCAAAAGGCTGTCATAGAATGGCGAGATCGTCGCACCGGCATAAGCGTTGCCGCTGTCGAGGCGAATGCCGTGACCGGAGCTGGAACGATAGACTTCAATGGTACCGGTGTCTGGCGCAAAGTTGTTTTCAGGGTCTTCGGTCGTGACACGGCACTGGATGGCATAACCACGATAGGTGATGGACTCCTGGCTTGGGATCGCGATCTCAGGATCGGAGAGCTTGTAGCCCTGTGCCACGCGGATCTGTGCCTGAACGATATCGATGCCGGTGATCTGCTCGGTGACGCAGTGTTCAACCTGGATACGAGGGTTCATCTCGATAAAGTAGTGGTTGCCCTGGGCATCGACAAGGAAT
The DNA here is from genome assembly GCA_958451915.1 of uncultured Peptococcaceae bacterium. GTDB lineage: Bacteria > Bacillota > Peptococcia > Peptococcales > Peptococcaceae > UMGS1590. The sequence continues at coordinate 9,348 of CAUDRX010000016.1, forward strand.
TCAACGGTACCGGCACTGCGATAGTCAACGTGACGCGCGATCTTGAGCGCATCTTCGCAGATCGCCTGGCGCTGCTCTTCGGTCAGTACCAGCGATGGGGCAAATTCGATGACTTTCTGGTGACGGCGCTGGATAGAGCAGTCACGTTCAAACATATGAACGAGATTGCCATATTTATCACCGAGGACCTGTACTTCGATGTGCTTTGGATGTTCGATGTACTTTTCCACGAAAACATCTGCGATCCCGAAAGCTTTCTTTGCTTCGCTGGTCGCACTGTTGTATTCCTGTTCCATTTCGTCTTCAGTGCGCACGATACGCATCCCGCGACCGCCGCCACCGGCACTGGCCTTGAGGATGACCGGATAACCGGCAACCTTGGCAAACTCCTTGGCTTCTTCAACGTTGAGCGCTGCACGTTCAACACCAGGGATGGTTGGCACGCCAACTTCGATGGCTACTTTCTTAGACTGGATCTTGTCACCAAGGGCACGCAGCATATTGTGGTCCGGCCCGATGAATTCGATCCCTGCTTCTTCGCAGGCTTCTGCAAATTCAGCGTTTTCGGACAGGAAGCCATAACCAGGATGGATGGCATCCACGCCTTTGGATTTGGCCAATGTGATGATACCCGAGATATCCAGATATGCATCGACAGGGGTTTTGCCTTTCCCGACGCGATAAGATTCATCTGCGATCGTACGATAGAGAGAATTTTTATCTTCTTCGGAATAAATGGCGATACTCTTGATCCCAAGCTCTTTGCAAGCACGGAAAATACGGATCGCGATCTCGCCGCGGTTAGCAACTAAAATCGTTTTAATTTCTTTCACAGTCCCTACCTCCTCATACATTAGCGCCAAAGGCGCCTGTTCATCCACACAATTCTCATTTTCTCGCATCTTACTGCAATATAAGGAATATATGTAACTATAATTATACCTCTCTTCTAGTATATATGCATCATTTTTCTGAAAAATGACCATAAAAATAATTTTTATTTCAAAATCAGCCAGCTCTCATATAAAAAAACAGCGCACCCCAAAATCCCGGGATGCGCCGCAAAACGGCCTCTCTCAGGCAGCTGTTTCGGCGACAGGTGCTGTATCACCGCCGCCTTCGTCTGCTGCCGCATTGTCTTCAGGCAGGAGCACGACCTGACCGGTGCTGCCATCCCATTCAATGCCGCAGCCAATAGCCGCTGCCAGATCACGGATCTTCATGTAATTGAGCCCATCGATGAGGTACGCGTCGATGGTGTAAGCGACGCCATCCACCGTCAGCACCGGCTGACGCATCTGAGTCAGCACGGTCTTGCCATTGCTGAGGTCCCCGCTGACGGTACCATCATAAGAAGCCCCATTGTTGATGGAAACGATGCCATCGATGTATTCCAGACCGAACTGACTGCCAGTGCCATCGAGAAGAGCGGCCAGATCACGCAAACGCACGTAGTTATTACCATCCGCCAGATAAGCATGCAGACTGTACTGGCCGCCATTCATGCTGACGTTGGCGGTATGCGGCGATGCATAGGTATACCCCTCGGCTTCGTAGACATCAAGCAGTTCAAAACCGGTGCGTAGAAGTTCTTCGCTGTCACTGTAGCGGGCATTGACCGCCCTGGCGTTCATCGTTACGGTGATCAGACGGCGGCCATCTTTGACTGCTGTCGCACACATACAACTGCCAGCCTGTGGCGTCCAGCCGGTCTTGAGCCCGTCAACGGTGCCGATCGACGGATTGTCGCTGTCCAGGAGCGCGTTGCTCGAACCATAGGTCTCGCCAGCGAACTCAAATTCGCTGCGGCTTGTGATCTCAAGCATCTCCGGACAGTCGCTGAGGATCCGGCTGGCAAGCGTTGCCATTGCACGGGCGCTCATGTACCCTTCATCATAGCTCTGATCAAAGGAGGCGTTGAGACCCAGTTCCTGTGCCTTTGTGTTCATGGCTGCCACAAAAGCCTCTTCTGAGCCATAGATCAGTTCGCCCAAAGCAGGGCCGGCGGCGCAAGCCGAATAACAGAGAAAAGCCTCGAGCATGTCCTCGACTGTATAGGTTTTCTCCCATTCAAAAGGAATGTTGGAATAAATGTCGTCACGAGAGAAATAATAGGTATAAGTGCTGATCGGTACAGCTGTCTCCATCGTGATCTTGCCATTATGGATGGCCTCATACACGAGATATGCCGCCATCGCCTTGGTCATGCTGGCAACCGGACGTACCGTATCAGTATCCTGGCTCCAGAGCGTGTCCCCGGTGGTGGCATCGACGATAATGGCACTCGTGCCCTCGATCTCCGGCGACGGGGTTTCCACGGCCCAGGCCGCCGTATCAAAAACAGGCAGCAGCAATGTAGCAGATAAGATCAAACTGACTATCTTCTTCATTTTTTCCTCACTTTCTTCTGTCATTGGCAAATAATAGTATGTTGCCATAAAAATTGTAACAAAAAAACGCCGTTCCAAACAACAACAAAGCATTAACAATGTGTTGAATGAAATGGCGTATTTCTTACAAATTCATTCCAGATAGCCAGCATCCTGGAAACTGAGATAGCGCGAATCCTGTGCGCCGGCAACGATGATGTGGTCGAGGAAATTGATGCCCATGAGCGCCGATGCTTCACGCACGCGCCTGGTCAGGAGCAGGTCATCACGGCTTGGCGTCAGATCTCCGCTGGGGTGATTATGGCCGATGATCAGGCTCACGGCGTTAAGACGCACCGCCTCGCGAAAGATGTCGCGTGGATGCACGCTGGCACCGTTAACAGTGCCAACAAAGAGTTCCCTGACCTCAAGGATATTGTTTTTGGCATCGAGATAGAGGACATGGAAAGATTCCTGTTCACTGTTATGGATATTGCCGCGCAAATACCAGGCAGCACTCTCTGAATCACGCACCTGACGCTGGGCCTGTCCGGCTTGCAGATGTGAAAAACGACAACCCAGCTCGATGGCAGCCAGAAGCATGCAGGCTTTTCCCGGACCGATGCCCTTGATCTCACAGAGAGAATGCAGGTTCTGCCTGAGCAGGCCCTCTAAGCCGCCGGAAGTGATGAGGATATCCTCTGCCAATGTGAGCACGTCGCGCTCGCCATTGCCAGTCTGCAAAAGGATCGCCAGCAGTTCAGCATTGTTCAGACTCTTTGCCGAATCGGCGATCAGCCGCTCGCGGGGCCGCATCTCCGGCGGACGCTCCCTGAACTTTGGTCGGATGCCATCACTCATATACCTGCCACCTTCCATTTTTTCAAAAGCGCCTTCACACAAGCCGTCGGCAGACCGACGACATTGTCGTAGTCCCCTTCCAGAGCAGCAACAAAGCGGCCGCCGTCCCCCTGGATGCCGTAAGCACCGGCCTTGTCGAGCGGCTCACCGCCTGCAACATACGCCGCGATCTCCGTCTCACTGAGGGTGCGAAATGTGACACGGCTCAGCGCATGCGCCATTTCCTCTGCACCGCTCGCCTTACAGCAGAGCGCCACCGCAGTGATGACTTCGTGCGTCTGACCACTCAGTGCCCGGAGCATACGCACCGCATCGGCGGCATTGGCTGGTTTGCCAAGCAATTGACCGTCCTTGCAGACGATCGTATCTGCGCCGAGCACCACCGCCTCCGGTGCCGTTTCTGCCACCGAGCATGCCTTCGCCAGAGCCAGTTTCTCCAGCGCCTGCGACAGCGGCAGCGATGCATCCAGCCGCTCCTCTTTCAGCGTCGGTGCCGCCACCGTGAACGGCACCCCCATCCCTTCCAGCAAATGGCGTCGACGCGGCGATGTCGATGCCAGGATCAGCGAACGTTCCATAAGATCCCTCCCTGTGTCTGATAAAAAGAAAAGCCTTTGGATGAGCAAAGGCTTTTTTATTCTTCATATTTGCTTTTGATGCGATAACTCAACCCCTCAAGGCTCACTGCCAGGTCGATCTGTCGGATCTCGATCGACGAGCAGGTCACCAGCGAAGACGGCGAAAAGTTCATGATGCCTTTGATCTTTGTTTCACACAAAAGGTCCGCCACATCCTGCGCTGACGTCTCTGGCACCGCCAGGACCGCGATGTCGACATCGTTGGCATCGATGTATTCAACGAGCCTGGTGATCGGCAGGATCGGCAGGCCGTTGAGTGTCATGCCGATCTTATTGACATCATTATCGAATACCGCCGAGATCTTGAACCCCCGTTTTTCAAACCCTGCATAATGGGTCAGCGCGCTGCCCAGGTTCCCCGCACCGACAAGGATCATCTTCCATGGATGGTCAAGCCCGAGGATCTCCTTAATGATATTATTGAGACGGGTCACATTATAGCCCACCCCTCGCATGCCGAAATCACCGAAATAAGCCAGGTCTTTACGGACCTGCGCCGGCGTGCCCTGCACCCCGTTGGCGATCTCCACCGAAGAAACCTTCTGGATGTTCTGTTCCTCCATCTTGCTGAGAAAGCGGGAATACAGCGACAGACGCGTGATGGTCGCTTCCGGGATCTTTTCTGCTTTCATGGCCTGGTTCACCTCCTGGCTATGGATACTGGATAATCTTATGATACAAAAAGACGTTTTAAGGTGCAAGAATGTTCGTAAAAAAAAGCAAAAAGGCTTTTTATGGACGATCATTCAGCAGCCGCTTAACAATACCCTCTTTTGTCATGTATATATAATTTTAATTACAACCCTCAGATCAACGGTTGAAACTCCAGTGGTTTATGCTAAAATACCATTAGAAATCGACCCAATCACAAATTGCTCATTAAAGGAGAGATCATTATCATGAAAATCGCTGACAACGTCTACTATGTCGGTGTATCCAACCCAACCCTGCGTGTCTTTGACATCATCATGGCGACCGAATACGGCACCACCTACAACTCTTACCTCGTCAAGGGCAGCGAAAAGACCGCGCTGATCGACGGCGCGCACAGAGGCTTTGAAAACCTTTTCATCGAAAATGTCGAAGCCATCACTGACCTGAAGTCCATCGACTATCTCGTGGTCAACCATACCGAACCAGATCATTCCGGCGCTATCCGTCTCGTCATCGAACACAATCCTGACATCGTTGTCTACGGAACGGCTGCCTGCCTGAAAAACCTCGACAACATCGTCCGCATGCCATTCAACCGCGTGGCTGTCAAAGACGGAGACCAGCTGGCGCTTGGCGGCAAGACCCTGACCTTCTGCGTCAGCCCTAACATCCACTGGCCAGACACGATGATGACCTATCTCTCTGAAGACAAGATTCTCTTCAGCTGCGACTTCCTCGGTGCACACTATGCCGAACCAACCATGTATGTACACAAAGCATACAAAAAAGACCTCTACGAAAAAGAATTCAAAGTCTATTACGATGCTATCATGGGCCCATTCGCAAAGTTCGTCCTGCGTGCCCTTGACCGCATCAAAGACCTCGACATCGCACTCGTCTGCCCAAGCCACGGCCCAATGATCGCCGGCGATGACATCAAGACTGCGATGGACACCTATCGCAAGTGGGCTACCCCAGAAGCCAAAGATGCCAGGACCGTTGCCATCTACTACGTATCCGCTTACGGCTATACCAGACAGATGTGCCAGTATCTGGCTGACAAGCTCACCGAAAAAGGCGCAAGCGTGTCCGCTTTTGATATCATCAAGACCGATGCTGCCGACATCGCTGCTCACCTCGAAGATGACTGCCTCGTCTTTGGTTCCCCAACCCTGAACCGTGCAGCCCTCAAGCCTGTCATGGACGTCATCAGTTCCATCGATGCCGTGAACGCAGCAGGCCGTCCATTCGCCACCCTCGGTGATTTCGGCTGGAGCGGTGAAGCCTGCGGTCAGCTCAATGAACGTGCAAGCTCCATTAAGATGAAGCAGGTCGGCGAAAGCGTCCGCGCACAGTTCACCCCAACCGACGAAACCTGGGCAGCCCTCGATACCCTCGCTGATCAGATCATCGAGACCATCAGCAAGTAAGCCTGACACAGCAAACACCTCGGATGTACACCGAGGTGTTTTTTTATTTGCTTTATGGGCGCTTTTTCGTTATAGTGGTAGGGTGTAATCATGAAATTTTTTTGGAGGTATGACAATCAATGGAACGTAACGTTTACGACGTACTGACAGAACGTGGCTACATTGAACAGGCCACCCACCCAGATGAGATCCGCGAGCTTCTCGGCAAAGAGAAGGTCACTTTCTATATCGGTTTTGACCCTACTGCCGACAGCCTGCATGTCGGCCACTATATCATGTTCATGGTCATGCAGTATATGCAGCAGCACGGTCACCGTCCGATCTTCCTCGCCGGCGGCGGCACCGGCATGATCGGCGACCCATCCGGCCGCAGCGACATGCGCCGTGTGATGACCGTTGATATGATCGATGACAATGTCAACCACTTCAAGAAGCAGGCCGAGCGTTTCATCGATTTTTCTGACGGCAAAGCCCTGCTCCTCAACAACGCAGAATGGCTGCGTGAGCTCAACTACATCGACTTTCTGCGCGAAGTCGGCGCTTATTTCTCGATCAACCGCATGATCAACGCCGAATGCTACAAATCCCGCATGGACCAGGGGCTGACCTTCCTGGAGTTCAACTACATGGTCATGCAGTCCTATGACTTCCTGCACCTCTATCGCAACTACGGCTGCAAGCTCCAGTTTGGCGGCAACGACCAGTGGAGCAACATCATCGGCGGTGTCGAGCTCATCCGCAAAGCCGATCAGGGCGAAGCCTACGGCCTCACCTTTAAGCTCCTCACCAACAGCGAAGGCAAAAAGATGGGCAAGACTGCCAGCGGCGCCGTCTGGCTCGATGCCGACAAGATGAAGCCATACGATTTCTACCAGTACTGGCGAAACGTTGGTGATAAGGACGTGCGCAACTGCCTGGCCCTGCTCACCTTCCTGCCGATGGAAGAAGTGGACCGTCTGGCCAGTCTGGAAGGCGCAGAGATCAACAAAGCCAAAGAGATCCTCGCTTATGAAGTCACCAAAAACGTCCATGGCAAAGAAGCTGCCGAAGAAGCTCAGAAAGCCGCCCGTGCCCTCTTTGCCGGCGGCGGCCAGGAAGGCTCCATTCCTACCACTGAAATGGCAGCTGCCGATCTCGAAGGCGAAGGCATCGGCCTCCTCAACCTCCTCAAGCAGGTCGGCCTCACCCAGACCACCAGCGAAGGCCGTCGTCTCGTTGAACAGGGTGGCGTTTCCCTGAACGATGTCGCTGTGAGCGATGTCCACTACAGCGTCACCACCAAAGATTTCGCCGATGGACAGCTGAAGATCCGCAAAGGCAAAAAGAAATACCATATTATCAAGCTCGTTTGATCGAAATGCGAACGGGGCTTTCGGAAAGATCCGAAAGCCCCGCTTTTTTATAAAAAACGCCCTCAACGAGGGCGCATGATGCTCAGTTTTCTTCAACGCTGACGCCATAGGCCTGGAGTTTTTCGATGTAGGCTTTGCCAGGTTCGGAAAGCGCCTGTTTGTCGCTGAGGATATATCCGACGCAGAGAACTTCATCGTCATTGATCGGTATAGCGACGATCTTATCGCCATTGAGATAACGTGGGAAAAAGCCATTGGAGATGTAATAAGCATCTGTCCCAAGCATGAGGTTGACGATGGTGCCGGTATCGCTGACTTCGATGGACTTGTCAGCAGAAAGGTCACTGAACAGGTCACTGGCAAAATGCAGCGCTTCTTCTCCGCTATGTACATAATTCAGCCGTGGGTAAGCAGTGATATCTTCCAGGCTCACCTTTTTCTTGCCAGCCAGGGGATGATCGGCACGCATGAAGACCTGCGGCCTGGTGAGGAAAAGCTGATGAAAAGACAGCTTGTTTTCCTCAAGCGCCTTACGGACGGCAGCTTCATTGCTGCGGCTGACATTGATGATACCGAGATCACTGTATCGGTTCTTGACATCTTCGATGATCTGAGAAGTGGTCGTCTCATGCAGGATGAACTCAAAACGCTCCCTGCCATACTGCTCAACGATCTCCACGAAGGCGTTGGTCGTGAACACATAATGCGGCGACGACACGGCAAATCGGATCTTGCCCGGCGTATGAGAGATATACTTGTCTTCCAGAAGCGCCATCTGATGCAGCACCTGACGGGCATAGCCGACAAATTCCATCCCTTCCGGCGTGACGACGATACCGGCACGGCTGCGGATAAAGATGGTGATGCCGACTTCTTCCTCGATGTCCTTGATGGCATTGGAAAGGCTTGGCTGAGAAATATAGAGTTTTTTTGCTGCTTCGGTGATAGTACCATTTTCCACCACGGAAACGATATAGCGTAATTGTTGGATCGTCATACACTCACCCACGATCTATTTATGATTCCATCTTGATGCTTCTATCATGATTATACCATATTTTATCAGCCATCGATCAGATTCGCCCCGTTTAATTGACGGTATTTTTTTGAAAGTTCATGTGCTTTTCAAAAATTCTCGAGAAGCAGGAACGATAAACGTGCTTTTTCGTTTTGATAAGCGCGGCTCATCTTCCGTGGACAATAGATTAGTGCTATACTGGAAACAATCAATCATCATCGTCTGGCGTGTCTGTGTCTTCTTCCAACTGTGCGAAGAAGTTCAGCAAGCCTCCCATGAGGTCTTCTTTGCAGGTGGTCTCGGTACAGACATTGTCTGTTTTCTGCTGATCGCTCATTGTCCTCATCCTTTCTGTGGTGATCGCTGAAAATATTATCCCACGCCGTCTGCGATCTGACAAGGCATTCGGCGCGGATGATCTGATATACGATCGATCTTAGTCCCTGTGCGTTCCAGTCATGGATAAGTGCGAGCAGACGAGGGAGTGCTGCTCGACGAAAGACGCCTGCCGTCTGCGATGCATCGGACGCTCCCGTGATCGACGACACTTCCTCGCGTGGGAAGTGTTTTTTTATTTTGGAGGTTTTTCTATGACCTATGAAGAAGCAAAACAAGCCATTGACCGCTATGCAGAGCTCGGCTCGGTCTACGGTCTCGATGGCATCACACGCCTCATGGAAACACTCGGGCGGCCGGAACGCCAGCTCGCTGTCATCCACGTTGCCGGCACCAACGGCAAAGGTTCCACTGTCACGGCGCTGGCGGCCATTCTGGAAGATTCCGGCTATCACACCATGAGCTATACCTCACCGGAGGTCAGCACCTATCTCGATCGTTTCCGTATTGGCGGCGAACCAGCATCTGCCGATGCGTTCGTCGCTGCCTTCGAGAAGACAGAAGCGGCCTGCCAGATGATCGTCCGCCAGGGCTTTCCGCACCCGACGATCTTCGAGATGGAACTTGCTATCAGCTATCTCATCGCTCTCGCCGAAGGTGCCAGGGTCATGGTCCAGGAGACAGGGCTCGGCGGCCGGCTTGATGCCACCAACGTCGTCGAACAGCCAGCCCTTGTCATCTTCACCGCCATCGGTATGGACCATATGCAGTTCCTCGGCGACACGCTGGAAGCCATCGCCCGGGAAAAAGCCGGCATCATCAAGCCAGGCGTACCTGTCGTTGCCTACGATAACGGTCCCGCAGTCAATGCCGTCATCCGGGCACAGTCCGAAGCCCTGGGCGCCGCCTGCACCTTTGCCAGTGCCGATGCCTGCGAAGTGACCGCGCGCAATCTCAATGGCCAGACCATCCGCTGGCAGGGACATACGTATCATTACCCGCTCATCGGCACCCACCAGGTGCATAATCTTGCCCTCATCCTGCAGGCAGTCGCTTCCCTGCGTGCGCTGGGTTTCGCTCTGCCGGAAACGGCTGTACAGAAAGCGCTGGCAAAGGTCCGCTGGCCAGGCCGCTTCGAAGTCGTCCGCCGCTCGCCGGTGGTCGTCCTCGACGGCGCCCACAATCCGCAAGCCGCGTCTGCGCTGGCAGACACTGTCCGAACTTGGTTTCCAGACAAAAAGGTGCACCTCCTCATGCACCTTTTCAAAGATAAGGACGCTTGCGGTATCTTTCAGGCACTGGCACCAGTAACCGCCACGCTCACCCTCACGACCATCGACCGTACCCGCAGTGCTTCGCCAGAAGCCCTGCGCGGGACTGCACAACGCTTTCTGGAAATAGAGCGGATCCACACCGAGGCCGATTTTGCCAAAGCGCTGGACGTCTGCCTCGCTGCGTGCAACCCTGATGACATCCTCATCATCTGTGGCTCCCTCTCACACCTCGAACAGTCCCGACAGCTCCTCGCTCAATCAGAAAGGATCAAATGACCATGGTAGATATCCAAAAAGCTGAACAGGCCATCCGCGACCTCCTCCTCGCCATCGGCGAAGACCCGGACCGCCCCGGCCTTCTTGAAACCCCGAAGCGCTGCGCCAAAATGTACGAAGAACTCCTTTCCGGCATGGGGCGCGACGCCGAAGAACACCTCTCCAAGCAGTTTGACGTTGACCATCCCGGTTTTCTGCTGGAAAAGGACATCCCCTTTTACTCCCTCTGCGAACATCATCTGCTGCCATTCTATGGCAAAGCCCATATCGCCTATCTGCCAAAGGACCGCGTCGCCGGTCTTTCCAAGCTGGCACGCACGGTGGAAGTCTACGCCCGCCGTCTGCAGCTGCAGGAACAGATGACCAATCAGATCGCCGATGATCTCATGCGATATCTCGACGCCTACGGCGCCATGGTCGTTATCGAGGCCGAACACCTCTGCATGACCATGCGCGGCGTCAAGAAATCTGGCGCCCAGACGGTGACCATCGCCTGCCGCGGCCAGTTTGCAGAAGACAGCGATCTCAAGCAAACCTGTCTGGGACTCATACGATCATGAAAGCCGTGACCGCCCTGCTCACCCACCCCGTCTTCCGGGCACGTCTGACGGCCCTCGAAGAAAAGGAAGCCACGCGCCGCTTCTGCCGCCATGGCCTCGACCACGCCCTTGACGTGGCCCGCATCGCCTGGATCCGCGTGCTGGAAGAAGACCGGCCATTTGATAAAGAGACAGTCTATCTCACCGCCCTCCTGCACGATCTCGGCCGCAGCGAAGACGATACAGACCACGACCAGGCCAGTGCACGCCTGGCACGGACACTACTCCCGGCCTGCGGCGTGCCCGCTTCCCAGATCGACACCATCTGTGCGGCCATTACCGCGCACCGCAGAAAAGACGGCGCTCCTCTGTCCAAGGATGCCAGCCTTGGTGCGCTCATCGCATCCGCTGACAAGCAAAGCCGTCTCTGCTTCCGCTGCGCCGCCTGGGACGATTGCCACTGGCCGGAAGCACTGAAGAATACCACCATCATTGATTAAGGAGAACATCATGCAGATCGCAAGTCACCACTACGACCTTACCACTCGCCCCCTTGTCATGGGCATCCTTAACGTCACCCCTGATTCCTTTTCCGACGGCGGCCGCTACGACAATGTGGACGCCGCCGTGCGTCATGCCCTTGCCATGATCGAAGAAGGCGCCGACATCATCGACATCGGCGCCGAATCGACCCGTCCCGGGCACACCCAGATCAGCGTTGACGAAGAATGCACACGCCTCCTGCCCGTGCTCCAGGCGCTCAGGAACGCCACCGATGTCCCGCTGTCCGTCGACACTTACCGCGGCACCACGGCCCGGGAAGCACTGAAGGCCGGCTGTGACATGATCAACGACATCTGGGGGCTGCTCGACGCAGACGCGATCGCACCGGTCGTGGCCGCTGCCGGCTGTCCCGTCTGCATCATGCACAACCGCCGCAGCGATGACTATAC
>CAUDRX010000017.1 GCA_958451915.1 uncultured Peptococcaceae bacterium
GGTCTGATCGGCGCCTACCCAGCCAATATCACCAAACAGCTCAATGACGGGCCGCAATGGCACAAACAGTTTTCCATCAATGGATCGTGCATCCACTGACATCTTCTTTTCCCCGCCATTTAAGAGCAAGGTATCAGAACCAACGGCGCCTTTGAGGGAGAAATCTTTGTATGCGTTTTCAAATGTAAACTGTTTGCCGTCCTTGTCCAATGTCAGATGCATCTTATCCTGCAGAAGATCCTCGGACACCATGGTCACCCCTTCCCGGATCACCATGTCTCCGGATGCCTCTGCATCGATATCCTGTCCGTTGAGATTCAGCATGGCTGCATCTGCCATGCACGGTGAAGCCAGCATCACCAGGAGCGCCAGCCCACCAGACAGACTCAAGTGTCGTAACGTCGTTTTCATAACCACGCCTCCTTTCAGATCGCATCTCCATCGTGTTTAGGGGTTCTTCGTCAGCTTATCCAGTTTTTCCATTATTTCTTTTTGATATCGTTTCATCTTCGATTACATGTTTATGAGCATTAAGATCAAAATAGTATTCAATAAAACGATTATCACACTGAATTCCCCACCAAAAGTGGTTGTATACATACGCTTACCCTCCATGACTTCATAACAACACCACAAAGATCACAGCCAGTTCGAGAAATGAGATAAAGAACACCTCCAGACCATAGCGGATGACGGCTTGTTCTTCTTTGGCAACGACACCACGCGCGACCAGGCGATCGGTCATTGCAAGGGTCAGACGCTCCATGAAAATCCTCCTTTCAGTGTGGTTTTGTGAGAGTATATCATAATTTTCTGACGCTATGTGGGATCTGGGACGAACACCCTCTGTAGAGGGACGAAAACTTGTAGGCATATTCCAGAAGTTCTTACAAATTGATCTGCACACAAAAACACCAGGTCTTCACAGAAAGCATCTGTAAAGACCTGGTGCGAGATCATCCTTTTTACTCACTGAAAATGACAAACTTCAATACAAACTGCCCGTCTTTCTGCTCGATGATGGGCTCACTGCCATACTTCGCCAGCGCTGCTCTCACATTGCGCAAGCCGAAACCATGATTTTCCTTGTCCAGCTTGGTTGTTTGCAGACTATGATCCTGATCGAGAGGCGCTGAATTGACGATCTCACAAAGGAGTCTGTCTTTCTTCTGTATAAGACTAAATTCAATAAAGCGATCACTATTTTGGCCACAACGTTCACAAGCCTCGATCGCATTGTCCAATGCGTTGCCAAAGATGATGCACTGGTCGACGGGCGCAAGTACGATCTGCTCCGGCACCATAACCTGTATCTTAAGATCAATACCGCAACGTTCTGCCAGTGCATTCTTTGTGCTAAGGATCGCATCAAGCGCGATATTACCGGTACTGACCGAAGAATCAATCGCATTAAGACCTTGCATACGTTCTTTAATATAATGTTTACTTTCGCTCAGATTTCCAGCCTCCAGATAACCAAGAATGGTAATAAACTGATTAGCAATATCGTGTTTAAAGCTGCGCAATTCATCTTGTTTTGCCAAAAGATCATCCATGTGCTTCATTTGTAATCTGAGCTGTTGCTCATGTTGTTCTTGACGACGAAGTTTCTCGCTTTGCCTGGTGATATGCTCGTAAAGATAGAGCGTAAAAAATGCTGCAAAAAACAAGCCCAAACTGCAAATGACGATCAACCCATTATACTGCGTCAGAGACATGATATAAGCAAATCGAAAAAGCAAAAATACAGCTAAATTGTCACTTACAAACAAAAGGAAAAATAATCCCCAGTATGTACCACCCAGATCAACTGTCTTGGCACTGCTTTTTAAGCGGATCATATTGCAGACTGCCAGGCCCAATCCTTTTGATATGATTGCTCCAGCTATATAATACGTATGATCGATTGTCGCTGTTTCTGTATCTATCGAAAAGAAAAGCGCTAATACTGAAACCGTGAGTCCTTCTATCGCGCAACTGATCCCCAAACATAGTGCCACTGCCATCAACTTTTTTATAAATATACCTTCATAAAAAATGGAGACAAAAGCGACTGCAAGGACAGCTATCAGCATAATATTGACAAATGACCCTAGTAAATAATAATTACATATGCCTGCAATCAAAGAAAAACAAGCAAGCCCTACGACACAATATTTAAAACTGAAACATGATCTTCGTTTCAAAAATGCTTCAAAAAGCAGGAAATACATCACAACTTCAAAACACGGAATGATCAAACGGAATAAATCATATAGTTCCATCAACGCATCCCTCTCAATTCATAATCGATTGTAGCTTTCAAGAAAGGCTCTCTATACGAATCGCTCAATGGGATATAGTCACTTGAATGATGTAACGTGATCTGATTACGTTCGACCTTCTTCACTTCTTCCAGATTGACGATATAGCTCCTGTGACAGCGCACAAAACGCCCTGGCTCGAGCCTGGCTTCCAGCTCAGCTGAGGTCATACGGGCGCGGTAGAGTGCGTCCTTGGTGTGGATGATGACATAGTTCCGCGAACCTTCGCAATAGACGATCTCGTCGCAGTAGAGGCGCACGTATGCGCCGCCTTCTTCGAAGGTGATGGTGGTGCGCTGTTTGCGGGTCCTGTGCCGGATCTTTTCGAGGAGAGTGCACAGCCGCTCTGTCTCGACGGGCTTGACGAGGTAGTCGAGGGGCTCGCACTGAAAGCTGGCGACGGCGTACTGGGTATGGCTGGTGACGAAGACGATGATCAGGCGCTCGTCGATGGCGCGGATGGCGTTGCCGGCGGCGATGCCGTCTATCCCGGGCATCTCCATGTCGAGAAAGACGGCGTCAAAATCCTGCCCGTCCCCGATATCGGCCACAAGGGCTTCGCCGCTGGTATAGGTCTCGCAGACGACCGCCTCGTCGATCGCTCGCACCATGTTCGCCAGCTGTGTCCCCTGCTGGATGTCGTCGTCGCAGATGGCAAAACGCACGATGATCCCCTCCCATTCTTGTATGCTTTCACACTGAAAAAGCAGTAAATTTTCCTATCATCATTGTAGCATCTTTTATGCATCCTGTCAATCTGACCGACTTGCCATGACCCAAAAGGGACGCGCCCTGAAGGGCTTTCCGGACGTTTCAGCGTCTTTGCTGTGTCTGGCGAAAACATGCAACAAACAGAGTGATCACCCCAGCATGGGACCGCACCCTTCTGAAGGACGCAAAAAAGCCACCTGGGATCAGGTGGCGAAGAGGGTCAGACATGCCGCAGCGCTTTGCGCTCGAGGAAGTAGACCACGACGGCGAGCAGGATGGCGAGGGCGAGGATGGGGTAGAACCACGCCAGGGGCGCATGGCCGTAGAGAAAGCCGCCGATGATCGGGCCGAGGGCCATACCGAGGTCGAAGCCGATGTAGTAGGTGCTGTTGGCCAGTCCCCGTTTTTCGGGACCGGCGATGCGGATGGCGGTGGACTGGCAGACGGAGCACATGAGGCCGTAGCCGCCGGCCATGAAGGCCGCAGCGACGATGAGCAGGGCGTTGCCGTGCATCTGGCTGAGGCAGGCGATGCTCACGAGGGCGCAGACGGCGCTGATACGGATGAAGAAGCGGAAAGGCCTGCTGTCGAAGAGTCCGGCCATGGAGAGGCGCAGGGCCAGAAGGATCACGGCATAGAGCGGAAAGAACAGGCTGGCGTTGGCGGTCAGTCCGCGGGCGGCGATGTAGCTCACAAGGAAACTCTGGGTGGCGCAGTAGGGAATGGCGAAGAGCATGATGATGGCGGCCACTGGCAGCACGCGCCGCTCCACGAGCTGGAAGGGCTTTTTCCCACCCGAAGCGGCGGGCGCGACTTCCCCCTTGTCGTGGGTGAGCTGGACGAAGACGACGACCATCACAGCGAAGGCGGTGGCGATGACAAAGGCGCCGCGGTAGCCGATGGTGCCATAGAGGCTGATGCCCAAAGCCGGCGCGATGGCCATGGCGAGGGCGTTCATGGTGCCGTAGAGGCCCATGCCGGCGCCGACGCGCTCCTTGGGCAGGAGGCTGGCGATCCAGGTGGCCATGCAGACGCTGCAAAGGGAGAAGCCGATGCCGTTGACGACGCGGGCCGCCACGATGACGGCCGGGCTCGGCGCGCAGACATAGCCCACGCAGGCGAGGATCATCAGCGCGGCGCCGATGGTGGAAAGGCGGTATTTGCTGATCTTGTCGGCGAGGTTGCCGACAAAAGGCCGGCAGCAGAGGGAGACCACGTTCATCATACCGCCGACGATGCCCATGAGCACGGCGCTGGCGCCGAGGCTTTCGGAAAAGCCGGTGATCAGCGGCGTCACGAGCATGGGGCAGGCCATATAGAAGAAGCTGGCCGCCATGATCAAACTGACGTCACGCGTCATGAGCTGTCTGAGCACGCTGATCCTCCTCTCTCAGGATGTCAACGAGGATGCTGACACAGGTGTCCACGCCGAGCACGCCGCTGTTGAGGCAGACGTCATAGTTTCTGGCGAAGCCCCAGCGCTGTCCGGTGTAGCGCTGGTAAAATGCGGCGCGGGCCTGGTCCTTCTCGCGCAGGCGGCTGAGGATGTCGGTGTCGCGCTCGCCGTAACGGGCGAGCACACGCGCACTGCGAAAGCTGTCGCCGGCATAGATGAAAACATTGAGCGCGGGGATGCCGGCTTCGCGCAGGATATGGTCGGCGGCGCGGCCGACGATCACGCATGGCGACTGGGCGCGCTCCAGGATGATCGTGCGCTGGATCTCAAAGAGCACATCCTGCGGGTCTGCGTAGCCCGGGGCGTTTGAATGCAAAAAGCGGGAGAGCAGCCGCTCGGAAGGTTTCAGGTGCTCGCCCTGATGCGCCACGAATTCTTCGCTGTAGCCGCTCTTTTCGGCGGCTTCCGTGACGATGGCCTTGTCATAGAAAGGCAGGCCGAGACGCTCTGCCAGCGCCAGGCCGATCGAGTGGCCGCCGCTGCCAAACTCGCGGCTGATGGTGATGATGGGAAATGAACGAAACATAAGATTCGCCTCTTTTTTGAAGATGATCTGCTTCTATGATAGCACTTTTTGCCAGCGGCGGCAAAAGACCGGCAGAAATGGACAAAGAGAAGTTAGTTATTTATAATTGACTTTCAATTAGCGCATGCGTATTATATAGTTAGATGCCTCTAATAAACAGACATGATGGAAAGGAGATGCCGGCATGCTGGCACAATACCTGCGCAAACACGATCCGCCCCTGACCCAGTGGCGCCGCATCAACCCCGGCGTGGAGAGCTGCCGCGTCCGGCTCGGTGAAAAAGACGCGCCGATGGTCTTCACACCTGCCAAAGCGCCGCGGCATTACGAGATCTTCTTCTGCCAGAGCGGCACACTGACGCTCCGGCGCAGGGACGGTCATCTTCGCACGATCCGCGCTGGCGAGATCCTCCTGCTCTCGGACATCACGAAGATCGACCGCATGGAGTTGCCCGGGCCCCTCACGGGCATCCTCATCGCTGTCGATGCGGCGCGCGCCGAGGAGAGCCTGAAACGTCTCTGCCGGGCCATGGGCGGCATCACCATCGATGTCACAGAGATGGCGCACTTCATGAACGCCCGCGACGGCTATGTGCGCATTGAAGAAAACCTGTGGTCGCGGGCCCTCTTCCAGACGCTGGATGAGATCGCGCCGGAGGACCAGCCGACCTACTGCATCTGGAAGACGATGGAGCTGCTCTATCTGCTCTCGCACCGCCACAACCTCTATACGCAGGTGGTGGCGGTGCAGCCGGCTGACGGGCCTTTGGGGCGCATCGTCTCAGAAGCGGCGGCCTACATGGCGGGCCATCTCGATGAAAAGCTCACCATCGCCGGTCTCAGCCAGCGCTTCGGCATCTCCCAGACCACCCTCAAGAACGAATTCCGCCGCCTCTACGGCAAGCCTGTGCGCACCTGGCTGCAGGAGGCCCGCATGAAACGCGCCGCTGTCCTGCTCAGCAGCACCACGCTGTCTGTGCTGGAGGTCGCTCAGGAAGTGGGCTATGAGAGCACCAGCCAGTTCACGGCGATCTTCCAGCGCTACTACGGCACGAGCCCGGGCCAGTTCCGCAAAAAAATGTCCAAACCGGCGTCCATCTGACTGTTCCCGAACGTTTTTGTGGGGGCATTTTGCTATATTAAATCCTTGTAAACATCCCGAAAAAGGAGGGAACTTCCTTGAAACAGCACCGTTTTTGGGCGTGGAGCGCCCTCTTTTGCATGATGATGGTCGTATTCACGGGTTATAAACACAAGTAAGGAAAGGAACGATATACCATGAGCTTTATCCCAAAATTAGCATGCTTTGTCGGCGGCACCCTTTTCGGCAGCGCCGGCATCAAACTCCTCACTTCCAGAGATGCCAAAAAGGCCTATGTCCACGCAACGGCTGCCGGTCTGCGCATCAGAGACTGTGTCATGACCACTGTTGACACTGTTCAGGAAAACGCCAACGACATCCTCGCTTCTGCTGCCGATCTCAACACTGAGCGCGCAGAGAAAGAAGCAGCAGAACGCGAAGCGGCTGAGATCGCTGATGCCGAAGAAGCCGGCGAAGAAAAAGAAGAAGCGTGACCCCTCCAGGAGAGCCGCCTGTGCGGCTCTTTTTTGCATGAACGAGAAAAGGAGACCACTATGAAGGCTATGATCTTACACGAAAGCCGCGGCCGCATGCGCCTGCGCCTGGCGCCGGGACGCCTGTCCATCCAGGATGCGGACATCCTCGAGGCCTGGCTTTTGGCCAAACCATGGACGGAAGCGGTGACGGTGCATGAACGGACCGCCAGCGTCACCATCCGCTACAGCGGCGGCCGCGAAGAAGTGCTCGAAGCCATCCGGGGCTTCCGCTTCGAAGAGGCGGCAGCGGTGATCGATGTGCCGGCCGAAAGCGTGCGCGCGATCAACCGCGAATTCAAGGAAAAGCTCGTGATGAAGGTCGTCACCCGCTTCGCCTGCCGGCTCTTTCTGCCGCAGCCGCTGAAATACGTGCGCCTGGCGCGCCATCTCTTCCCATTCCTGCGCCGCGGTCTGGGCTGTATCTGCCATCGCCAGATGAAGGTCGAACTGCTCGACGCCATCTCCATCGGCATCTCTGTGGCACGCCGCGACTTTGGCACGGCGGGCATGGTGATGTTCCTTCTGGAAGTGGGCGAACTTCTGGAAGAATGGACCCATAAGAAATCCGTTGCCGACCTGGCGCAGTCGATGGCCCTGGGTGTGGACCGCGTCTGGATGCGCACGGAGGACGGCGATGTGCTGACGCCGATCAGCCAGATCGTACCTGGCGACCACGTCGTCATCCGTGCCGGCGGCATCGTGCCGCTGGATGGGCTGGTGCTCTCCGGCGAGGCCACCGTCAACCAGGCATCCCTCACCGGCGAATCGATCCCTGTGCCGAAGCGCCCGGGCGGCGCCGTCTATGCCGGCACTGTTGTCGAAGAAGGCGAGTGCCTTGTCGAGGTCAAGCAATCCTCCGGCCAGGGCCGCTACGACCAGATCGTCCGCATGATCGAAGAGAGCGAGCAGCTCAAGAGCGCCAGCGTCGCCAAAGCGGCCAGCCTCGCCGACAAGCTCGTGCCTTACACCTTCGCTGGCAGCATCCTCACCTATGCGCTGACGCGCAACACGACACGCGCCCTCTCGATCCTCATGGTCGATTTCAGCTGCGCCCTCAAACTCGCCATGCCACTGGCTGTGCTCTCGGCAATGCGCACGGCTTCGAAGGCGCACATCACTGTCAAAGGCGGCAAGTTCCTGGAAGCGGTGGCGGCCGCTGACACCATCGTCTTTGACAAGACCGGCACCCTCACCCACGCCTGCCCGCAGGTGGCGGAAGTCATCCCATTCGGCGGCCGTGATGAGAACGAGATGCTGCGCGTGGCGGCCTGCCTGGAAGAGCACTTCCCCCATTCCATGGCCAATGCCGTTGTCGCCGAAGCCAAACGCCGCGGTCTCAGCCATGAAGAGTTCCATTCCCGGGTGGAATACCTCGTGGCCCACGGCATCGCCAGCGCCATCGACGGCGAGCGTGCCCTCATCGGCAGCGCCCACTTCATCTTCGAAGACGAGGGTGTGAGGGTGCCGGAGGGTGAAGCGGCCCGCTTTGACGCCCTGCCGGAAGAGTATTCCCACCTCTATCTCGCCATCGGCGGCGAACTGGCCGCTGTCATCTGCATCAGCGACCCGCTGCGCGAAGAAGCGCGTGATGTGCTCACGGCCCTGCGCGCCCTTGGCATCACAAACACCGTGATGCTGACCGGCGACAATCCACGCACGGCCCGTGCCATCGCCCGCGAAGTCGGCGTCGACACCCTGCGCGCCGGCGTCCTGCCGGCCGACAAGGCCGCCTTTGTGGCAGGCGAGCGCAAAGCCGGACACACGGTTATCATGGTCGGAGACGGCATCAACGATTCGCCGGCGCTCTCCGAAGCCAACTGCGGCATCGCCATCTCGGACGGCGCCGCCATCGCCCGCGAGATCGCCGATATCACCATCGCCGCCGACAGCCTCTGGGAGCTCGTCACCCTGCGCCAGATCGCCATGGGGCTGGAGCGCCGCATCCGTTCGAACTATCGCTTTGTGATCGGTTTCAACGGCGCCCTCATCGCCCTCGGCGTGCTCGGCATCCTGCAGCCGGCGGCTTCGGCCACCCTCCACAACCTCTCCACCCTCGGCGTGAGCCTGCGCAGCATGCGCCCGCTCCCACACCAGCTGCCCGAAACCAGAGAGGCCTGAAACGGCCCGTTCGGGCCCATCCTTCCAGCCGGACCAAAACGCGCATGGTCCGGCTTTTTTGCGCGCTTTTTATCGGATTGTAACTTTCTTTGCGCCCCTGCCGGCAGGGAAACCGGGACGGCGGCCACATTGTTACTGGCTTGTCCTTTTTTGCAGCGCCGTTTGCGGTAAAATAAAGTGTACTTTTATATAAAAATAAAGGAGATGACTCCATGTCACAGAAAAAGACTTTTACCAGCATCCTGCTTGTGCTCGCGCTCGTCTTCTCTGTGCTCGTGCCGGCGGCACAGCCACAGGAAGCCCAGGCGGCCGATGATATCCAGATCTACGTCAATGGCACGGCACTGCCTAGCGGTCAGGGCGGCACCATCGTCGACGGCCGCACGATGATCCCGCTGCGTCCGATCTTTGAAGCCCTTGGCTGTGAGATCCTCTGGGATGGTTCCAACAGCGTCATTGCGGCTTACGATCCAGACACCAACAAGATCGTCAGCATGATCATCAACCAGAAGAACCTCTTCTGCGCCGACTATGATCTCTTCAAGCCTTACGAATCCAACCCAACCTCGCAGGCGACGATCAACTTTGTCCTTGCCAACTCCAGCCTCATCGACGTTCCGCCGATGCTCATCGATGGCCGCACCATGGTGCCGGTCCGCGTCGTCAGTGAAGCCCTCGGCGCCGACGTGGAATGGAACGGCAGCACCCGCACCGTCACCGTCAACCGCTGAGTGATATTATAATAAGCATAAAAGTGCTCTTATCCGAACGCTCGGATAAGAGCACTTTTTTTGCGTGCAGGCGCACACCGGGCATGAAAAAAGCGCTGCGCAGATGCGCAGCGCGCTGTTCATGTTCACTGGATGCTGGCGTTCAGGACCGTCGTCCCGACAGGGGTATCCCCTTTATAGAAGGTGATGGTGACCAGGTAAAGCACCTCGCCATCGCTGGCCTGCTGCGGCGTCAGCGTGATGCTGCCGCTCGCGGTGAGGATGGTGGTGTCGCTCGTGATATAAGCGTCCTTGCAGGTGACGACGGCTTTGTCGCAGTCGCTGCCATCGATGGCAATATCCATGCTGTAGGTCTGTCCGAGCTGGAGGATGGTCGGCGTTTCATCCGGCAGGGTAGAACCGCTGACGCCATAGGCGGCGACCTCAAAGTTCCATCTGTCGCGCAGGATCTCCTCACTCAGGCGGCCGTCCGGCGCTGCAAAGGAGGCAGGATCGACATGCACACTGTAACTGCCAGGTGCCAGGCCCTCTGACAATGGGATGGAGAAAGTCGTGGCGGCTTCGAAGTTATAAGCCTCGGGGTCGAGTCCCATCTCAGCGCCATCGACCACAATGGCATCGCTCACATCAAGACGGACAGCGACATTGCCATCGGCGTCATAGACGGTGAGGCTGCCGCTCTGGGCGGTGACCCCGTCTGCCGGAAAGATCAGCAGGAGGGTGTCTGTGCCCGTTGGAACAGGCTGGCCGTTCGGTGCGCCGATCACAGGCGTGAGCGCATCGCTCTGCGCAGTGTTCGTGGCCACGGCGAGGTTATAGTTCCAGACAAAGCCCGGCATCAGGCAGAAACGGCCATTGGCGTTTTCGACGACGAGTTTGCCGCCGTCCGGCGCGGTGAAGCGCACCCCTGCTGCGCCGTTGGCCTGGAGGGTCTCAGCGATGCTGTTGCAGAGGTAGAACGGCCAGTCGTCTGCCGCCACACCGCCCGCAGCGGCGCCGTAAAGGCTGCTGCCGGAAGCCAGGGCAACGGTGGCGATGCCGTTCTCATCGCTCGTCACATCCTGAGCGAGGGTGAGGTCCCAGCCGGTCTCTTCTGCCAGGGCGGCGATGAGTGCCTGCGGCGTGTTCTCGCTGACGGTGGTCTCAACGGTCGTCATCGCATCCGGCAGACCGATCACCAGACGCACGGTCTCCGCATCCGGTGTTGGCGGCTCTGGCTCTTCGCTGCCGTCATCCAGATAACGCTGGAGGATCGCTGCGACCTGGGCACGGGTGGCGCTCTCTTTTGGCGCGATGGTGGTGGCGGTCATGCCGGTGATGAGGCCTTCGGCATTGGCCCATTCCAGAGCTTCCCGGGCCCAGGCGGCGATCGCAGAAGCATCGTCATAAGCCGAGAGATCTGCCCGGGCGCTCACATCGGCACCGGTGAAGGCGCTGTAGTTATAGAGGATCGCAGCCATCTGCTCGCGGGTGATCACATCGTTCGGGCCGAAGCTGGTCTCGCTGTAGCCATTGACGATGCCATTGGCACGGGCCCAATAGACCGCATCGGCGTACCAGGCGCCTGGCCCCACATCTTCAAACGGCGTGCCGACCATCTCGTCGCTCACCTCCGGGCTCCCCGCCTGGCGGTAGAGCACACTCACGATCATGCCGCGGGTGGTGGTCGCGCCCGGTGCAAAGGTCGTCGTGCTCGTGCCTGTCATCAGGCCTTTCTGGTAGACATAGACCACCGCATCATAGTACCAGCTGCTCTCGGCCACATCAAGGAACGGCAGCTCTGCATCCCCTGTGTTCTCGCCGTTATCTGCCGATGGATCGTCGACCACTTCGCCGACGTTGTCGCTCGCCGCCAAAACCTGTGCCGGCGCCACGCTCCCCAGCGTCAGCGCCCCGATCAGGCAGAGGCTGAGCATTCTTTTTTTCATCATGCATCATTCCTTTCTGTATACTGGTGTAGGCGTACCGTCATTATATCATACCGCGCCGGGGATTGTGTGACGAAAGGTTAACGCCTCGCCGCCAGAACATGACGATTTGATGACGCCCCGGGAAAGAAACAGACACGCCCCAAAAGCGTGCCATTCAGATGGCGCAAGCGCAGCAAAAAGCCCCCGCTGCAACAACGCAGCGAGGGCGCGATACTTACTATTTACTGGTTTACGGCGCCAGTGCCGTCAGCGGCACCACGAAAACGCCATCCGCCCGTTTGTAGGCGGCATTCGTCAGGCCGCACAGGACCACACAGACGTGCGGCGGACGCCCTTTCGGATCCGCAGCGATCTTTTCCCTGATCTTCAAGAGATTTGCGGCTGCTGCGTCGATCTGTGCCGCGCCCAGCTTGATCTCAAAAGCCGCCCAGCTGCCATCCGGCAGTGCCACGACGGCATCGATCTCGTTGTTCTCATAATCCTGGTAATGATACAGCGACGCGCCAAAGGTCTCCGCATAAAGGCGCAAGTCTCGTTCACACAGCGCTTCGAAGAGGAAGCCCAACGTTTCCAGATCCTGTATCAGCCCCTGCGGCGTCGCGCCCAACAGGGCGCACGCCAGCGACGGATCTACAAAATGGCGCTTCTCTGCCTGTTTGAGGCGCACAGAGGAGCGGATGTTGGCGGCAAATGGCGGCTGATCCTCGATCAGGAAGAGACGCCGGAAGATATCCAGATAGGCCGCCACGGTATTAGCATCGATGTCTTCATCGTCGATCGCCTTGATGTCCTTCATCAATTTGCGGTTCGTGGCCGTCGTGCTCTCGTTGCGTGCCAGCGAGCGCAGGAGCAGCCGCATCTTCCCCGTGTCGCGGCGCACCCCGTCCATGCGATAGACATCATCCTCGATCACGGCGCGCAGGTATTCGCCCGGCAGGAGTGCCGCCTGTTCCGCGGAAAGGCCAAGGCTGCCCGGCCAGCCGCCGCGGATGATCAGCTCGATCAGCGCGGTCAGACTGACGCTGCCAGTCATGACCGGCGTCAGCTCGCCGCGGCAGAGTGCCGCCAACGAGACCTCTCCGCCGGAATCGCCCGATTCATACAGGGACATCGGCCGCATCCGCAGACGCCCGATACGTCCGGCACCGCTGTGGAGGATCCCCTTATGGTTCGGTGTGGCCGAGCCCGTGAGGATATAACGGCCACGCGCCGGACTCTGATCGACCTTATGACGCACCGCATCCCACAGCGGCGGCACCTCCTGCCATTCGTCGATCAGACGTGGAGCCTCGCCCTCCAGCACCAGATCCGGCGACAATGCCGCCAGCGTCCGGTTCTGAAAATTCCCTGCCGGATCGCCGATATAGATCGCACTCTTGCTGTGATAAGCCGCTGTCCAGGTCTTCCCACACCACTTCGGCCCCTCGATGCAGAGCGCGCCAAAAGCCTCAAGGTATTCTTCGATCCGTGCATCGACCAATCGCGGCCGGTATGCCTGATTTTCCATGATCCTTCACCTCTCTTTGTGCTTTATTGTAAGCCATTCAGTCAAATTTAGCAATCTCATTCAGTCAGATTCGGAGATCTCATTCAGACGGATTTGCAAATTCCATTCAGTGCGATTTCGGATTTTCATTCAGACGGATCCGGTGATCCTGTTCCGTGGGCTTTTGCCCATTTGCGAACAGCTTCTGTCTGTTTCGGCATTGTCAAAGCCGGAATGTTACTCTATGCTAATTTAAGATTTGCGGTGGTAAACTGCATGCCAACATTCTCAATGACCATAAGGGAGGATCAAAATGTACAGACCAAAGAAACCCATTGCCGCTGTCTGTGCGGCGGCACTGCTCCTGAGCCCGACCGGGGCGTTGGGGGCGACAGCGCAGGATTTTGTCGATTTTCCGGATGACTGGTCGGCACCGGCGCTCACGGCAGCCATCGAGAACGGCCTGCTCAGCGGTGTCGGCGCTGACCGCATCGCGCCGGCCGATCCGCTGAGCCGCGCCCAGATGGCGACGATCATCAACCGCGCCTTTGCCACGGAAAAAGCGGCTTCGCTCGCGGGCTACAGCGATGTCCCAGCTGACGCCTGGTACGCCAACGACATGGCGAAGGCGGTCCAGATGGGCACCTTCGTCGGCGCCGGCGGCGGGCTGCTCCGGCCGGATTCCGCCATCACCCGCCAGGAAGCCTTCTCGGTGCTGGCGCGCGCCTTTGCCCTGCCGGACGGTGACACCGCCGTCCTCGACAGCTACAGCGACGGCGACACGGTCTCTGACTGGGCCAAGGGCACGGTCAGCGCCATGGTCGCCGCTGGCTATGTCAATGGCGACGACGCCGGCCGCCTCAACCCGACGAAGACCATCACCCGGGCCGAATTTGCCGCCGTGATGGACAACCTTGTCAGCGCCTATGTGGACGCCGATGACACCAGCGAAGACGGCAGCGTCGACGGCGGTGTCATCGTGCGCGAGAGCGGTGTGCGCCTGGAAGGGCTGACGATCAATGGCGACCTCATCATCGCCGACGAGGCCGACGCGGTCAGTCTTGACGGCGTCACTGTGAACGGCCGCATCGTCGTGCGCGGCGCTGCCGACCGTCTCTCGATCAGCGAGAGCACCGCCAGCGGCATCGTCGTCACCAACCCGAACGGCGCCAGTGTCATCGATGCCGATGCTGCATCCAGCCTCGGCACCCTTACCGCCGCTGCCGATCTCACCCTCCAGGGTGGCCGCTTCGATGAAGTCGCCGTCACAGAAGACGACGCCGAGCTCGTCGTCGAAGACGGTGCTTCTGTCGATGCCATCACCATCGACGCCGACGGGGTCAGCGTGAGCGGCGATGGCAAGGTGGCAAAGGTCAGTGCCAATGGCAGCGACATCGCAGTGACCGTCAAGGGCGCCGAAGTCACCGCTGCTGAAGGCGCCGAAAACGTCATCGCCGGTGGCGCGTCCGTCGCCCCAGGCGAGACCGTGACCGTCGGCAGCACCGCCAAGCCAGGCAATGGCAGCAGCGTGACCCCGGGCGGCGGCAGCACGACCACCCCTGACAATCCAGCCAGCGGCGAGACCGAGAGCGCCAGCCTTGTCGAAGCTGAAAGCACCCGCCTCGTCGACCTCGGCTGGAGCCAGTACGTGGCCATCACCTTCGCCGACGGCCACAGCCTCGACGACTGCACCCTCTCCGTCGACGGCCAGGACATCAGCGACGCCGTTACCCCGGTCAGTGACGATGGCAGCATCGTCAAATGGGAGATCACCAGCCTCCAGCCTGCCCAGCTCACCATCGAGAGCAGCGGCGACAGCCAGACCGTGACCCTCTCTGACAATGCCGCGCCAGTCACGCCGACCGTCCAGAAGGACACCGCCCCTGACTATATGATCGCCCACGGCGCCGTCGCCGTCTGGGATTATCACCTCACCAACTACGACGACAATGGCAACGTCCGCATCGAGCCGGCGAAGACCACCTTCAGCCTCTCCGGTGAAACTGCCACCGACGTGCCCGCCTTCTACAGCGCCGATGCGGAGATCTCCGAAGACGGCCAGGGGACAGTGACCCTCGCATTCGCCCAAGAGAGCGACGCCGATAAAGCCTGGTTCGACGCTGTGCCAGCGAATGCCGCCGGCACCGTCTCCCTCGTTTCCTACGACGAGCGCAAGACCACCCTCAACGACGACCTCACTTATACCAAGAACGACGACGGCACCATCACCATCGCCCTCGGCCAGGACAACTTCCGCTCTAACGGGCGCTACTATGTGCGCGTAAAAGCCCAGGGCCATGACACCGCCCTTGTGCCGGTCCACATCGTCAATGCCAAGGCCCCATCCCTCCAGCTCACCGGTTCCGGCAGCGCCATCCAGAGCGGACAAAACGTGCGCTTCGCCATCAAGGACATGGTCTACGGCATCACCAACCCGACCTACGCCGCTGAGCTCACCCGCCCGGACGGCACCACCGTGATGATCGAGGAAGGCCGTGACTGGTACCAGATCGGCGACACCCTCGTGCTCTACAACGATACCAACAATAACATCCCTTACAACGGCAGCTACACCCTCACCGTCCATGCCAACGGCTTCAAAGATATGAGTGTCACCTTCAGCGTCAGCGGCGGCGAAGCTGCCCCTGCTGCCGCCAGGGCCATGGACGCCGTGAGCCGCGCCACTTCCACAGGCAGCGGGGAAGGTTCCACAACGATGGCGGCCAATCTCAAGTTCGACGCCGACCTCCTCGCCAACGCCCAGCTCCTCGTGCAGCTTGACCGCGCCAACGACGCCGCCAAAGGCATCGCCGACCGCTGGGAATACGACATGGCTGGCTGGGACACCGTCCACAGCGCTGACGGCACCGCCTACAGCTGGACCGATTACATCAACACTGTGAACGACGCCGAAGCCAATGGCGACTACCTCTCCTTCAGCGAATACATCCAGGATGCGGACAAAGACAGCAGCGGCACCCCTTACGCCATCAAGAGCGTCCTCGAAGACAACCTCCTCGGCGAGACCCAGCAGAACGGCAGCTGGATCGGCCAGAACCCGCCAGCCCTCACCCTCGTTGACGCAGCCGGTGAGCGCGTGAGCGCCGTCAGCGAAGGCAGCGATGCCATCATCCGATCTGCCGATGCCGGCTACCTCGACGCCCTCGAAAGCATCACCATCAACAACAACGCCCTTGATCTCGATAAGAACCAGTACAACGTCGACGGCGACACCCTCACCATCAGCGCCGACGCCCTCAGCCTCGGTGAGACCAACAGTGTCGTCCTCCACGCCAGCGGCTACAAAGACGCCCGCCTCAGCATCCGCTATGACAAGGCCCTCGAAGAGGACCTCTCCCTCTCCCTCGACAAGGCCACCTACCAGCGCACTGAGCGCGTCACCATCACCGTGGATGGCTCCGACGGCGACTTCCTCACCAATCTCAGCGCCGTCACCATCCATAAGCCAGATGGCAGCACCGCTTCTGTCGGGCCAAAGGGATATTACTCCAGCGACGAATATTACGAAGTGGCAGACAACACCCTCACCATCATCGACGGCAAAGGCACCCTCTTCGACCAGGATGGCAGCTACACCGTCACCCTCGAAGCCAAGTACTACAACCAGCTCACCAGCCCGGCCTTTGAGGTGACCGCCAAAGCTGAGGAAGGCCCGGGAGAAGGGGCTGAGACCACCGCTGCCCCTCATCCTGATGGCAGCGCCATCGACGACAGCGGCGATGTCCTGCTCTACTTCCCGGACCTTGACGACGACACCTGGAAAGACAGCATCAGCGTCAGCGTCAATGGCACCGAATACGCCGAAAATACCGACCTCCTCTTCGGCCCTGACGCCAACGAATTCAAATGGGTCGGCGGCACCTACGGCGGCAGCGACCTCAAGCTCGACCCGACCGCCTTTACCGAGGATGTGAACACCATCACCATCGCCGCCCCAGGCTACGAGACCCTCACCGTGACCGTGGATAGAGACGGCAACATCGTTGAGGACGGGGACCCGGGCGACACCAGCGAACTGAAGACCGCCCCACAGCCGCTGCGCTATGAGGAAGCCGGCATCTTCAGCGGCGCCAAGCTCATCTTCAACGAGAGCGGCAGCAATGACGACGCCAACCCGGATGCCTTCTTGAGCGCCATCACCAGCGTCAGCGTCAACGGCACCGCCTACACCCCAGCCAGCGGCTGGTCCCTCGGTGACAACGAATACGCCATCACCACCGGCACCGACGCCGCCCTCGAGCTCGGCAGCGGCGCTTTCAAAGACGGCGAAGCCAACACCATCACCATCACTGCCGATGGCTTCGAAGACCTCACCCTCACCATCAGCGCAGACGGCAACATCGTTGAAGACGCAGGTGATCAGCCAGTTGAGCAGCTGGACGCACCACAGGCGACTGCCTTCGAATGGGACAACTTCACTGATGAAGCCACCCTCTACTTCGACCTCGAATCTGATGAGGCAGAAGCCTTCTTAGGCGCCGTCACCGGCATCACCATCGACGGTGAAGCCTGCCACACCTACGACGTGGAGACCGCCTGGGGCCATTACATCACCTTTGATGGCGCCATCGCCGAAGGGACCGCTGCCACCATCGTCATCTCCGCCGACGGCTACAACGACCTCACCGTGACCATCGACAAAGACGGCAACATCGTCGACCCGGATGCGAAGCTTGCAGCACCGGCGAACACCGGGTTCGAATGGGATAACCTGGTCGGCGAAGGCACCCTCTATTTCGCCAATGAATCCGAAGAAGCTTCCGCCTACCTCGAAGCCATCACCGGCGTCAGCGTGAACGGCAACGCCCTCGAGGAAACCCCTTGGGGCTCTCCGGATAACGGCGAGTACCTCGCCAGTGCTTCCAACTATCTCAACTACCTCTCTTTCAGAGACAGCCGTTTCAGCACCGACGGCCAGAACACCCTCATCATCACTGCCGACGGTTACGAAGACCTCACCCTCACCGTTAGCGCAGACGGCGTCGTTGACCCAGGCGACCAGCCGGAAGAAACGCTGAAGACCCTCGAAGTTGAGAGCGGTGAACGCGACATGTGGGGGAACTACATCCTCACCTTCACCGATGAAGCCGCCCTTGACGCCTTCTTCGCCAGCGACAACATCGCCATCAGCGTCAACGGCACCGCGTTCAGCGAAAGCTGGAGCTCCTACCTCTGGGACAACGAGTACTACCTCAACAAGAATGACGATCCGCACGTCATCGAACTCGCCACCAACGCCTTCTACGATGACAGGGATTCCACCATCACCATCAGTGCTGACGGCTTCGAGACCCTCACCGTGACCGTCGACAAAGACGGGCACATCGCCGGCTGACCCCCAGTGCACCTTTCTTCATAAACACAAAAGGCCCAAGCCATCCAGGCTTGGGCCTTTTTGTACGATGCGAAAGCTTCTTGCACAGCAAAAACCCCGCTGCGACCAATGCAGCGGGGCTACGACATCCACCAAAACTTACTAATTATTATTTGTTATTTATTAATTATTAATTATCAACGATCATTTACTGCTGATGGTGCCAAAGATGCGGTCGCCGGCGTCGCCGAGACCTGGCACGATGTAGGCATCATCGTTGAGCGTTGGGTCGCATTCGCCGGCGTAGATGGCGACGTCAGGATGCGCGCTGTGGAGACGGGCAAGGCCCTGCTCGGAAGCGATAAGGCAGACGAACTTGATCCTGGTCATGCCGTTCACCTTGAGATGGGCGATGGCATCGCAGGCGCTGCCGCCGGTGGCGAGCATGGGATCGACGACGATGATCTGGGCGTCTTCGCTCTCTGGCGGCATCTTGTAGTAATAAGCGTGCGGTTCGTGGGTGGTCTCATCGCGCTCGAGGCCGATGTGGCCAACACGCACAAAAGGCAGGAGCTTCTGAAAGCCTGGCACCATGCCAAGGCCGGCGCGCAGGATCGGCACAATGACGATGCGCTCATCGTCCACCCGGCGGCAGTGGGCCGTGGCAAGCGGGGTCTGGACATCGACGTCATAGGTCTCAAGGTCGGAGAGGACCTCGAAAGCCATGAGCATGGCAAGTTCTTCGACGATGGCGCGGAAATCGGCGGTCGAGGTCCTGGCATCGCGCAGATAAGAGATCTTGTGATGGATCAGCGGATGATCAAAGATGTGAACGTTTTCCATGATGGGCCCCCCTTTGCGCATGGATCATTCGTAGAGCGGGTAACGGTCTGTGATGGTCTTGACGATGGCTTTGCCCTGTTCTGGGTCCTTGTCGATGAGGATGACTTTCATGGCACGGGCGATCTCGCGGAAATCGTCTTCCCTGAGGCCGCGGGTGGTGCCGGCTGGGGTGCCGAGACGGATGCCGCTGGTGACGGTTGGCTTCTCGGTGTCGAATGGGATGCCGTTCTTGTTGCAGGTGATGTTGCAGTCATCGAGGGCTTTTTCGGCTTCGGCGCCGGTGAGGCCCATGCTCTTGACATCGACGAGGAGCAGGTGGTTGTCGGTGCCGCCGCTGACGAGACGGAAGCCGTAGGACTGGAGCGCTTCCGCAAAGGCCTGGGCATTACGCAGCACCTGGTCGATGTAGTCTCTGAAATCTGGCTGGAGGGCTTCACCGAAAGCGACGGCCTTGGCCGCGATGACATGCATGAGCGGACCGCCCTGGGCGCCCGGGAAGACCGAGCTGTCGATCTTTTTGGCGAGTTCCTGCTTGCAGAGGATGATGCCGCCGCGTGGCCCGCGCAGGGTCTTGTGGGTGGTGGAGGTGACGATGTCCGCATATTCGACTGGGTTTGGATGGCGGCCTGCGGCAACGATGCCGGCGATGTGGGCCATATCGACCATCATCAGGGCACCGACCTTGTCGCAGATCTCGCGGATGCGGGCGAAGTCGATGATGCGTGGATAAGCAGAAGCACCGGCAACGATGAGCTTTGGCTGGACCTCGAGGGCTTTCTTTTCCATGGCATCGTAGTCGATCATCTCGGTGGCCGCATCGACGCCATATTCTTCAAAATGATAGAGCTTGCCGCTGAAGTTGACCGGGGAGCCATGGGTGAGGTGGCCGCCGTGGGCAAGGTTCATGCCGAGCACGGTGTCGCCAGGCTTGAGCACGGCCTGGTAGGCGGCGTAGTTGGCCTGGGCGCCGCTGTGTGGCTGGACGTTGGCGTGTTCAGCGCCGAAGAGCTTTTTGACGCGCTCACGGGCGAGTTCTTCGACCACATCGACAAACTCGCAGCCGCCGTAGTAACGCTTGCCTGGGTAGCCTTCGGCGTATTTGTTGGTCATGCAGGAGCCCTGGGCCGCCATAACGGCGCGGCTCGTGAAGTTTTCGGAAGCGATCAGCTCGATCTTGTCGCGCTGACGTTTCAGCTCATTGGCGATGGCTTCGGCCACAGCAGGGTCCTGCGGCGCGAGGAACTGGGAGATATCACTCATATCATAAGACCTTCTTTCTCATACTTTTCTCCATTATATGATAAGCCGCCGCAAAACCCAACCATGAATTCTCCCGCCAGATGAAAAATCTACCCATCCCGTCGGAAAAGCAGGCGCGCCGCCCTTCGCCTGGAAGGACGGCGCGCTGGCCTGAGAGAGATGTCTGGGAAAAGGCTGTCATTATCCGCCGATCTTGCCGCCGGTGTAGAGGGTAAAGTAACGGCCTTTTTCGGCGATGAGTTCATCATGGGTGCCGCGCTCAACGATGCGGCCCCCTTCGAGGACCATGATGCAGTCGGCGTTCCTGACGGTGGAGAGGCGATGGGCGATGACAAAGGTGGTGCGTCCTTCCATGAGGGCGTCCATCCCTTTCTGCACAAGGGCCTCGGTGCGGGTATCGATGGACGACGTGGCTTCATCGCTGGCATCCAGGCGGCCGTAGCGGATGTTTTCCATGACGGTGCCGGTGAAGAGGTTGGTGTCCTGGAGCACGATGCCGAGAGAACGCCGGAGATTGGCTTTTTTGATCTGGTCCACGTCGATGCCATCATAGCGGATGCGGCCGTCTGTGACGTCATAAAAACGGTTGATCAGGTTGGTGATGGTGGTCTTGCCGGCGCCGGTGGAGCCGACGAAGGCGATCTTCTG